>JAAZEB010000230.1 GCA_012512505.1 Armatimonadota bacterium | reverse complement strand
CCGGGAAGCTGGTTCGCTTCGTCACCGCCGGGATGGACGAGGAAACCCGGTCGCGCCTGCAGACGCTGCCGAGTGGCAAGGGCCTGCTGGGGGTCGTGCTGCGCGAGCCGCTGCGCCTGGCCAACCTGAACGATGACCCGCGATCCATCGGTTTTCCGCCCCATCACCCGGTGATGCGCTCGTTCCTCGGGGTGCCGATCACCTGGCACGGCCAAACCTACGGCAACCTCTATCTGACGGAGAAGTATGACGGGGAGGCGTTCAGCGAGGAGGACGAGCGCCTGGCAACCACCTTCGCCGCCCAGGCGGCGGCGGCCATCGAGAGCGCGCGTTCGGTGGAGAACCTGCGCTCGCTGGAGGAGAGCCAACGGCGCGAGCGTCAGCACGCCGAACTGCTGCAGCGAGTGATCGCCGCCCAGGAAGAGGAGCGCAAGCGCGTCGCCCGCGAGCTGCATGACCACACCGGCCAGTCGCTCACCTCGCTGATCATCGGCCTGCGCCGTCTGGAGGCAGAGCAGGACGCGGAGCCGGCGCGCACGGCGGTGCGGCAGATGCGCTTGCAGGCCAGCCGCGCCCTGGAGGAGCTGCACCACCTCGCCTTCGAGCTGCGACCGAGCGTGCTGGATGACCTTGGGTTGGTGGTGGCCCTGCAGCGTTACGCGGAGGATTTCGCCCAGCGCACCGGGATCCAGCTTCACATGGCGCTCGATGCCCTTGCCGGCGTGCGCCTCGATCCGGCGGTGGAGATCGCCCTCTACCGCATCGTGCAGGAGGCCCTGACCAACGTGGCGAAGCATGCCCAGGCACACACGGCCAGCGTCCTCCTGCAAGAGCGCGCCAACTCGCTGGTTCTGATCATCGAGGACGACGGCCGTGGCTTTGTGGTGCCCGACGTGGCGGCGGGCAACGGCAAGCACTTCGGCCTGATGGGAATGCAAGAGCGCGTCGCCCTCCTCGGCGGCAAGCTCACCCTCGAGTCCGCCCCCGGAGCCGGCACCACGGTTTACGTCGAGCTGCCGCAGCGCTGATCCGGCGCCTGGTGGCGGCTCCCCGGCGCGGCTGTCGGCGCCGGGTATCGGGGTCGGTGACCCCTCCCATGCCGGACTGGCCCTGGGTTCGGAGTCGGAGACCCCTCCCACGCCGGCCTGACCGGATCGCCGGCGCCCCGCCGGCCGGCCGTTCCGACCGCGGCGCTGTTGCGGCGCTTGGCGCGTCTTGACGCCCTGCCCGCGCCTGGTGTATACTGAGGGCGCATGCCTCACCAATGCGTAGGCCTGTCCACGCCCTCCATCCGGTGATGCCATCTGCGCTTTGGCATGGGGCGGAGCCGTTGCCCGGCGGTCTGGACCCCGCGCGCGGCGAATGCGCGGGCGCCTTCTCCGGCGAACCGGCAACGGTGTGAGCCGTCGCAGGACGATTGGAGCTACGACCGATGAACCGCGTGCCATGGTTCTCTGCCATCCTGATTCTCGCGGGGGTCCTCGTCGCCGGGGGTCTGAGTGCCAGCGCCGCGGAGCGCTCCCGCGCCACCGCCGCGGAGGATGTGTCACTTCCCCTGGCGCTCCAGTGGAAGTTTTCTTCCGTTGAGCTGGGCGGCGAGCCGCCTGCTCGCAACCCCTCCTCGCCCGTCGTCAGCGGCGATACGGTCTACATCTGCGCGCGCGGCCTGACAGCCGACAAGACTCCAACCACCTCGGTCTACGCCCTTGCCATCGAGACGGGCGAGAAGAAGTGGGACCACATCCTGGAAGGCAGCGTGTTCGGCACCCTGGCCCTGGAAAACGACGTGCTGTGGGTGGCCGATACCAAGGGCTGGCTCTACGCCCTGGATACGAAGCGCTCGGGCGAAGAGTTGACGCGCTTCAAGCTGGAAGCCGGCAGCCGGGCAACCCCGGTGATCCATGAGGGAGTCCTCTACCTCGGCGACGACAGCGGCATGTTCTACGCGATCGATACCACCACCCGACAGGAGCGCTGGCGCTTCCGGGCCGGCGGGCCGGTGAAGCTGCCGGTCGCGGTGTCGGTGGAAACCAACCTGGTCTACATCGCCACGAGTGAGCCGATGCTGCACGCGCTGCGCATCAGCGACGGCCGCGAAAGCTGGCGGCACCCGATGCCCGAGGTGATGATGGATGGCGCCCCGCTGTTGTGGGAGAACAACCTCTACGTGCCCTCCGGGAAGCACCTGTTCTGTGTCACTGCCAGCCGGGGCCGAGACCGCTGGAACAGCTCGCAACTGGCCTCGACCACCGGCCACCCGATTGTGGAGACCCCCACCGTGGTGGAAGAGGGCGACGGCGCGCGGATCTACTTCGCCTGCCAGGATGGCACGCTGAACTGCATCGATGCCAGCACGGGGCGCATGGCCTGGAAGCGGCCGGCGCTGCTGGATCGCGTTCCCACCGGATCGCCAGTGGTCACGCGCAACGCCGTGCTGGTCGGTGCACAAGGCGGCTTCCTCTACGCAATCGACCGGGAGAACGGCAGCAAGCTCCTCTGGAAGTACCGGGTGTTCCCGCCCAAGGACATCGCCCAGCAGGGGCAGCCGGTGAGCATCAACGGCACTCCCATCGTGGCCGATGGCCGGGTGCTGGCGCTCTCGAACGAGGGCACCCTCTACTGCTTCTCCCCGGATGCCGTGGATCGCACCCCGCCGGAGGCCAAGGAGTTCCACGTACACGACACGCCGGTGGAGAAAGACACCGACCCGGTCTACGGCGTGCCTCCTGTGCCGTTCAAGGTGACGATTGAGGACGAAGGCTCGGGGATCGATGAGTCGAAGCTCGTCTTCAAGCTGGATGGGGTGGCGGTGAAGCACGAGTTCAACGCCGCTACCGGCGAGCTGACCTATAGCACGCCAGTGACCCAGCCGGCGAAGCCGTTGGCCGATGGGCAGCACAAGGTGAGCGTAGTGGTGGCCGACTGGAGAGGCAACACCAAGGAGTACGAGTGGTCGTTTAAGGTGGATCACCGCTGGGTGCCGGTGCCCAAGCTGCCTGCCGGAGCGGCCCCGGGTGCCGGCCGGATGGGCGGCGGCATGGGAGGCATGGGCGGCATGGGCGGCGGGGTGCGCCGCTGATTCCCGGCGTCCCTCCCCGCGGGGGGCCTGCTTCTCGGATGCATCCGTACACGGAGCGCCGTCCTGAACCTCAGGGCGGCGCTCGTCAGTGCTTGGCGCGGCCTGGTCCTCGCCCAGTGCTCCGCGCCGCCTGGCCGGGGTGAGGTGGGGTCTCGATGGCAACGAGCGAGCGCGTGGAGGCGTGGGTTCGCCTCAACCGGGCGGAGCTCTCTCCCCGCAAGGTGGCGCGGCTGCTGCGGCAGTTCGGCAGCCCGGAGGCGATCCTGGGCGCGGCCCGCGCCGAGGTGGCCCGCGTCGGTGGTATCACCGGGCCGAACTACGACCGCCTGGCCGAGGCCGCGCAGTGGGACGGCTGGGAAGCAGAGCAGGCGCTGTTGCAGCGCCTCGGCGCGACGGTGCTCACCCTCGAGGATGCTGACTACCCTGCCCGGCTGCGCGAGATTGTCGACCCGCCGCCGGTGCTCTACGTGCGAGGGGAGCTGGCCGGGGCAACCGAGTATGCCGTCGCGATTGTTGGCTCGCGGCGGGCCACCCCTTACGGGCGGGCGATGGCCGCCGAGATTGCCCGGCAGTTGGCCCGGGCCGGGGTGGTGGTGGTGAGCGGCATGGCCCGCGGCGTGGACGCGGCCGCGCACCAGGGATGCCTGCAGGCGGGAGGGCGTACCATCGCCGTTTTGGGGTGTGGGGTAGACCAGTGCTACCCGGCCGAGCACGCGCGCCTGCGCGACGCCATCGCCCAAAGCGGGGCCGTCGTCTCCGAGTTTCCGGTGGGGGCGCTGCCAGACAAGTGGCGCTTCCCGGCGCGCAACCGGGTGATCGCCGGCCTGAGCCTGGGAACGCTGCTGGTGGAGGCGCCCGCCGATAGCGGCGCGATGATCACCGCCGATTGCGCCCTGGAGCAAGGCCGCGAGGTGTTCGCCGTGCCGGGAAACGTGGATACTTTCACCAACCAGGGCTGTCACCGGCTGATCCGGGAGGGCGCGACGCTCGTTGAGAATGCGGCCGACATCCTGGAGGCACTGAACTTGTCTACGGCGGCGCTGGAGGCGCCGCTGCCCGATCAGCCGGCGCTGCCGCTGCCGCTGACTCCGGAGGCAGAGCGGGTGCTGGCCCTCCTTGGGCCGCAGGCCAGGCATGTCGACCAGCTCTCGGCGGAGGGGGGCCTTCCCTCCGGCCAGGTGCTGGCGGCACTGACGCTGCTGGAAATGCGCGGGAGCGCCCGGCGCCTTCCCGGCAACCTTTACGTGCGGGCGATGGGACGGTAGCCGAGCGTTGATGGGGAGTGGGTTTGGTTTGTTGTTTGGTCCGGTGCTCTGCGTTGCGGCCTCGCTGCCGGAGCGCGCGAGTGCCGGCGCCGTGTGGTGGTATACCCTCGGCGCCACCCTGACCATCTCCGCCCTGGCGCTGGTCGGCATCCTCACCCTTTACCTGCAGGGCGAGCGCCTGCATGCCTGGCTGCTGCCGATGGTCGGCTTCGCCGCCGGCGCCCTGCTGGGCGATGTCTTCTTGCACCTGCTGCCCGAGCTGGTCGAGCGCAAGGGGGAGCTAGACCTGCCCTCGTCGCTGCTGATCCTGCTGGGCACCCTCACCTTCTTCCTGCTCGAGCAGGGGCTGCGCCGCTGGCAGGCGGAGCACACCGGCCGCGACGATCACGAGGCGCACCTGGCACACGTGTCCACCTCGCCCCCCCGCCCCGAGGGGGAGCGGCGGCGGTCGCTGCTGCATGCCCGCCCCTTCGCCGTCGTCAACCTGGGCACCGACCTGCTGCACAACCTGATTGACGGCCTGGTGGTCGGCGGCGCGTTCCTCTTCAGCACCAACCTCGGGATCGCCACCACCATCGCCGTGGCCCTCCACGAGATCCCCCAGGAGTTGGGCGACTACGCCGTGCTGGTGCAGGCCGGACTGGGGCGCGGCCAGGCGCTGCTCTACAACTTCCTCACGGCGCTGAGCGCGGTGGCCGGCGGCGTGCTGGCGTTGGTTATTGGTCAGTCTAGCGAGAGCTTCTCGCTCCTCCTCATCCCGTTCACCGCCGGCAGTTTTATATATCTGGCTGTTGGCGACCTGATCCCCGAGATCCAGGCGCACGGCCGGCCCGGGCATACTGCCTCCGGCGTGGTGGGCCTGATCGTCGGCATCGCCTTGATGGTCGCCCTCCACTTCGTCGGCGGCCACTGAGCGGCGCCCCCGGCAGGAGAGCGGCGGCCCGGCCCGAACGTGATCGCGGAGGAGCACGCACTACCCATGCAAAGTATCAACCCGTTTCGCGCCCCGGGGCGTTGGCTCCGCGGCAACACCCACACCCATACCACCGTCTCCGACGGTCGCCTGTCTGTCGCCGACCGCTTTGCCGCTTACCGCGAGGCCGGCTACGATTTCCTGGTGCTCACCGACCACGGCCGCGTCAGTGACGTGTCGGCCTATACCGACCGCGACTTCCTCGCCATCTCGGGCAGCGAGCTGCACCCGGCCAACCCCTATGGAGGCGACCTCTATCACCTGGTCGCCATCGACATCCACGAGCCGATTGAGGTTGCCGGCCGGCACCCCAACGAGGTGATCGCCGCCGTCCATGCCCAGGGCGGGCACGTCGTCATGTGCCATCCCTACTGGTGCGGACACACCATGATAGACCTAATGCCACTGGAGGGGTGCTTCGCCGTGGAGGTGTATAACGACACCTGCGCCGGCATCGGCAAGTCCACTTCCGAAGTGCATTGGGACGACCTGCTCGACCGCAAGGGGCCAATCCTTGGGATCGCCTGCGACGATGCGCACGGTACGGAGCACGACTGCTTCCACGGCTGGGTGATGGTGAAAAGCCCGGACCTGTCGCTGCCGAACGTGCTGAACGCGCTTCTGTCCGGCGCGTTCTACTCCACCACCGGGCCGACGATTGAGGATCTGGACCTGGTGTGGGATGAGGTGCCCGGCCCCGATGGCACCCCACGGCGCGTGCGCAAGGTGGTGGTCCGCTCCTCGCCGGCGCGCTCCATCGTCTTCAAGGCGCAGCGCAGCCGCGGTCGCCGCTGCCTGCCGCCGGCGGGGGAGCTGCTGGAGCAGGCGGAGTGGGTGCTGAGTGGCGGGGAGAGCTACGTGCGCGTGGAAGTGACGGACGAGCACGGCCGCACCGCCTGGTCGAATCCGTTCTTCCTCCAGTAGCCCCGGCGGCTACGTGGGCAGAACCAAACGGTCGTCCTCGCGGCGCAGGTGGGTGCCCAGTTCGCGCGAGAGGTTCTCCATTCGTGTCAGGTTCGCCTCACGCGAGTGGCCCACCGCGCGACAAACGCGCGCGTAGTGCAGTTCCACCGGTTCCAGCTCCAGGCGGCAGACGCGGCGGCCCTCTAGGCTCACCAGGAACAGGAACGACCAGTCGTTGCGCAGGAAGGGATCGACCGCGTAGTCGTCGATGAAGTCGCCGGTATCGTAGAGGATCAGCGTGTCGCGGTAGAGCTCCACCCCCTGGGTGAGGTGGGCACTGTGCCCGAAGTAGATGTCCGCGCCGCGCTCGGCGACGGCGTGGGCGAACTGGCGGTGCAGCGTGCTGGGGCGCTCGATCATGTTGGGGCCCCAGTGGTTGGAGAAGATCACTACCTCCGCCCCAGCGTCGCGCGCCGCAGCGATGCTGGCCTCCACCGTTTCCAGCCCCCCCGGTTCCAGCGACACCGGCAGGTAGGCGGTGCCCGGTCGGTTGGGGCCGGCGGCGAACGACGGCTCGTTGTCGGTGAAGGCTACCAGGGCCACGCGGGGTCTGTCAGGGCCGGGCGTCAGCAGCGCCGGGCGCCGGGCCTCGTCCAGGTTGCGCCCGGCGCCGGCGTGCTGGATACCGGCGGCATCGAGGTGGGTGAGGGTGTCCAACAGCCCCTGCTCCTCGAAGTCGAGGGTGTGGTTGTTGGCCAGCGAGCAGGCATCGATGCGCGCGGCGCGGAGCACCGCCACCGCCGAGGGGTCGGCGCGGAAGTGGAACTGCTTGGGCGTGCGCCTCCAGGGAAACGGGTGCTGGGTGAGGGCGCACTCCAGGTTGATCACGCGCAGGTCGGCGCCATGCAACAGCGGCAGCACGTCGCCCCACGGCTCCTCCGGCCGCAGATCGCGCAGCGCCTGGTTCACCCCTCGGCCCAGCATTACATCACCCGCTAGCGCGATCATCATCGCCACGCCACCTCCGGGCCCCGATCCAGCAGCGAGCGCGGCTCGCCGGTTCGCCTGGCCACTGGTTACCCCCAGGGTGTTGCAGGGAAACCGCGGCCGGGCTGGCGAATAGGCGAGGGGAGAGTGTTCATGTCTCAGTTCAGGCTGCTATTGACCGCCGGCGCCGTCCGGCACACCGGGCCGGAAGAGTTGGCCCGCCTCCAGGCGGCAGGGATCACGATTGTCGATTGCCCGGTGCCCTCACCCGTTTCCGCGGCCGACATGCGGCGGCTGCTGCCGGGCATCGATGCCGTGTGGGCGGCCTCGGACTACTACTCCGCGGAGGCGCTGGCCGGTGCCGACCGCCTGAAGCTGATCGTGCGCTGGGGCGTCGGCATCGACACGATCGACCTCGACGCGGCCACCAGGGCCGGAGTAATCATCGCCAACACCCCGGGCATGACCACCGACAGCGTGGCCGACTACGCCTTCGGGCTGATGCTGGATCTGGCTCGCCACCTCACCGAGGCGCACACCCTGCTGCGCGCCGGGCACTGGCGCGGGATTTGGGGCGTGGACGTATGGCGAAAGACGCTCGGCATCATCGGCCTGGGGCACATCGGCCAGGGGATGGCGCGGCGGGCGCAGGGCTTCGCGATGCGCGTGCTGGCTTACGACCCCTACGTGAGCGCCGAGGCGGCGCGCGCCGTGAACGCAGAGTTGGTGCCGCTGCCGACGCTGCTAAAGCAAGCCGACTTCGTCTCGCTGCACGCCAACCTCACCCCTGAGACGCGCGGACTCCTTGGCGCCGCGGAGCTGCGCCAGATGCGCCCCGATGCCTACTTGATCAACTGTGGCCGCGGCGCCCTGGTAGAGACCTCGGCGCTGGTGCGCGCCCTGCAAGAGGGCTGGATTGCCGGCGCCGCCGTGGATGTCTACGACGAAGAGCCGGTTCCACCCGACCACCCGCTGTTGGCGCTGCCAAACTGCCTCACCCTGCCACACTGCGCCAGCTCTAGCCTGGAGTGCGCGCGCCTGATCAACCGCGCGTGTGCCGACGCGATCCTCGCCGTTCATCGCGGCGAGGTGCCCCGCTTCGTCTGCAACCCCGAAGTGCTGCGGCGGTAGGGGCCGGCCTCCCTGGCCCCCGGAACCCGGGTGGGCTATGCCCGGAAGCGCGTGCTGGTCGGTGCCTCATGGCGCCGGCACCCCTGCCGCCTGCTTGTCATGCCCCTGCAGTGCGCCTTGACAGCGGGTTGCGCGAACCGGTATAATACCACTGGTGCAGATTGGGGCAATGCTTGCTTTGCGTGACCGGTGTGGCCCCCTGCTCCCGGGTACGGTACGCCATCATCCTTCTGCGTGCGGAGTTGCCGGGGCCTGCCTCCGCCAGAGGCGAGGTCGCACCTGCCAGCGGGCAGGCCGGCGGCCGCGCTTCGTCATCCCCCAAGAGCGGACTGTGGTGAGCATGGGCAGGTTCAGCGCACTGAAGTGGTTGTACCCCGGCATGCGCGTGAAGCGCTGGCTGCTCCTGGCCACGCTGGGGGTCCTGCTCATCACCGGCGGTGGCCTCGGGGCAGCCCTCGTCGCCAACATGGTCGTCTTCGACCTTCTGGGCGACATCAATAACTACTCGCGCCTGCATTTTGGCTTGCCCGTTACTGCCCTGGTGGTGCCGATCGGGCTGGTGCTGATCGGCCTGGGGATGGTCTGCCTGGCGCTGGGGATTCGGGGGTTGGTGCGCTCGGTGGCGAGCGTGCTGGATCCTTATGGCAACCAGCGCCTGGCCGAGGTGGTCTACCGCAAGCGCTACCTGCAGCAGGGGAGCAACATTGTGGTCGTCGGTGGTGGCACCGGCCTCTCGACGATGATCCGCGGCCTGAAGGAGTTCACCAGCAACATCACCGCCGTGGTCACCGTCTCGGACGATGGAGGCAGCTCCGGCCGCCTGCAGCAGGAGATGGGGATCCTGCCACCTGGCGATATTCGCAACTGCCTGGTGGCGCTGGCCGATGACGAAGCGGTGATGGGCGAGATCTTCCAGCACCGCTTCAACGGCGCGGTGAGCAGCCTCTCCGGGCATTCGCTGGGGAACTTGATCCTCGCGGGGATGACCCAGCTCCGCGGTGGCGACTTTGAGCGGGCGGTGAAAGAGGTGGCCCGGGTGCTGGCCATCCGCGGGAGCGTGCTGCCCTCCACCGTGGATCGAGTGACGATCCACGCCGATATGGCGGATGGAACGCACATCAAAGGGGAAAGTAGCATTGGTCGGTCGCACGGGCCGGTGATGCGGATCGGTCTGGAGCCGGAGCATCCCCGGCCGGTGGGCGATGTACTCGCGGCCATCGCCGCGGCCGATCTGATCGTGCTGGGGCCCGGGAGCGTCTTCACCAGCGTGATCCCGAACCTGCTGATCCCGGAGATCGCCGAGGCAATTGCCCGCGCGGACGCGCTGAAGGTCCATATCTGCAACGTGATGACCCAGCCGGGAGAGACGGATGGCTTCAAGGCGTCGGATCACGTCGAGGCGATCATCCGCCACGCCGGCAGGCGCGTTTTCGACTACGTCCTGGTGAACAACCGGACGCCCCGCCGCGACCTGCTGGCCAAGTACGAAGTGCATGGCCAGACGATGGTCGAGCCGGATGTGGAGAAGATCCGGCGGATGGGGTTCGAGTGCATCGTGGGTGACTTCATCAGTGAAACCGATCTGGTGAGGCACGACCCGCAGAAACTGGCCCGAGCGATCGCTCGGCTTGTCGAGTGAGCCGGCCCACGTAACCATGGAGGATACGAAGCGCACGCGGAACATCGACGAGGAGCCTGGGCCCAAGGGCCGGCTTCCGCGGTGGTTCGCGTGCCGGGTGATCGGCGTGGTGTGTTGGCGACCGGGTCGCTTGCTCGATCCAGTATGAGGAGGTAACCAATGGCAGTGAAGGTTGGCATTAACGGATTCGGCCGGATTGGCCGCCAGGTCTTTAAGGCGCTGAAGGAGCGTCATCCGGGCGCCGTGGAAGTGGTGGCCGTCAACGATCTGACCGATTCCGAGACGCTGGCGCACCTTCTGAAGTACGACTCCAACTATGGCCGCTTCCCCGGCGAGGTCCGCGCCGAGCAGAAGGACATCGTCGTTGACGGCAAGACGATCACCGTCCTCGCCCAGCGCGATCCGGGCCAGCTCCCCTGGGCCGATCTCGGCGTGCAGATCGTGATCGAGTCGACCGGTTTCTTCACCGACGGCAACAAGGCGAAGGCGCACCTCGACGCCGGCGCCAAGAAGGTGCTGATCAGCGCTCCTGCCAAGAACGTCGACCTGACCACCGTTCTCGGCGTGAACGAGGACCAGTACGACCCGGCGAAGCACCACCTGATCTCCAACGCGTCGTGCACCACCAACTGCCTGGCGCCGATCTCGAAAGTCCTTGTCGATAACTTTGGTATCGAGAAGGGCTTCATGAACACGATCCACTCCTACACCAACGACCAGCGCATTCTCGACCTGCCGCACGAGGATCTGCGCCGCGCCCGCGCCGCCGCCCTCAGCATCATCCCGACGACCACCGGCGCCGCCCGCGCGATCAACCTGGTCATCCCCGAGTTGAAGGGGAAGATGGACGGCATCGCCCTGCGCGTGCCCACGCCCACCGTCTCCATCGTCGACCTGACGGCGACGCTCAGCCGCGAGGCCACCAAGGAAGAGATCAACGCGGCGTTCAAGGCGGCGTCTGAGGGCCGCATGAAGGGCTACCTCGGCTACGAGGAAGAGCCGCTGGTCTCGATCGACTACAAGGGCGACCCGCGCAGCTCCATCGTCGACGCCAAGTCGACCGCCGTCCTGGGCGGCAACCTGGTGAAGGTCCTCTCGTGGTACGACAACGAGTGGGGCTACTCCTGCCGCATGGCCGACCTGTGCGTGCTCGTCGCCAACAAGGGAGTGTAAGCAGCCGACCGGCTGGCCGGCATTCGTTCCAGGGGGCGAGGGGGCTTTCCCCTCGCCCCTTGGCGATTCCAGGGCATCTATCCGGAGTGCCCGAGCCATCGGGCGTCGGCAGTTGGGGATGCCGCATGCCTACGTCGGGGCTGGGCACAACGCCGTAGGGGCGAAACAACCGGCGGCCATCCGGACGCGTGTGCACCCAACTCAGGCATGCCGGTTGCTTCGCCCCTACCAACCCAGGTTCGGGCACCTATCCGGAGTGCCCGAGCCATCGGGCTGTTGCAGGCTGGGATGCCACATCGCTGCGGCGCTCCGTTACTCTCTCAGGGGATTGCCGGAGTGCCCGAGCCATCGGGCTTCTTCGGGCTGGGAAGCCGCGTTGCTGCGGCGCTCCGTTACTCTCCTGCTCCCTCCGCCACTCACCTGGCTTTCGCGGCCAGCATCCGCGGCGTGGTGGAGAGCGGGAACCGGAACTCCCCGTGGCGGACGCGCGCTTCGCCAAAGACGGCGGCGTAACCCTCCGTCGGCCGCGCCAGCGTGAAGGAATAGCGTCCGCCGCGCGCCGCGAGCGGCTGCTCCGTCCACCGGGCATCGCGGAAATCGGTCGTGGGCGAGGTTGCCGTCCAGACACTCACTCGCTGCGGCGCCCGCGCCCGAATCGTGAGCTGCAGCCCGGCCGGCGTCTCCCGGTAGTTCCAGGTCAGCGGTGGCAGCGTCTTCTTCTCGGAGCAGGCGCGCGTCAGCGCCAGCACCGAGGCGACGACATCCTGGAAGTTGCCCAGGCCGTGGCCGGCGTTCGGCACGTAGAGGATGCGGCGCTCGCCCGGCAGGTCATTAAAGTAGAGGTTGGCCGATTCGAGCGTCCAATAGCGGTCGTTGCTGCCGTTGATGATCAACTTCGGCATCTTCAGGCGCGCGCGCAGGGCGTAGGGGTCCACCATGTCGGCGAACGCCTTGCCGGCGGGCGTGGTGAGCATATCGAGGAGGGGGGTGGCCGAGTAGTCGCCGATCTGCTCGCTGTAGCCGCCGTAGCAGGCAAGCTGCTGGCGCATCTGCGACCCCAGGTTCAGGTTGTCGTAGACCATCGGGGCGATTCCCAGCACGCGCGGGTCGCAGGCGCCCGTCAGCCAGGTTGTCCAGCCGCGCTTCGAGGCGCCGGTGACCACGAAGCCGGGGAGCGTCGTCTGCCACTCCTGGGCGGCGAACTGCTGGAGGGTATCCATGGCGCGGACGGCACTCTTGGTCATGGGGTAGAGGAGTGGCCAGCTCTGGTCGCGCGTCCGGAAGTACTCCAGGAAGGTATGGGCGATCAGAGCATCCTCCTTCTTGCCGTCGAAAAGGGGCTGGTTGGGGATGCCGAAGAGGACGGCGATCGGGATGCCGGCGCTGTTGGCGGCGGTGGCCAGGAGGGTATATTCCTCCCCGAGGGAACGGCCGCTGCCCCCGGTGATGACCAGCAGCGCCGCGGTGCCGGGGCGCATCTTTGCCGGCCGGCAGATCCAGAGGACGTGCTGCCAGGGGATTCCCTGCCACACCTGGGAGGTGAGGTCCACCCGGGTGAGGGTGCTGCCCCCCGGCCCCGGTGCCTCCGACTGCTTGCTCCAGGTGTAGGCCGAGTCGGGCGCCTGCACGTACTCCAGCAGCGGGTGTGTCTGCGGCGCCGCCCCGGCGGTCGCGGCGGTTAGCACGGCCAACAGAATGGCCAGGCACACTCTTCTCATGATGGTCGTCTCCCCCAATCGCGGTGCAGCCCACGCTGCCCTGCCGTTCTGCTTCCCCCTGCCATAAACGCGTCCTTTTCTCCCCGCGGTGCCGCGGGAGAGGACCGCCTGCCTGCCGAACCGAAACAGCTTACGGATAGCCCTAAAGGACTACCCTGACCAAGGGACAAGCCGTCTGAAGCCGGCTCCGCGATACCGTTGCGGACGCAATGCACCGGCCCAGCGCCCTGCAGGGTGCTTGTCCCCAGGGTCAGGGGCGTCGTTGATGGCGCCCCGTAGAGGTTCCCCGCACCAAGGGATGGGCGGGGTCTACGGCGCCCGGCTGTGGTGGAGCGCGGTGGTGGACGGGTTGCGACGGAGGTGTGAAGATGGACGTTCCCCTCATCCTCTTGCTGCTGTGTCTGACGGTGGCCGTGGCGCTGCCGGCCAGCGCGGCGGAGGCATCGCTGACGGCGTGGGCGGTGGATCCGCTAGAGAAGGTGTTCCCCGATGCCACTCCGCCAGCGGAGCCGGGCGTCGTGTCGCTGCGGGCGGCGCGGGGGCAGACGGCCGGTGGGCAGATCGCCCTGCAGGTGCGCGGGGAAGCGGCGCGCGCCACGGTGACCGTCGAGCCGCTGGCTGGCCCAGGCGGGCGCACGATCGCGGCGGATCAGGTGCGCTGGCACTTCCAGGGCTTCATCCCGCTGGCGCACAACACCGAGGGCACTCAGGATGTGCTGCGCAAGGCGCCCTGTGACGTGCCGGACGTGCTGCTGGCCGACCGCGAGCTGACGGTGGCCCCTGACCAGACGCAGCCGGTCTGGATCGGCGTGGACGTGCCGGAGGATTGCCCGCCGGGAGAGTACCGCGGACACGTCCGGGTGCGGGCCGGCGACCGCGAGGCGGCGGTGCCGCTGGCGGTGCGCGTCCACGACTTTGCCTTGCCGCGCGAGCGTCACCTCTGGGTGACCAACTGGTTTAGCCCGGAGAACATCGCCACGGCGCACCGGCTGGAGATCTGGTCGGAGCCGTTCTGGGAGATGCTGGGCCACTACGCCCGGATGATGGCCGCGCACCGGCAGAATGTGGTGCTGGTGCCGCTGAACCTGATCCGCCTCCGGCGTGCTGCCGACGGCAAGCTGGCGTTCGACTTCACCCGCTTCGACCGCTACGCGCGCCTGTTCATCGCGGCCGGCGCCGGCGAGCGCCTGGAGATCGGCTTCACCGCGCACTTCGGTGAGGGCGGCTGGTCCAGCAAAGAGATCCTCCTCAACCGGGTGACGGCCACCGACGCCGCGACCGGCAAGATGGTGACGCTGGAGCCGGAGGAGGGCCTCGGCCCGCTGCTGCGCGCACTGGAGGCGCACCTGAAGCGGCGGGGCTGGCTCGACCGGGCGCTGATCCACATCTGTGACGAGCCCTCGGCGCACAACCTGGCCTCGTGGCGCCGGGCCTCAGAGTTCGTCCACCGCCACGCGCCGGGCATCCGCCGCATCGACGCGATTGAGACCACCGGCTTCGAGGGCGCCTTGGAGGTATGGGTGCCGAAGCTGAACCACCTCAACACCTGGTATCCTACCTACCGCCAGGCACAGCAGGCGGGTGCCGAGCTATGGTACTACACCTGCTGCCATCCCTTCACCGTCTACCCCAACCGCTTCCTCGACTTCGCCCTGCTGAAGACGCGCGTGCTTCACTGGATCAACTACGCCTACGACCTGCCCGGCTACCTGCACTGGGGCCTCAACTTCTGGGGTCAGGAGCCGTTCGGCGCGCCAGCGGCCAACCTGCCCCCGGGCGACACGCACATTGCCTATCCTGGGCCGGAGGGCCCCCTCTCCTCGCTGCGCTGGGAGGCCATGCGTGAGGGGATCGAGGATTACGAGTGGCTCCACCTCCTTGCCGAGCGCACCGCCGCCGTCCAGCGCCGGTTGGGAAAGCCGGCCCAGAAGCTGGATGCCGCGGAGGGCGCACACGCTTTCGCGCGCCTGATCGTGCGCTCCTTCACCGACTACGAGCAGTCGCCGTCGCGCTTCCACGCGGTGCGCGAGGCGCTGGCCGGCGAGATTGAGGCCGTCGACAAGCCGCCGCTGCTGCTGGTGAACACCAACCCGCCGGGTGGCAGCGAGCTAGTCAGTGGCCCGATCGTCCTGCAGGTGCGCGGCGCCGTCGTGCCGGGCGCGGCGGTGACGGTGAACGGCGAGGCAGTGACGTTGGATCCCGACGGCGGCTTCTGGGTACACACCAGCCCTGCCGCCGATGGCACGGTGACCATCGAAGCCACCCACGACGGCCAGAGCAAGCGCGTCGTCCGCCAGTTCCGCCTCCGCCACTAGAGGCGCGCGGCGGCTATCCGCGTGCTGGGCGGGCCGTGCCGGTGCCGATGTCTCACGGGCGCCGGGCGGCCCGCCCACTCTTTTCCTCGTTCCTCCTCGGGGTTGCAGTTCCGCGTGCTTGTTTGGTATCATGGCTACCGGTGGCGCCAACCGGGCGCCGGGGCCGGCGCGCTGCCTTAGCAGCCATCCGCCTGCCTCCTTCTGGCAACCGCCCGCGCGCCCACCCGGGGGTCCGGCCCCGCGAACTGGCTACTTCCCAACCGAGGAGCTTTCCCATGGCAGATATCGCAGAACGGTTTGGGCGCAACCCACTGTTGCGCCCTGAGGATGTGCCGCCAAGCCGCGACGGCCTGGCCGTCACCTGTCTCCTGAACCCCGGCGCGTTCCGCTTTCGGGGCAAGACCTGGCTTCTGCTGCGCGTGGCCGAGGCGCCCGTGTTTCCCGAGGACCAGGTTGGCACCTTGATCCACGACCCCGAGGCGGCCGATGGCCTGCGGGTGCTGACCTTCCGTAAGGACGACCCTCGCCTGGACTGCAGTGACCCGCGCATCTTCCGCTATGACGGCGAGATCCTGCTGACCACGCTCTCCCACCTGCGCCTGGCCTCCAGCCGCGACGGGATCCACTTCGAGGCGGCAGCGACCCCGACGCTGACCGGTCAGGGCGCCCTGGAGACCTATGGCATCGAGGACTGCCGCGTCACCGCCATCGAGGGGCGGTTCTACCTCACTTACACCGCGGTGTCGCCGGCCGGGATCGCCGTCGGCCTGGCCAGCACCGCCGACTGGGAGCACTTCGAGCGGCACGGGGTGATCTTCCCGCCCTGCAACAAAGACTGTGCCCTCTTCCCGGAGCGGGTCGGGGGCCGCTATTGGGCGCTGCACCGCCCCGCCAGCAGCGGCATCGGCAGCAACGACATCTGGGTGAGCCGCTCGCCGGATCTACTACATTGGGGCGACCACGAGTGCCTGGCGCGCGTTCGCCCGGGGATGTGGGATTCCGCGCGCATTGGGGCGGGTGCCGCGCCGATCCGCACCACCGCCGGCTGGCTGGAGATCTACCATGGTGCCGACGCGCGCAACCGCTATTGTCTGGGCGCGCTGCTGCTGGACGGGGAGAACCCCGCCCGCGTCATCGCCCGCTCTCAGGAGCCGATCATGGAGCCGCTGGCGGAGTACGAGCGGCAGGGCTTCTACGGCAACGTGGTCTTCACCAACGGGCACGTGGTGGACGGCGACACGGTGACCCTCTACTACGGCGCCTCCGACAGCGTCATCTGCGGTGCCACCCTCTCCATCCGCGCGATTCTGGCGACCCTCGGGGTGGACGGGGCGGCCGCCTGATCCCCGGCCCCCTTCCCCGGTGGCCGCGGCGGGGAAGGGGGATGAGGGTTCAGACCGGTGGTTTGCTGTGGGTGCCTCAGCCTGGCAGCAGGCGTTCGCGCGGATGAGGGAGAACCTTGTGCCAGCCGCTCCGGCAGCAGCGGGAGGGCAACCTGGAGGTGCGCGCGATGGCATACGACGACCGCTACCTCGCCTTTATGGGGCTGGCACCGCGGCGGATCCCCCACTGGGAACACTGGTCCTGCCCGGACGCGGAGACCTACCTCACCGGCATCGATTACTACGAGCACCCGCGGCTGTGTCGCCTGAAACTGGCCGAGCTGTACCCGCAACTGGGGCTGCCGGTGCCGGAGACGGACGATCCGAAGCCCCGGCCCACGCTGGGTCCCGGCGGCGCCAGCTCCTACACCGACGCCCAGGGGCGCCACTACGTCCGCTGGGGTGACGCGCACACCGGACACTGGGATTGGGGCAAGCAGTTCCGCACCGCCGAGGATGTTTTCGCCTTCTCGCCGCTGGCCCAGGGCGACTTCACCGACATCCCGGTGGTCGAATCGCGCGATTACTCCGACGAGGAGGCGCTCTACCGGGCGTTCCGCGCCGGCTACCCGGCCGAGTGGGGTGACCGCGCGCCGGCCGGCTCCACCTCTTCTGCCGGCTTCTACAACACGATGTTCATGTGGCCGCTCCTCACTTTCGGCTGGGAGCTGTTCCTGGAAACGTGCCTGGATCCTCGCTTCGACCGCATCATGGAAGAGTTCGCCGAGATCAACCGGCGCGTCTTCCGTTCCTTCGCGCGCCTGCCAATCAACTTCGTGATCTGCCACGACGACATCGTCACCTCCCGGGGGCCGGTCTGTTCACCAGCCTGGATGCACAAGCACATCTTCCCCCGCTACGAGGAGTTCTGGGGCCTGCTTAAGGCGCGGGGGATCGAGGTGATCTTCATGTCGGATGGGTGCCTCGACGCCTACGTGGAGGACATCTTCGCCTGCGGCGCGCGCGGCATCATCAGCGAGCCATACACCAACTACAAGGCAATCGCCCGCAAGCACGAGAACTGCTTCCTCGCCGGCGAGGGAGACAACCGCATCCTGACGCGCAACGATCCGGACGAGATCGAGGCGATGGTGCGCAGCATGGTGGAGACAGCGAAGATGACCGGCGGCTACATGATGTGCATCGGCAACCACATCCCGTGGAACGTCACCCCCCAGGGGATCCAGCGCTACCTCGATCTGTCGGCCGAGCTGGCGCATCGTTGAGTGAGAGGTGGTAGGAGGCATGAGCGTTCGCTATTCCGTGTTTACCAAGCCCTGGAAGCTGCCACTGCCGCAACTGGGAGAGTTCGTTCATTCCCTTGGCTTCGACGGCGTCGAGCTGCCGGTACGCCCGGGCTTCCAGGTGGAACCGGAGAACGTGAGTCGCGACCTGCCGCGGGCAGCCCGGCTGCTGCGCGAGCAGGGCGTGAGTATCGACAGCGTGGCCGGGCCGACCGACGAGGCCACCATCGCGGCGTGCGCCGAGGCTGGAGTGCCGATCCTCCGTATCTGCGTCGACATCCCCCCTCATGAGAGCTACCTGGAGGCCGAGGCGCGGCTGCAGCGGGAGTACGAGGCCCTGGTGCCGATCCTCGACCGCTACGGCGTGACGCTGGGGATCCAGAACCACTGCGATCGCTTTGTCGCCAACGCCATGCAGCTGCGCCACCTGATCGAACGGTTCGACCCGAAGCACATCGGCGCCGTGTGGGATGCCGCCCACAACGCCCTCAACGGCGAGGATCCAGAGCTGGCCCTGGACATCGTCTGGTCGCACCTGTGCCTGGTGAACCTGAAGAACGCCTACTGGCAGCGGGTGAACGGCCCCGAGGCGGAGGTGGCCCGGTGGCGGCACTACTGGACCACCGGTCGGCACGGGCTGGCGTCGTGGCCGCGCGTGGCCGCCGAGCTCAAGCGCCGTGGTTACGACGGCGTGATCTGCCTGACGGCGGAGTACAGCGACGAACAGGCGGTGGACCGTCTGATCGCCGAGGATATCGCCTTCGCGAAGTCGCTGTTTGCCTGAGCCAGCGTTCGCGCGTTCCGGCGCCGGGTGGGGGTCATCCCCGGGGTCGGAGGCCCCTCCTCCGCCCGGCGTGCCCCGGTGATGCCGCCGAGGAGAGACGCTCATGTCCGACACACACGCAGCCGCTGCCGCGAAGAAGGTCCGCGTCGCCATGATCGGCGCCGGCAATATGGCGAACGCCGTCCACTATCCGTCGCTGGCCTCGTTCGACGACGTGGAGATCGCCGCCATCTGCGACCTGGACACCGACCGCCTCCACACCACCGCCGACAAGTACGGTGTCGAGAAGCGCTACACGAACTACCAAAAGATGGTAGAGACGATCGCCCCGGACGCGGTCTATGCCATTGGCCAGCCGCACTTGATGTACGACATCTGGATGTGGTGCCTGTGCCAGGGCCTCCACCTCTACATTGAGAAGCCGATGGGCGTGAACTACCACCAGGCGCGGATGCTGGCCTACGCGGCGGAGCGCCATGGGTGCATCACCCAGGTGAGCTTCCAGCGCCGCACCTGCCCGATGGTGGTGATGCTGCGCGACGAGTGCCTGAAGCGCGGCCCGATCACCCACGCGGTCTGCACCTTCTACAAGTGCCTCCCCGAGCCGCACCTGGCAGCCCGCGATCACATGCTCGACGACGGCGTTCACGCCATCGACACCCTGCGCTGGATGTGCGGCGGCGAGCTGGCTGCGGTGGAGAGCGTCACCCGCCGCGTGCTGGTGCCGGATATCAACCTGATCCTCGCCCTGCTGCGCTTCGATAACGGTGCCACCGGGGTGATGATGAACAGTTGGACCAGCGGCCGGCGCGTCTTTCGGGTGGAGATGCACGCGCCCGGGATCTGCGCCGAGGCGGAGCATGAGGGGAAGGGGGTCCTCTACGCCGACGGCGACACGAAGGGCGTGGAGTACGACACCCGGGAAGTGGCCGGCAGCAACGAGTTCTACGTGTTCGGCGGCTTCCAGGCAAAGAACCGCGAGTTCATCGACTGCGTGAAGGCGGGCACTCAGCCTAGCTCCAACTTCTCGGACGCCGTGAAGACGATGGAGATCGCCGAGCGGATCCTGGCCCAGGCGCTGCTTTCGGGCACGTAGGCTGGAAGGCCCACCCCTGGCTTCCTCGCCCGGAAGACGGGGGAGGGGGCCACGCGGTGAAGGCGGGAGGGATCGGTATGGACCTGATAGTCACCACGCGCCGCCAGGTGCTGGCGCAAGATGAGGGCGGACACGCCTGCTGGCAGGTGGTGGAGCGAAGCGAGATGCTGCCCGCCGCGCGGACGGCGCTGCTGATCTGCGATGTGTGGGACCGACACTGGAGCCGTGGTGCCGCCGAGCGCGTGGAGGCGATGGTACCGCGGATGAACCGGGTGGCCACGGCGCTCCGGGCGCAGGGCGTGCGCATCATTCACGCGCCGTCCGACACGCTGGCGTTCTACGAGGGCACCCCCGCGCGCCGGCGGATGCAGGAGTTGCCGCGTGTGCCGCCGCCGTCGCCCCGCGACCTCCCCGATCCCCCGCTGCCGGTGGACGCATCCGACCAGGGGTCGGATACCGGCGAGACGGAGCCGTACCAGGCCTGGACGCGCCAGCACCCCGGGCTGGAGATCGACCACGACCGTGATGGCATCTCGGATCAGGGCGAGGAGATCTACAGCTTCCTCGCCGGGCAGGGGATCGACACCCTCCTGTTCATGGGCGTGCACACTAACATGTGCGTGCTGGGCCGCTCGTTCGGCATCAAGCAGATGGTGCGCTGGGGCGTGCGAACGCTCCTCATTCGCGACCTGACCGACGCGATGTACAACCCGGCGCGGCCGCCCTACGTCAGCCACGCCGAGGGCACCCGTCTGGTGGTGGAGTATATCGAGAAGTTCTGGGCGCCCACGATCCACTCCGCGGAGCTGCTGGGCGGCGCGCGGGACGTTGGCGCGGGCGACCGGTAAGGAGCGAACCTGCCATGCCGCGGCTATCGAGGAGAGTGCTGCTGGCCGGGGGTGCTGGCGCCGCGCTGCTGCCGGGCGCCGCCGCGTCCGCGGGGGTGCAGGCGGCCGACCTAACAAGCCTTCGGGGGCAGAGCTGGCGCTCGCTCCAGCGCTACTTCTCCCTGGAGCGAGGGCTTGTCTACCTGAACAACGGCACGCTCGGCCCGTGCCCGCGCCCGGTGACCGAAGTGGTTCATCAGGCGTGGCGGGTCCTCGAACAGAACCCGGCGGAGCAAGGCTACGGCCCGCTGCTCGAACAGGCGGAAGCGGTGCGGGCCGAGGCGGCACGCTTCCTGGGCTGCGGCGTGGATGAAGTTGCCATCACGCGGAGCACCACCGAGGGCATGAGTGCCATCGCGCAGGGCCTGCACCTGCGGCCGGGCGACCGGGTCCTCACCACCGACCAGGAGCACCCGGGCGGGAGGGTCTGCTGGGATTACCTCGCCCGTCACGGCGGCATCAGCATCGATGCGGTGCGCCTGCCGAAGTCTCCTGCCGACCCGGCGACGATCACCGCGTGCTTTGAGGCGGCGCTCACCCCCCAGACACGGGTGATCAGCGTGAGCCATGTCAGCTACTGCACCGGCTTGAGGCTTCCCATCCCGGCGCTGGCGGCGCTGGCCGAGGCCCACGGGGCGCTGCTGGAGGTGGACGGCGCGCAGGCGCCCGGTGTGCTGGCGGTGG
>JAAZEB010000029.1 GCA_012512505.1 Armatimonadota bacterium | reverse complement strand
TCGCCAGAGATCCGCGTTCCGTTGGCATCTTTGCCCTGAACCGCCAGCGCCGCCGTCAGTTTGGCGGTCACCGTGGCCTCGCCCGGATGCCGGGCGGCCGCCGCCCGATACTTCTCGATGGCCCGGTTGTAGCGGCCCTCCGCGGCCAACCGGTCGCCGATGGCGATCAGGATCTCCACCGGCGGATCGGCGAGCAGCGTGCTGCCCTTGGCGCGCTCGATCCGCACCTCGGCCGGCGGGTGGGTGGCGAAGAGGCGCTCGAACCACGACCGCTTCTTGGTCTCGCGAATCTTATTGAAGAAGGAGAGGAGCCCGTTTGGATCGTAGCCGGCGCGGGCGGCGTACTCGACGCCCATGCGGTCGGCGGCCAGCTCATCGTGCCGGCTGCGCTGCAGCGCCATCAGCGCGTCCACCAGGCCGGCCGCGGTGGCGGCCAGGTCGCCGGCCTGGCTCTGCACCCCGGAGATCAGCAGCGAGGCCAGGAGCTGGAACTTGATGTGGCGCATCCCGTGCCGGCCGACGACGTGGCCCACCTCGTGGGCGATGATCGCGGCCAGCTCGTCGTCATCCTGGACGAACTCCAGCAAGCCCCGGGTAACGAAGATGTAGCCGCCGGGGAGCGCCAGGGCGTTCGGCTCGTCCATGCCGATGACGGCGACGCGGTAGCGCACGTCCTTGCGTGGGCTCACCGCCGCCACCCGGTCGCCAAGCTGCTTCACCCACGCGGTGAGGAACGGGTCGGTGTCGGTGCCGAACTGCTCCGCCAGCGCCAACGCCGCCTGCCGGCCAAGGAACTTCTCGATGGCGGTTTCCAGGCCGGCGTGGGCCGGCGCGCCGCCAAGGAGGATGGCGAGCATCACCAGGATCACCCGCCGTGCCGGTACGCAGCGATTCCCTGGTCTTGCCCCTGGATAGTAGTTGCGGAGCTTCAACGCGCTGCCGTCTCCTCACCGGCGCGTTCGGTCGGCGCCGCCGTATCCGCGCACTCGCGGGCAACGTCCAGGGCGAGGAGCCGCAGGCAGATGTTCAGTGGCGCCAGCGGCACTCCTCGCTCGCGGCCTTCGTCTACCGGGAGTGGCGTCACCGGGCGCGGATCGGCGGCAGCGGCGGGATCGTCGGGAGCCGGCGTTTTGAGCGGCACCCGCACGGCCATGCCGAGCAGCAGCTCCGCCGCGGCCTGCCCCAGGGGGGCGCCCGCTGCGGCCAGTGCGGCCGCTTGCGCCGCAGGCACCCCGTGCCGCCGCGCCAGGAGGGCAAACAGCGCCGGGCGTTGCGCGGCCGGCGCGCGTTGGCCGAGTAGATCCAGCGCGACCACCCGCTGCCGGGCCTCGGCGGCATCGGCCCGGTGGCCGGCAGACTCGGCCGTTTCCAGCGCCGCCTTGGCCGCTCCCGCCGCCGCCTGAATGCGCGCGCGGATCTGGCCGAATCGGGTGAGCAGCAGGGGTGGCGGCAGCGTGCTCCCCTCCACCATGTCGCGGGCGGCAACGTGGCACAGGCGGATGGCGGTATCGACCAGCTTCAGCACCTGCCGGCACTGCCCCAGGCCCTCATCCAGATCCGCCGCCCCGCGCGTGGCCGCCGTCTCGTAGCTCTCGGCGGTCGCCACCAGCGGGAGATCCGCGCGCCCGGCCCGCAGGTGGGCGGTGAGCTCC
>JAAZEB010000229.1 GCA_012512505.1 Armatimonadota bacterium | reverse complement strand
CCCCCCGGCTTCGGGGGGGATGGGGGGGCCACCTGCTGTAGCCCCCCGGGCTTCGGGGGGGATGGGGGGGCCGCCTGCAGCAGCCCCCCCCGCTCTCCTACTCTACCTTGCGGAGGATCAGCTTGTCGACGTAGACGGCGCCGATGTTGCCCGCGTTGTTCGTCGGGGCGAGCCAGACATACTGGTTGCCGGTCGGTTTCAGGCGGCCCAGCACCACCGTCTGCCACTCGTCGCGGGCGTCGGCGGCGCTCACGCCGCCGTTGCAGAGGGTGGCCCGCGTGTCCACGCCATAGACACCGTAGGTGATGGCGCCGCCGCTGGTGCCCTTCGTCTCGAAGCGCACCACGGCGCTTACCTCGTAGGTGGCGCCCTCCTCCAGGCGGCTGTGGTCAATCGGCCACTGGATTGCCCACTCGTTGTGGTTGCCGCCCATCCAGGCGGCGAAGCCGTCCGCGGCGGTTGGGTCGTCACGCACGCCGGAGAGTTCTCCCTCGCGGTAGAGGCTGAAGTCGTCCTGCTCCACCTCCACGATCTGCGCGGTGTGCTCGCGCTTCACGGCTTCGGTTTCGGGAGCAGGCAGCACGGTGTAGGTGGCCGCCAGCGACAGCGATGCCTTCGGCTGCAGCGTCTGCTCGGGGGTGAGCACCTGCACGCCGAGGGTGGGGCCGACGGCGCGGTTCATGAAGAGGGTGCGCAGCACCTCTCCCTCAACCTGGCAGCGCACGGCAAAGCCGGCCGGTCCGGTGAGCGTCCAGCCGCTTTCGGCAGTCGTCTGGCCGGCGAGCGCCGTCGTGGCGGTCGTGGCGTCGTCGGGGATGCGCAGCGCCATCTGCTCGCCGCCCGCCTCCAGCGTCACGTTCTCGCCACCCAGCGCCAGTTCCAGCGTGGTGCGCAGGCGGGCCGGCCGGGCGGCCTCGCCGTTGTTGGTCAGCGTCGACTCTACCCGCCAGCCGGCCTCCTCGGTGAGGCGGATGACGCGGCGGAGGGTGAGCCCCCCGCCCAGATCGGCGGTGAGGGTGACGCTATCGGCGGCCGGCTGCCCTTCCACCTGGAACGCCTGGATGGCTCCGGGCGCGCCCCGGCCAAAGCCGGCCGACTCCCAGTAGCCGCCGACCGCCGGGAAGCCGGGCGTGTTCGGCGCGGGGAGGGGGATCAGGCTGCGGTTGCCCGCCTTCTGCTCCACGGTGAGGATGCGCCCGCCCAGCGAGGGCGCCACGCGCAGGCGCAGCGCCGCGTTCTCCAGCGTGATCACCTTCGCCCCGTAGATGCGCGGCGCCACTTGCTCGCGCAGCTTGTCCGGGTGCAGCCCCCCTTCGTTCAGGTGGGTGATCTTCTCCTTGGCGCACACCGCGAAGAACTGGTCGGCCGTCTTCGCCAGCGGCGAGTCACCCGGGCCGTAGGTGTCACCCACGATCGTCCAGGGCTTCGAGGCATCGACGCGGGCGCGGGTGAGTTGCACATACTGGATCGGCAGGCGAGCGACCTGCACGCGGTGCAGCGTCTCCGGGTCGTCGGCCACTAGCTTCTCGGCCTCATCAAAGAGGGCGTTGGCTTTGGCGATGAGCTCCGGCGGTGCCTGGCCCGACTCCGGCCCGATCCAGATCGGCTGGTGGATGTTGTTGTCCAGCACGTGCCAGCGCATCAGGCGCAGGTAGCGGTCCACCGGTCCGGCCGCCTTGCCGTAGACGCCCTGCATGAACTCCCAGCGGTGGCGCTCCACGTCGCAGTCGGGATCCCAGAGGATCTTTGCCTGCAGGTAGGCCTTCAGCCAGGCGTCGGCGCCGCCGGGCGATTGGTAGGCGCCCTGCTCGAAGATTCCCTTCACCCCGTGCTTGACGAAGAACTGCACGTTCGGCTGCAGCACCTCGATGTTGGAGAAGGGGAGCACGTAGTGCGCGAAGGTGGTGGTGTAGTCCCAGATGTAAACGCGGTCGCACAGCTTCGACCAGCCGATGATGTCTTCCTTGAAGGAGGTATCTTCTTCCTCCAGGGGGTGGGAGAAGCAGCACTCGATGCTGCAGAGGCGCACGATCACGTTCGGGCGCGGGCGCGTTTTGCACGGCTTGCGGGTGTACTGGTAGGCCAGGGTGTCGATGGCGACGTGCGGGTACTCCGCCTCAATCGCCTCGGCCACGGCGTTGACGAAGCGGATCAGCGGCCCGGAGTGCGCGCCACCTTCCTCCTCTTCCACTTTCAGGCAGTTGGCGCACTGACACCAGCCGCCGGTGTCGTTCTGCGAGACAGAGACGATGTTTGCCTTGGGGTTCTTCTTCAGCCACTCCTTCACCCCCTCGATGGTGATGCGCAGCACGTCGGGGTTGGTGAGGCAGAGCTGATAGTAGCCCTTCATCCGTTTGCCGTTGATCTCGGAGAAGTACTCCGGGTGCTCGTCGTAGTAGCGTTCCGGGGGCACCAGGGTGTTGAAGGTGTGAACGAACCCCTCGTAGACGATCTTGCCGCCGTGCTTTTCCTCCAGTCGGGCGGAGCTGGAGTTCGCCTTGTTGCGCGCCGCCCAGTCGCCATCGTAGGCATCGAACCAGAACGGCTCGCGATACTCCAGGCGGGGCACCTGGGTGTTGTCCAGGTCTCCCAGGCGAATGGTTTCCTGCCGTGGGATGCGGCTCACCTTGGGGGTGAACCAGCGGCACCCCAGCTCCTCTTCAAGGAAGGTGTAGACGCCATAGAGGGTGCCGCGCGGCCGGCCGCCGGCGATCACCAGGTGTGGCCCCACCGTGCGGATGGTGAACCCTTCCTGCCCCAGCCTGGCGAAGTCCACTCCGGCCTTCACTCGCTCCAGGTAGGCGTTGTTGCCCAGCAGAATCGCCCGCGGCGGCAGCGGGCCCCGGTCCTCGATGATCGGCAGGGTGGCGCCGCAGATCTGCTTCAAGAACGCCTGCAGCTCATTGGCGGCGTGCCGTTCCGAAGCGATGGCGTCTCGCGGCACGACGATGCGGTAGGGAGAGCGGCCCTCCTTCACAAGGGTGATCCCAGCCTCGGCACTGGTGGCCGAGAGCGCGGCGATCAGCAGCGCCAGCGCGCAAAGGCAAAGACGAGTGTCCATCACCATGGCTCCCTCCAGCGGAGTAGTGCGAGGGGGCGGCGCCAGACCGCCCCGAGGACTGCCAGCGGACATTGCTGCAGAGTTACCCCACCGCCAGCCGATCTCCTCCCGCCGGTTGGGCCATGGGCGCGCCAGGCCGGATCGCCGGCGTCTCGCCGGCCTCCTCCGGATGCGCCAGGGCCACCCGTGGCTCGGTGTCGCCGGCCAGAGGCCGGCGCTCCGACCGCGGTCTTACCCTGCCGTAGGAGTCACCCATGCCCGGCGGGCACCCAGAAGGATGAGAATGGGGCTCCGTCGCCAATCCGGGAGGCAGGCAGCCGACCCGCACCCCGAAGGGGTGCCATCACCCAGCCCAGGGTGCCGCACCCAGGGACACCCCACGAACGCATTTCGCCGAACCCTGAAAGGGTTTTACCGGGTGCCCTCTCGTTGTGAAACCCTTTCAGGGTTTCGGGGTTGGGCACGGGCGGGTCTCCCCAGGGTTCGGAACCCTGGGCTAGGTTGTTCCACCCCTTCGGGGTGAGGCGGCACCGCCGCTCGGGAAGTTAGGCTGGCCGCAAACAGGCCATTTTCAGGGTAGGCGTCTCCTGACGCCGATGGGCCGGATCGCCGACGTCCCGCCGGCTCCTGTCTGAGGCGCGAGGGCCACCGATGGCCAGGGCTTGCCGGCGAGACGCCGGCGCTCCGACCTCCTACCCTGGGCCGTGGGGTGGCGGGGTGGTGGGAAGGACGAAGGTGAAGGTGGTGCCCTCCGCCTCGCTGGAGGTGAAGGTTACGCGGCCCCCCAGGTAGCGCTCGCCCAGCAGCTTCACGCTGTAGGTGCCGATGCCACGCCCGGAGCCCGCCTTGGTGCTGTAGGCCCGCTGGAAGATCTGCGCCTGCACCTCGTGCGCGATGCAGCCGGGGTTATGGACCAAGAAGCGGACCTCCCCGTCGCGGACCTCCCCGGCGAGGGTGACGACGCCCCCGGGGGGCGTGGCCTCCAGGGCGTTCGTCAGCAGGTTGCCGAGGACACGGCGCAGGAGCACGGCGTCAGACACCACGTACCCCTCGCCGGGCGAGCGCAGCGAGAGCAGTCGGCCGTGGGCCACTTTCGGGTTGGCGAAGGCCGAAAGCAGCTCCTCCAGCAGCGCCGGCACCGAGATCCGCTCCAGCGACAGCTTCAGGTCGCCGTTTTCGGCCGCCACCAGTTGCCGGTGGTGGCTGACTTCCTCGGCTACCTGCTGCGCGAAGTGGGAGAGTCGGTCCAGTTGGTAGCGTAACGTCTCCGCGTCCAGGTGGTTGGCGCGCAGCGCCAGCAGGTGGGTCAGGCCGCAGATGTTGTTGATGGTGTTCGAAAGGTCGTGCAGGAAGACGCGCTCGAGCACATCCCGCCGCTTCTGGGCGCTGATGTCGCGCATCACCATCACCACCACCTCGGTATCCCCCAGCGGCACCAGCGTGGATTGAACGTGAAGGTTGAGCGCGCCGCCATCGTGGGGCTGGCGCGTCAGGATGCGGCACTCGTAGGCTGTGGGTTGGCCCGTCTCCAGGCAGTCCATGATGCTGCGCACCGCGCCGCAGCTAAAGCAGAAGGGAGAGGTGCCGCACCCACTGGCACACTCATCGGCGTGGATGCACGCCACCGCCTCGCCCGGGCGCATGCCGAGGACCTCGTCCACGTCGCTGACCCCGAACACCTGGCAGGCGTACGCGTTCATCGCGATGATCTGGCGTTGCTTGTTCAGGACGAGGATGATCTCTGGAACCGCGTCCAGCAGCGCCTTGCTGAATGGACTTGCCAGGAAGGCGTCACGCTCGCGATGCAGCGCCTCCGGATCCATCCGCTCCGCCGGTGCGAAGTAGGTCTCGAGTATTGGACTGATCATACCGGTTCTCGCCTGGCATCGCCTGTTCGGCTTCCGGTTGTCGGCGCAGCGACGGGCGCGGATGCCATGGTCGTGGCCGCCGCCAACCGGAATCGACAGCGGCACTCTAACGACCGGTGACGCAGCGCAGGCAGGGTCAGGGGCGCCGGCTTGGGCTGCCACATCACACCAGATGAGGATGGAGGATCCGTCTCACCGGTTCCGTTTCCCGTGGCCCGGCAAACGCGGCACCGGTATTCCCACGATAGTAACACTGGCGACGGGAGGGGTGGTTCCCCGCAAGCAGAATTCGGCTCCCTCCTTCGCTTTTCCTTGCGACGATTGTCATGAAGCAAAACGCTCGTGAATGGGGTCTAACCACCCTGGTGCTGGGGCCGTGCCGGCGTGGCCCCAGCACCGGCGGTGAGGGAATCTCCTGGTGGCCGGAGCCGCCGTGCGTTCGGCGCGAAAGCAACGTGGATGCGAATCTATCTGATGACTGATCTCGAAGGGGTGGCCGGCGTCCTGAACTACGAAGACTGGTGCCGCCCCGAGGGGCGCTGCTATGATCAGGCCCGCGAACTCCTCACCGCTGAGGTGAACGCCGCGGTGGATGGCTTCTTTGCCGGCGGCGCCACCGCGGTGCTGGTGGCGGACGGCCACGGCTGCGGCGGCATCAACCCGGGGCAGCTCGACCCGCGCGTCGAGCTGTTGCGCGGCTGGCCCGGCGGCTGGCCCCTTGGCCTGGAGGAGGCGCCCTACGATGCCGTCGCCTGGGTGGGCCAGCACGCCAAGTCTGGCACGGAGCTGGCCCACCTGGCCCACACCCAGGGGTTCGACTGGCTCGATTTCCGCATCAACGGCGTTTCACTGGGCGAACTGGGCCAGTTCGCCTACTGCGCGGCACAGGCCGGCATCGCGGCGATCTTCGCCGCCGGGGATCGGGCGCTGACGCACGAAGCGGCGGCGCTGGTGCCCGGGATCGAGACGGTGGCAGTGAAACGAGGCACGCGGTGTGGCCGGGGCGATCACCTGCCCGGTGCGGAGTATGCGCGCCACAACACGGCGGCGATCCACCTTGCCCCGGAGCGGGCCCGCCGCGAGATCCGCGCTGGCGCCCTCCGGGCGGCGCGGCGCTTCCGCGAGCAGCCGTTCGGGAGGATCCGGCTGCAGCCGCCGTTCGAGCGCGTTGCCCTCGTCCGCGGCGAGGCCGGCCACCCGAACCTGATCTCCCGGGCCACCCATCCCAGCGATGTCTGGGCGCTGATGAACCTGCCCTACGTGTTCGAGCCGATGGAGTAGGGCGGCACGCGCCTACTCCAGGCTGGCGTAGTAGGCCTCCACCCGCTCGTAGTCCACCGTCTCGTCGAGCGGCATGCCCAGGCGCTCGTAGAGCTGGCGCCGGCCGCGCATGTCAGCCAGCAGGATGGCGCGCGCGTGCACGGCGACTTCGGCGGCCACCTCCTGGGGCACCACCACGATCCCGTCGTCGTCACAGCCGACCAGGTCGCCGGGGCGCACCTGCACGCCACCGCAGCCGATGCGGCACTGCACCTCGGCCACCTCGATTCGCCCGGGGATGATCGTGCGCCCGCGCGCCCGCGCGCAGATCGGCGTCTTCTGCAAGGCGATCTCCGCCGTGTCGCGACAGTAGCCGTCAGTGATGATTCCGACGGCGCCGGCGGCGATGGCGCCCAGGCCGTTGTTCGAGCCCCAGAAACCAACCTCACCGCTGCCGCCGGTGTCGGTGACGATCACGTGCCCCGGCCGAATCAGCTCCTGGAAGCTGAGGTTGCCCACCTCGCGGAACCACTGGCCGTGGGCGTCAACGATCTCCTCGGTGCTCTGCAGGCGCCACATCGGGCGGTTGGCCGGCACGCAGCGCACCGTCAGCGCCACCCCCCAGAACTTCATCCCGGCCCACAAGGGACGTACTTCCGGCGACATCAGCCCGATGTTGAAATAGCCGATGCCGTCCAGGGCGTCGCAGACATCCACCACCCGTAGGGGCTGATACAACTTCCTCAGCGCAAACGTATTGGCTGGCTGACTGGCATCCATCGTGGCTCCTTTCGCGGCACCGGGCCGGCGCCGTGCCAGGGAGTTCCGCCCGGGCGCGCCAACTCCTCCCGGTCGGCCGCTGGTGCTCCCGGCGCAGGGATCCTTTCCCTGCCGCGCGAACCTCCCTCGTGTGCGGATCGAACCCGTTTTCCAGGAGGAAACCTGATGGTGGCAGACGTGATTCCCGAGCTGATCGCCCGCGTTGACGTGGAGCGGCTGAGAGCCGACCTCTTGCCCTCGCGAAAGACCCGCTTCCCTTCCGCAAGCTGAACTACACCCTCCCCGGGCACGACCGGTGTACCCTCTACGAGGCGGATGACTTCATCGAGGCGCGCTTGCGGGCGCTGGGATACTCGGTCGAGCGGGAAGGGGTGCCCGTTCAGGCCTACCGCTGCGATGCCACCAAGCCGAAAGCGCACCAGTATAGCCCACCGGAGCCCGGTGATCCGTGGTACCTGGCCTACAACCTCTACGCACGCCGCCGGGGCACCGCGCTGCCGGACGAGCAAGTAGTGGTCCTGGCCCACAAAGACTCCCAGAGCTGGGTCGACTCGCCCGGCGCCTACGACAACGCCGTGGGCACGATCTCCGTGCTGGAGATCGCCCGTGTGCTGCGCGACTACGCCCCCCGCCGGTCGCTCTGCTTCCTGCTGTGCAACGAGGAGCACACCCCGTGGACCAGCGTCACCGCGGCGCGCGGCGCCAAGGAGCGCGGCGAGAACCTGGTGGCGGTCTTCAACCTGGACGGCCTCGGGGGGAAGTCGGCCGAGGAAACCGCGGCGGGCAGCATGACGAACGTGACGCTCTATACCGCCCCGGAGGGCGAGCGCCTGGCGGAGCTGATGGCGCAGGTGAACAAGGAGTACGGCATCGGCCTGATGCAGCGCCCCTACGCCCGGCCGCACCCGGGCGACGACGATGGCTCCTTCGTCAACGCTGGCTTCCCCGCGGCGGTCGCCAACATCGGCTCCTATCCCTACGCCGACCCGAACTACCACTGCGAGACGGACGTGCCCGAGGCGGTCGACCTGGCGAACGTGCGCCTGGCGGTGCAGGCCAGCCTCGCGGCCATCGTCCGGGTGCTGGAGGGGCAGTGGCCCTGACCGGTGGCCGGCCGGAGCGCACTGCCCCCGTTCACCCGCTTACTGGCCGGCAGACGGCAGCCGGGCTCCCTGTGGGGCGGCCACGCTGAACTCTACGCGCTCGCCCTCGGTGCCGAAGTAACCGCCCCAGCCCACCACGATGGAGCGGATGCGCCGCCAATCCAGCGGGCCCTCGGGGCCTTGGGTCCAGGGGGATGGCTGGAAGGCGCTTAGTGCCACCAGTGAGTGGCTGTGCCCGGGCTGCGAGAGGACGCGGCCGGTGTCGGCATAGCACTGCCGGCCGGCCGCGTCGTTGAGCATCACCAGCAGGCGCGCGGGGGTTTGCTGCCCCTCGGGCACCCAGCTATCGAAGGCCAGCGCCCCGAAGCCGCTGAGATCCACCGGCTGCTCGTAGTGCAGTGACGCAAAAAGGAAGGTGTCCACGTTCCCTCGCGTCAGCGTGCCCACGGTGCGCCAGGCGGGCCGGCCGGCGGCGGAATGAGCCGGATCGTCGCCCCACTCTGCCTGCACGAACTCTCCCTTGCCAACCTCCAGCCGCGCCGGCGGCAGATCCTGCAGCGCGAAGCCGGGTAGGGCACCGCTCTCCACCCGGCGACGCTGCGGCGGGCGCGCCGTGGCAAAGCGCAGCAGCGTCGCCCCGTAGGCCGGCAGGCTCAACGGGATGTTGGCCGCGCTGGCAACCGGCGCCTGCTTCCCCGTGCCCGGGTCCCACTGCTCGCCGGGGCCTTGGGCCGCCAGGCTGACGCGGCCTTCCCAGGGGCGATCACTGTCGTTGATCAGGAAGTAGACCTCCTGCCCCTCGATGCGCCGGTGGGTGGCGCGCAGCGGCGCTTGTCGGTCGGCCACGCTCAGGTCGGGCGCCAGCACGGCGTCCAGCGCCGCCGGCAGTAGCAGCGCCGAGCCCAGCGGCAGGAAGATGCCCGCGCCGCCAGCCGCGTTGGCCTGGATGCGCGGGCCCGTGGGGCTGCCGAAGATCTCCCGCGCCAGCGCCTGCACGCGGGGCGAGGGGAAGTCCGCCTCGCTGTTGGCCGGGAGCGCCCCCAGCGCGATGACCACTCCGCCCTGGTGCCAGAAACGGGCCACGTTCTCCCACGCGGCCTGGGGAAGGGTGTCGGCCCCGGGCAGTACCAGCACCCGCCAGCGAAGCGGCCCATGGGTGAGCGCGCCTTCCTCCACCTTGGCCGCGCGCAGCGCCTCGCTGTCCACCACGGTGAAGTCGCGCCGGTTGGCCCACAAGGCGTCCAGCGCGGCGCGGTAGGCGCTCTCCACCTGCAGGGCGGCCGGGGCGTCGGTGGCGCCGTTGCGGGCCGGCACGAAGCGGGGCCACACGCTCTCGATGGGGTAGAGAACGGCGATGTCGGCTACCTGGTGCCCGCCGGTCAGCATCGTGGCGCAGCGCCCCACCCACTGGTTGAGTTGGCGGAGCTGCTTGGGGGAGATCCCGGCGAAGGAGTAGTAGCTGGTGATCACGTTGACCCCGGAGACGAGCAAGCGGTTGCAGGTGCCGCGAATCTCTTCCTCGGTGACTTCGCGCACCGGGCGTGTGTCGCCCTGGGGGCGGTAGCGCTGGCTGTGGTCCGAGGTTTCGCACATCACCGGTCCAGGCGTGCCCCGCCCCGAGGCCGCCGCGTTGAGCTCGGCAATGCTGCTCAGGGTGCGGGCAATGAACCAGGGCACCTCGGCGGGAATGCTGGTGAGGCAGTCGATGCTGGGGGCATCGAGGCGGCGGGCGCAGCGCATCAGGTCGCCGTAGAGTGGCACGTGGGTGAGGAGCGATTCCTCGCAGAGCAGGTGGCCGCCGGAGGCCAGGCGGTACCGCGCGCACGCCTCCTGGATCTGACCGAAGAAGCTCTCCGCGGTCAGCTCCGCCACGGTGAGCCAGAAGTCGTAGCGTGCCTGGCGCCCCCGCGCGCCGGCGTCGGCCACCAGCGCCGGCAGGAGGGGCGCCAGCGCGTAGCCACGGCGCTTGGCAAACTCGCCGGGCAGATTCGGTGCCCAGGGAAGCACCTGGTAAGGCATCGGGCGCATGAACATGCTCATCAGCGAGGGTTCGTCGGTGAAGGTGGCGACAAACCACCGGCTCAGGTCCTCGCCGAGGTGTTGCGCGTAGCGGGCGTGGGTCACCTCCAGGAAGCGCGCGGTGGGCTCCGGTTGCAGCAGGTTGGGGTAGGGCATCTTGTCCGCTAGGCTCACAGCCGCGTGCGTGCCCTCATAGAGGTGGTCCTCGGTGAAGCAGAGCACTTGCCAGCGCCCCGCCGGCGCGGTCCAGGAGAGCTTACCCTCCTTCACCTGGCCCTCCAGGGAGACGGCCCGGTCCAGCATCAGGCCCTCCTCGGCGATGGGGTAGGCCGCGGCGAGAACCAGCCGGCCCGGCGGCAGGGGGATCTCCAGCGGTCCCCCCTCGGTGGTCGCCTGGGTAATCAGCAGCCCCCGGGCCTCCCACTCGGGGTGGTCGCGGAGGGTGAGGCCGCCGGCAGCCCCGGAGGGGTAACCGCGCTCGTCGTACAGCCACAGCGCCATGCCGGCCGCCTTGGCGGCTTTGACGGCGCGCACGAACGCCTGCCACTTCTCCTCGCTCTCGAGGTACTGCTCGAAGGAGACGTTGCAGACAACACCGCCGAATCCCCGCGCCAGCATCGACCGGATCAGCTCGTCCTGGGCATCGGGGGCATCGGGCCAGGAATGGATGATCGGCAGAATGCGTGACTCCGCCGGTGGGTCGGCGAAGCGTTCTTCCAGCGGACGGTCGGCCTGTGGCAGCTTCATGCTCTTCTCCCAGAGGTCCGTGGGCAGGAGGGTGAGCAGGGGGCCGATCAAACCTCCCGGCCCACCGCCATCGCGCACCTGCACGGCCAGCACGTTCTCCCGGCCAAAGCGCACATGGGCAGCCGGCACCCGGTAGCGCCGCTGGACCATCACGGCCCGCTCGATCCCTTTGCCGGTCTCGCCCACCAGGTGCCCGTTCAGGAAGGTGCGGTCCTCGTCGTCCACGCTTCCCAGGCGCAAGACCAGGTCGCGCCCCTCCCAGGCGGCGGGCACGATGAAGCGCAGGCGGTACCAGGCGACGCCGTCATAGTCGGTCCAGGCCAGGCCGTTCTTCGGCCGAGGCGGCTCCCCGGGGCGTGGATCGGTGACGCCCTGCTCTTCCCAGTAGCCGGGCACCCGGAGGCGGCGCCAGCCAGAGTCGTCGTGCGCCGGCTGCTGCCAGCCCTCTTGCTCGCCGACCTCCCGCGGGTCGGTACGGAAGCGCCAGGTGCCCTCCAGGTTGCCCCACTCTTCTTCGAGCGGTGCTATCACCTGCGGCTGGCAGGCCGCCGGCATCAGCGCCAGCACCAACGCCATCCCGATGGTTCTGTATCTGGCCATCGCTGCCTCCCTGCATGGTTACCGTTCGGGGTGGAGTTGGCTTCCCCTTGCCGCGCCTGTCGTCCGCCGGCCGCGCGGCGGCAGGAACGCGGGCGCCGGGGGAGAACTGCCGCCTGGAAACCGGGCAACTGGCGCACCGGAGAGGAAGCGATGAACCGACCCGTGCTTCTGCTGGCCGTGGGGCTGTTGGGTGCCGTGCCTCTCTTGAGCGCGGCGCCGGGAGGCAAAAAGATGGTCCTGGAAGGGGTGGATCGCTATCGCGTGTGCGAGGCGATGTTCGAGGCGGTGCGCGTCGTCCTCTCTTACCGCGGCGAGCAGTACTCGCCGGCCTACATCCAGGGCCGCTCGGGCGCGGCGTTCCGCGTCGCCGGGCCGTGTCCGTGCGCGCCCACTTGCAGCACGCAAATGGACACCCCGGCGCTGGTGAAGCTCCTCGGCTACGCGGTGGAGAGCGTCACCCTCACCGAAGACCAGCGCGACCAGGTGCCGAAGCTGATCGAGCGCATCAAGGAGGAGGTGCGCGCCGGCCGGCCCGTCATCGTCTGGAACGCCTTCACGAACGCCGAGTGGGACGTGGTCTGCGGCTTCGACGACGAGAAGAAGCAGTTCGTGGGCCGAGGCTCCTATCAGGGGCTGGACGACTACGCCCGGGCCGACCAGAACCGCCTCACCGAGGGTTTCGGCATCTGCGGTTTTACCGGCGCTCTCTTCATCGGGAAGAAGACCGGCAAACTGGAGGATCGCCAGGCGGAGCGGGCCGCGCTCGAAGAGGCGGTGCGGCACGCCCGCACGCCGGCGGAGCCCCTCCCCGACACGCCAGACGGCGGGGAGCCTCCCTGGCGCTTCCGTGAGGGCCTAGCCTGCTACGACGCATGGGCCCGCGGGTTCCGAGCCGACCCCCGCAAGGTTCCCGGCCCTGGCGACCGCTATCCGCTCAGCATCTACCGGAGCACACACCGGGCGGCTGCCGACTTCCTGCACGAGATCGCGGCGAAGCATCCCCGCGCGAAGGCGCACCTGGAGCGCGCGGCGGAGCACTTTGCCGCCGACGCGGACTGCCTCGACGAGTGCTACTGGAAGCTGATGCAGGGCTGGGAAGGCTGGAAGGAGCCCGACCCGGCCAAAGCGGCGCGCGCGGCGGCTCTCCTGGGCCAGGCACGCGACCACTACGCGCAGGAGATTGCCGCGATTGAAAGGGCACTGGCAAGCGGGTTATGAAAGGCCCCGACACTTTTGAGACGGCACGTCTGACCGCCGAGCGCCTCTGCCCGGAACACGAGCCGCTGATTCGAACGCTGTATCAAGACGAGCGCGTGGCGGCGACGCTCGGCGGGGTGCGCACCGACGCGGAGGTGCAGCGCTTCATCGCGGACAGCCTGCGGCATTGGGAGGAGCACGGCTTCGGAGTGTGGGTGTTCCGGGAGCGTGCCACCGGCTGCTTCGTTGGCCGGGCGGGAATTCGGCGCTTCCAGGTGGAGGGTGCCTGGGAGAACGAGATCCTCTACGCCTTGATGCCCGCTTTCTGGGGCCAGGGCTACGCCACGGAGATTGCCCGCGCCCTGGTCGAGATCGCCTTCGAGTGCCTCGGCCTGGCCGACGTGGTGTCGTTCACCCTGCTCACCAACGTGGCTTCCCGGCGGGTGATGGAGAAGGCCGGCCTGCGCTACGAGCGCGAGATCACCCACGCCGGCCTGCCGCACGTTCTCTACCGCCGCCGCGCGGGCGAGTAGCGCCCGCGCCGTCACTTCACCTTGATGAAGGCGTTGAGGATGCCGCTAACGATGCCCATCACCACCGAGCCGAAGAGGGCGGCCGGGAACGTGTCGCCCGGGTGGCCGGGCGATCCCACTTGGAACCCCTCGATGCCCAGTCGGCCGACGAGGAGGAAGAGCAGGGCGTTGATGACGAGGCCGGCCAGGCCGAACGTCATGAAGCGCAGCGGCAGGGCGAGGAGCATCAGCACCGGCCGGATGACGGCGTTGATCAACGATAGCACCGCCACCGCCACAATGGCGCCCGAGGCGCTGCCGATCTTCAGGGGCAGGTTCAACTGCTGGGCAAGGTAACTGGTGATCCAAAGCGCCACCGCGCCCACCAACAGGCGGATCACAATCGACTTCATGGCAAGCTCACTCCCTCAAGCTGTAGCAAGCGCCGCTTCCAAGCCAATCCGGCGAGATACCCTCCCAGCCCCCCATCGCCGCGTACCACGCGGTGGCAGGGCACGACCACCGGCACCGGGTTGCGCGCCAGCGCCATGCCGACCGCCCGCGCCGCGTGGGGCCGGCCGATCCGGCGCGCCAACTCCGCGTAGGTGACCACCGCGCCGGCCGGCACCTCGCGGCAGGCCGCCAACACCTGCTGCTGGAAGGCCGGGCAGGCGGAAAGGTCCACCGGCACGCTGAAGCTCCGCCGCTGGCCGCTCAGGTACTCCTGCAGCTCCTGCGCCAGTTGCGCCGCCGCCGGGGTGCTTCCCGGCGTGCCGGCAGTGGGAGTGTCGGCGAACTCCAGTCGTGTCAACCCCCGCTCGCTGAAGGTGGCCCAAAACGCCACCCCGGCAAGCTGGATCCAGGCCGGCTCTGGCCCCGTTGCCTCCCCGCGGCCGGTGGTCGTGGTGGGTATCGTTGCCGTGATCACACCCTCTAGATTCGGCGTTTGGGGTGGCCAATCCTGCAGTGGCCCCCGGCGGCGCAAGGCTTGTGCCCGCCGCGGCCGGGGTAAACTGCAACCGGAGGGCCGACCATGGAAGCGGTGTGGCGACACCTAGAGCGCCTCGACGCGCAGATCGTCTCCTGGCTGCAGCGCAACAGCGTGCCGCTGCTGCGGATCGCGCTCGGCACCGTTTTCCTCTGGTTCGGGGCGCTGAAGGTCGTGGGGGCCAGCCCGGTCAACGACCTGGTGGCCACCACGGTCTACTGGTTCTCGCCGAGGTGGTTTGTGCCGCTGCTAGGCGTCTGGGAGATGGCGATCGGGGTCGGCCTGCTCTTCCGGGTGGCGCTGCGCCTGACGCTGTTGCTGCTGCTGGTGCAGCTCAGCGGCACTTTCCTCACGCTGGTGGTGGCGCCGGATCTGGCGTTCCGCGGCAGCCCCCTGGTGCTCACCGACGTGGGCGAGTTCGTCATCAAGAACCTGGTGCTGCTGAGCGCCGGCCTCGCCATCGGCGGCACGGTGCGCGGTGAGGGCCGGATCTGCCCCACGGGCGAGACGCCCCCATAGCCCCCTCGCGTCCTTGCCCAGACCCTCGGCTACTCCTCTTTGGGTGAGGGCCTGCCCGGGCCGCTGCCGGTGGGACGCCGGCGCTCCGACCGGGGGTATTGGCCGCTGCCGGCAGGACGCTGGCGCTCCGACCGGAGGTGCTGGTTGCTGCTGGCGAGGCGCTGGTACTCCGGCCGGAGGGCAGGAGCCGGCCCTGCCGGGGCGAACTAGATCCCTAGAATGGTACTCGTTGTTCGGCGATCGCCACGGCCCGGTCGGCTGGATCCCCGGCGCCGGTGGCCGAACTGGGGTTGGTGCCATCCGCGTGGATCGGAGTGAGTATGGAGTGGCCGCTGTGGTTGGGAGCCGTGAGCGCCTCGGCAGAGGAGCACGATGTTACCGGGTTGCTGTTGACGCTGCTGATCCTCTTTGTCGCCGCGAAGCTCGGGGCGGAGCTGTTCGAGCGCTTGCACCAGCCGGCGGTAGTCGGCGAGATCCTGGCGGGGGGG
>JAAZEB010000228.1 GCA_012512505.1 Armatimonadota bacterium | reverse complement strand
TGAAGAACGGGGCAGCCCTCCTCATCCTGGCGGTGTCGCTGTTTGGCCGCGATCTCTTCTTGCTCCCCCGGCTGGCGGTCTACGCGCTCTGGCTGGTGGCCGGCACCCTGGCGCTGTGGGCCAGCCGGGAGATCGTGGTGGCTGGGCAGCGGAAGGGCGCTGCCTCGCCCCGGCCGGCGCGGGGATTTCCCCCGTTTCGGAACAACTGATGTCGATGCCTCGTTTGCAGTCATTCCGCGGCCTCTACGTGATCACCGATGTGGTGCTGAAGCCCGGGCGCAGCCACTTGGAGATCGTTCAGGCGGCCCTCGCCGGTGGCGCGCGCGTCATCCAGCTCCGCGATAAGGAAGCCGCCGATGCCGACCTCCTCGAGGAGGCGCGGGCGATCCGCCAGGTGACGCGCGCGGCGGGGGCGCTCTTCCTGGTGAACGATCGCTTTGAGCTGGCGCGCGCCGTGGACGCCGATGGGGTTCACCTCGGCCAGGGGGATCTGCCCGCCCGTGAAGCGCGGCGCCGCTGGCCAGAAGCTATCCTCGGTATCTCGGTGGACGACGAGCGCACCGCCCGGCAGGCGGAAGCCGATGGCGCCGACTACCTCGGCGTGGGCCCAATCTTCGCGACCCAGACCAAGGGAGACGCGGGGCCGGCCATCGGCCTGGAGCAGATCGGGCGCATCCGCGCGGCATCTCACCTGCCCATCGCCGCCATCGGTGGCATCGGCCTGGCGAACATTGCCGCGGTGGGGGCGGCCGGCGCCGAGATGGCGGCGGTGATCTCCGCCGTCGTTTGCGCGCCCGACATGGATGCCGCCACCCGCGCCCTCGCCGCCGAGTTTGCCGCCGGGCAGGCACGCCGGCAGGCCGAGGGGGCGTGCTGATCGTGTCGCCGGCCAACCTGCACGGTGAGGAGTTTCCCCTGCCGAATGGGGCGGGGATCCGCCTGCTCCTTGGCGACTGCCTGAAGGGAATGGCCGCGCTCCCGGATGGCGGCGTCGATGTCGTCATCACCTCGCCGCCCTACAACCTCGGGATCCGCTATAGCCGCTATGACGACGCGCTGCCCCGCGACCGCTACCTGGAGTGGACCGAGGAGTGGGCGTTGGCGGTGCGCCGGGTGCTCAGTGAGGCGGGATCGCTGTTCCTCAACGTGGGGGGCAAGCCCACCGATCCCTGGGTGCCGTTCGATGTCGCGGCGGTCTTCCGCCGGCACTTCACCTTGCAGAACACCTTTCACTGGGTGAAGTCGATTGCCCTGGACCCGGAGGACGGCCGTGCCGACGAGCCGCTGTGCGTTGGCCACTACAAGCCGATCCAGGGGCACCGCTTCGTGAACGACTGCCACGAGTATATCTTCCACTTCACCCGGACGGGAGCAGTGCCCCTGGATCGGCTGGCGATCGGCGTGCCGTATCAAGACAAGAGCAACGTGACCCGCTGGGCCTCGGCCCGCGCGGACCGGCGCTGCCGCGGCAACACCTGGTTCATCCCCTACGAGACGATCCAGAGCCGCCACCGCGACCGGCCGCATCCCGCCACTTTTCCAACCCGCCTGCCCGAAATGTGCCTTCGCCTCCACGGTCGGGAACGGATCCGGTTGGCGATGGACCCGTTCCTTGGCCTCGGCAGCACGGCGGTGGCCTGTGCCCAACTCGGCCTCTCCTGCATCGGCTTTGAGCTAGACCCCGACTACTTCGCCATCGCCTGCGAGCGGGTCCGCCAGGCGGCGGCGCCCGTCCTGCCCGGCCTCCGCTAAGGAGCGGTCAGCCAGCAAGCGGGGCCATTCGCCTGGCGGGTGGCCGCTGCACCACCGGCGTGGTGGTTCGCGGCCCCGCTCTCAGCTACCCACCGCGCGGGGCACCTCCACGCCGTGTTTGGCGCGCGAAGCGCCGGGGAACCACCACCGCGGACGAGGCGGCGAACGCTGCCGCCGTGGGTGTAGGCAAGGAGGTGAGCAGGATGCCGGAGCGCGAAGGCGAGATGACCGTGCGTGAGGCAGGCCGCAAAGGTGGTGAGACGACTGCCGAGCGCTATGGCCGCGAGTTCTATGAGGAGATCGGCCACAAGGGTGGCGAGGTGGGCGGCGAGGTGCGCAAAGAGCAGCTCGGCCACGAGGGCTACGAGGAGCTGGGCCACAAGGGCGGCCAGCGCGTCCGCGAGTTGATCCAGAAGGGCAAGGAAGCCGAGTAGTCGGGCGGTTGGGTGGTTGTCAGGCTAACCACCCAACCGTCCATCCATTCGCGCGCACGCCTCACGGTAGCTTTGCAGGTTGCCGATGTCCAGCGGCTGGCCCTCAAAGAGGAAGGCATGCACCGGACGGCGGGCGAGCAGCCACGGCACGAACCCACCCGGCGCATCCGGGTTGTTTCCCTCGGCAAGATACTGTGCAAACAGCGGCAGCGTCTCGCTCAGGTAGTAGTAGATGGGCGGCACTGCCAGGTGGCTCCAGGGCCGCGGCGGCTTCTCCTCGAAGCGGGTGACCCGCCCCGCCGCGTCGCGCGCTAAAATCCCGGTCCGGCGCAGGCGCTCCGGGTCTTCCAGGTGGTAGCAGGTGAGGCAGTCGGTGCCGCGTTCGCGGGCGAAACGGACCATCTCCTGAAGGCGGAACGGCAGGAGGTTGTCCGCCGCCGCTACCAGCAGCGGCCCCTCGATCCCCGCGTGGCGGATCGCCCAGGCGAGGTCGCCGATGGCCCCCAATCGATCGTCGGGGGTGTGGGTGCCGTCGTCCAGGACCTGCAGCGGCGGGTGGGTGCCGCGCGCTGCCGCCCAGGCTTGGAAGCGCGGGGCGAAGCGGTGGTTGGTGACTACGTAGACCTGCCTTAGCTCCGGGAGCGTCTCCAGGTCATCCAGCAGGTAGTCGAGGATCGGGCGGCCACCTACCGGCAGCAGCGGCTTGGGTTGGTCGCGGGTGAGTGGGTAGAGCCGGGTCGCGTAGCCGGCGGCGAGGATGAGCGCGTTCACGGTGCGGGCTGCCTGTCTTCGGCGGTGGTCACAGCCGCGCCACCGGCCGGCGCGCAGAGGTCGAGGCGCCACTGGCCGACCAGCTCCGGGTGCCGCGGCTCGAACTCACGCCGCAGCGCGGCGGCGATGGCATCCCCGGCGTCGGGGGCAACCAGGGCGAAGCAGGCGCCACGGAAGCCCGCGCCGCTGAAGCGAGCGCCGTAGACGCCCGGCACCTGGTTCAGGATCTGCACCAGGTCGATCAAGGCGGGCGTGCCACACTCGTAGCAGGTGATGGAGCTTTCCCCCGAGGCGGCAATGAGGCGGCCCAGGGCCGCCAGGTCGCCCTGCCGCCACGCCTCGCGTCCGGCGGCCACGCGCTGCTGCTCGCCAAAGAAGTGGCGTGCCCGGCGCGCCAGCTCCGGCGGCAGCGCGTGGGGATATGCGGCAAACACTTCGGCTGGCACGTCGCACAGGCGCGGCACGGCCGGCACTGGCCTCCCGGCGGCTATCAACAGCAGGCGCGCGGCTTCCCGACACTCGGCCACGCGCTGGTTGTAGCCGGTGCTCACCAGCGCCTGCCGCACGCCCGAATGCACCACCGCCAGTCGGAACTCAGGCATGCCGGCGCCCGGCGCCAGGTGGGTGTAGGCGCCGGTGGCGCAATCCATCTCCGTCAGGCAGCCCGCCCGGCTGAGGAGGATCATCGACTGGTCCAGAATGCCGTTGTTGAGGCCAACGTACTCGTTCTCGATGACGCGGTCGAGCTCGATGTTCTCTTCGGCGGACACGCGCCGGCCGTTGGCGTGCTCCAGCGCCAGCAGGTAGGCTACGCCGACGGCCGCCGAGGAGCTGAGGCCGCCCACGGGAAAGCCGCCGGCCAAGCCGCCGCGAATCCCGTGTGCCAGCGCCTCCCGCCGCCGCAGGGCCAGGGCGGCACCGGCGGCGTAGCGGCCCCATGCCGGCGAGATGTCGGCCGGCGGATCGGCTACCGGGAATCGCACCACGCCGGGGAAGTCGTGGCTGCAAAGGGTTACCTCTGGGTCGGCGGTGGGGGTGAAGGCGAGGAGAACGCAGCGGTCAATCGCCGTGCCGAGCACCGTGCCGCCCTGGTGGTCAACGTGGGCGCCCAGCAGGCAGACGCGCAGCGGTGAGCGGACCCAGCACAGGGCCGCGGGATCGGCGCCGGCAGCCTGAGCGGCGCGGCGCGCTTCTTCTTCCTGGGTAGTCAGCGGTTGCATGCTCCTCCGGCACCCGGATCTTAGCACGCGGCGCGGCGGCTGTCAATCGGCGCGAAGGGGGTGTCTGCGAGCCGTACGCGAACCGTAATCACGAACCGTAGGGGCGAAGCATTGGCGGGTTCAACCGATTGCGGCGCAGTACGCCTGAACCGCAAATGCTTCGCCCCTACCACCGCCCGGAGACCATGAACGGCTATCGGCCTGTCGGCACCGGAGGCGCCGATGGGGGAGTTACCCTTCCAGGCAACTAGCCGGAGTGCCCGAGCCATCGGGCTTCAACGGTCTGGGAAGCCGCATGGCTGCGGCGCTCCGCTACTCTCCCGGGCAACTGGCCGGAGTGCCCGAGCAATCGGGCTTCTGTCGGGCGGCCACGGCGCCGGGCAAGGGGGACTCCTACGGCGGCCGGCGGGACGCCGGCGATCCGACCTGTCGGTGGGAGTGCGTCTCCTAGGGCGGCCGGCGGGACGCTGGCGCTCCGACCGGGTTGCGCGCGCGGATCTCGGAGCCCCGATCGAGTGCTTGCCCGCTTGACCGAATGCGCGCCCGGCAGTATAATCACCGTAGGCATTGGGGGGTGACACCGGCATGCAGGACAGGATCCCAACCGGCATCGAGGGCCTCGATCTTATCCTGACGGGGGGCTTCCTGCGCGGGCAGGCTGTTCTGCTCGAGGGCGCCCCCGGCACTGGGAAAACCACCCTCGGCGTGCAGTTCATCCATGCCGGCGCCGCCCGTCACGACGAGGCTGGCCTGATCATCACCTTCGAGCAGCTCCCCGCTCAGCTCTACCGAGAGGCCGCTCAGTTCGGCTGGGACCTCCCTGCCCTGGAGGCCGCCGACAAACTGCGCGTCGTCTGCACCTCGCCCCAGGTGTTGCGCGATCAGCTTCACGGCTCCGACAGCGTGGTGGACGACTGGATCCGCCAGACCGGGGCGCGGCGCCTCCTGATCGATAGCCTCAGTCACCTCGCGGCCCTCGACCGCGATCCCAACGAGCAGCGGCTGCTGGTGGTGGGCCTGCTGAACGCCCTGAAGCAACGCGGCCTGACGGTAGTGGCCACCCGGGAGGTTGGCCCGCAAGGGGAGGCGTCGCTCCCGTTCGCGGGCTACGTCGCCGATACCGTGATCCAGGTTGGCCGCGTGGCCGGCCGCCGCTACCTCGAAGTGTTGAAGACGCGCGGCCAAGAGCATGTCGCTGGCCGCCACCCATTCCGTTTCGGCCCGGAGGGGATCGCGGTCTTCCCGCCGCCGCAGGTGCCGGACGCCCCGGCCCCGGACGCGGAGGCACCGCTGGTCTCCACCGGGGTGGCGGGCCTGGACCACCTGCTGGACGGCGGACTGCGCCGTGGCGCCAGCCTCCTGCTGGGCGGCGAGAGCGGCACCGGGAAGACCATCCTGGGCGTGCAGTTCCTGCTAGAAGGAATCCAGCGCGGCGAGCCGGGGCTTCTTTGCCTGTCGCACGAGACCCCCGCGTCGGTGGAGCGCACGGCCGCTTCGTTCGGGTGGGACCTGGCCCGGCCGCGGGCGGAGGGGAAGCTGGACGTGCTGGAGGCGCCCTTTGCCACCACCTGCCTGGCAGAGCACCTCTGGCGCATCCAAGAGCATCTGCGGCGCGGCGGCATCCGGCGAGTGGTGTTCGACTCTCTCTCGGCAATGCTCCACGAAGTGAGCCACGCGCCCCACCTGCTCCGGGAACGCGTCGATCAGTTGGTGCGCCTGACCCGGGGCCAGGGGGCGACGGCGCTCTTCATCAGCGAGCTGCCCGGCGGCAGCGGGCAGAGCAGCGCCTACGGCGTCGCGGAGCCGCTGGCGGACGCGGTGGTGCTTCTGCGGAGCCGCCGGGAAGGCACCCGGCGCCGGCGTGGCATCGAGGTCCTTAAGGCGCGCGGGGTCAACCACGTCCTCGGCGAGCGGCGCATGCGGATCACCCCGGCGGGCATCCAGGTCTTCTACCGGCCGACGGCGGGAGCGGAGCAGGAAGATGCCTGAGCACGACCCGGGCCTGGCCGACGGGGCGCCCCGCCAGGTGCGCTTCGATCCCACGGACGCGATCTGCGCCGGCTCGCTGCCGTTCGGCACGGCGTGGCAGGTGCAGGGAGACGCGGGCATCGGCAAGACAATCCTCGCCGCGCAGTTTGCCCTGCAGGGCCTGCGGCGCGGCGAGTCGGTCCTCTTCATCGCTTGCGACGACACTCCCGAGCGCGTGCGCGCCAGCCAGCAGCAGTTCGGCTTCTCCTTGGGCGCCTACGAGCGCGCCGGCCAACTCGTTCTGATCGACGCCTTCTCCGAGGGGGGCAGCGAGCGCTTCGTGGTCTCCGACCGCGCCGATCCCGAGGAGCTGCTCTACCTGGTGACGGAGGTGCTCGCCGGCATGCCGCGGCCGACCCGCGTGGTGCTCGATTCGGTGACCTCGCTGGCGGCTTACCTGTCCCCGCGCGCCCTGGTCCGCCTGATCTATGAGAAGAACCGGCTGCTCAAGAGGCCGGATGTCGTCTTGATGGATCTCTACCTGGCGCAGGCAATGGATGCGCGAGACGCCCACTGCGTCTCGAATGCTTACGACGTGTTGCTGCGGCTCTTTTACGCGGAGGACCGGGGAGGGATGCCGCGGCGGAACTTGCAGGTGCTGAAGGTGCGTGGAGGAGTCTTCGACCCCCGCCCGTTTCCTTTCCGCATCCACCGGGAGCATGGGCTGCTGGTGGACCGTGACTACTACCGGCGATAGGACCCACTGCTGATGAAAGAGCTACGGATCGCCACCGAACCAACCGAAACGGACGGTCGTTCCGTTCAGATCGTGCGCCTGGCTGGCTACATTGATGCGCACTCTTATCCTCGCTTTGAGGAGGAGATGCTGGCGCTGGTCAATCAGGGCCACTACCGCCTACTCCTGGACCTGCACGAAGTGACCTACATCTGCAGCACCGCCCTGGGGTTGATGCTGCAGCTTTTCCGCCAGGTGCGCCAGAATGCGGGCGACCTGGTGGTCGCCCGCGTGCCGGAGAAGATTGCCAACATCCTCAACTTGCTGGGCATCTCCAAACTGATCCGCGCCTTCCGCTCTGAGCAGGAGGCGCTGCAGTGCCTGGCCACCGCCGATGAACAGAGACGCTGAGAACCGCATGATGACGAGCGACAACCACGGCGACAGCAACGGCCAGCCGCCGGCGGCGGAACGCCCGGGGGGAGCCTGCACGGCGGCGCGCTGCGTCCGACGCACGCCGGGACGGCGTGACCTGGCGCTCGTCGTGCCGGGCGAGACCGACTACCTGCAGCTCGTGCGTGACTTCGTGACGGCGATTGCCCGCAAGATGGGCTTCCCTGACCACCGGGTAGGCGAGATTGAGATCGCCGTGGATGAGGCGTGCGCCAACATCATTGAGCACGCCTACGGCAACGCGTCGCTAAGGGAGCGGGTGATCGTGGCGCACCATGGCGACCGCGGAGCCGAGGCGATCACTTTGCGCGTCTCCATCTACGGCGACCGCATCGAGCTGCGCATCTTCGACCGCGGGCCGCGCTTCTCGGTGGAAGAACTGGAGAGCCTGGACCTGGCCGAGGTCGTTGGCAGCGGGCGAGCCCGCGGCATCGGCAGCTACATCATCCGCAGCTTCATGGATGAGGTGCGCCACACCTACCACCCCGGCGAAGGCAATGAGCTGACGTTGATCAAGTACCTCGGGTGAACGCAACGGGCGGTAGGCGATCGCGCGGCCTTCCCCCTCGCCAATCCCGGATCGCGGTTGCCATGGAGAAAGACGAGCACGCGCTGGGGATCCGCTACCTGGCGCTTCTGGGTGATTACCTGCGGCGAGAGGACGACCGGGCACTCCCGGCGGTGCGCGCCTTGAGCGGCGAGTTCGCGCGCCGACAGGTGGGGCCGGAAGAGGTGGTCGCGATGCACGAGCAGGCGCTGGCTGAGCTGCTCCCGGCGTTCCCCACCGCGCTTGCCGCCGAACTGGCCGTGCGCTCGATGACCTTCCTGCGCCTGGCGATGCGCGGCTTCGGCCTCGAGCCGCTGCGCCCCTACCTGGAGACGGCGGTCTCCAGCCGCTTCGTCTGCCAGATCTTCCGCGAGCTGGAGACGGCGTTCCACCTCCCCGACGCGGCCCGCGTGGCAATCGGCCGCAAGTACGCCGACAACTTCGAGGGAGACCTGGCCAACCGCCTCGACATGTTCCGCCTGCAGGGCCTGGGCAACCTCGAACTGGCGGGCGTCGACGAGGAGCACGGCGAGCTCCTCTTTGTCGGCCACGACCTGTTCGAGAGCCAGGAAGAGGCAGAATACCCCCAGGACCACTTCGCGCGCGGCTTCCTGGCGCAGACCGTGACCACGCTGGTCGGCCGGCCGATGAACTGCGAGGAGATCGCCTGCCGGGCGCAAGGAGCGGCGGAGTGCCGCTTCGTGGTCACCCCGGTGGCCCCCGGCCCGATCGCCAACCTACGGCGCCTACTCGACGGGTAACGGCGGCTCCGGGCGCGTCGTCTCGTGGCGCCGCAGGCGGAAAAGGTCCAGGATCTCCCCCACGGTGGTGGCGTCCTCGGGACGCTTGTCTTCACGAATCCAGCCGACGACACGCGGGAAGCGCAGGGCGTAGCCGGTGGCGCTCCCGTCACGGCCGGCCGTGTGCTGCGGGCTGCGGGTGATCTCATCCGCCTGCACGGCCACCACGTAGCGCGGCTCGCACCACACGTCCGGCACTAGCACCGACTCCACCCGCGCCGGCCGGTGCGGCACGGCAACGGCATCGAGCGCCTCCTTCATCCGGCGCCACCCCTCGTCCGACAGCCCGGAGCCGATCTTCGCCACCGTCTCGAAGCGGTCGCGCTCCGGGTTGTAGACGGCCCCCAGCAGCGAGCCGATCCCAAAGCGTGCCCGCTGGCCGCGGCCTAGCAGGTAGCCGACGAGCACGCAATCGACGGTATCGGCCAACTCGGCCCGGTAGCCTCGCTTGAGCTTGATCCAGTTGTAGGAGCGGGCGCCGGCGGTGTAGGGGCTGTCCAGGCGTTTGGCCACCACGCCCTCCAGGCCCTCCGCCACCATCTCGTCGAAGAATTCCTGGAAGCGTGCCGCGTCGGCGGTGACCAGCGCGGGCGACAGGCAGAGCGTCTCCCCCTCGGTTGCCCGCAGGCAGCGCTCCAGCGCCTCGCGCCGCACCGAGAGCGGGCACTCCAGGTACGCCTCGCCATCGGCGTAGAGCAGGTCGAACACGAAGAGGCGCAGGGGGATCGTCTCCTGCATCGCCGCGATGTTGTGCTTGCGGCGCCGCTGGCTGGTGACCTGGAATGGGAGGAACTCGCCCGTCTCCGGGAGGTAGCCGACCGCCTCTCCTTCAAGGATCGCCTCCCGGGCTTGAAGTTGCCGCGGCACGGCCTGCGCCACCTCCGGGAACTGGCCAGAGACATCCTCCAGGCTGCGCGAGAAAAGACGCACCGTGTCGCCGAGGCGGTGAACCTGCAGCCGGAAGCCATCGTACTTGGGCTCCACCTGGCAGCGCCCGATGCGGCGCAGTACCTCCTCCGGAGAGGTGAGGCGCTGCGCCAGCGCTGGACGCACCGGCCGGCCGGGGCAGACGCTGAAGCGCCGCAGCCCCTCAGCCCCTTGCTCGCGCAGCAGTTGGGCCGCCAGGCCCAGGTCGGAGCCGAGGTTGTAGCAGCGTTCCAGGAGGGCACGCAGGCCCGGGTCCCCCGCTGAGGCCGCCAGGGCATCGAGGATTGTGGCGTCGCCCACGCCCAGGCGTAGTTGGCCCTGCACAATCCGCAGGGTGTAGCGCCCTTCCAGGGCAGAGAGCTGCCGCAGCAGCTCCGCCAGCCGCGCCACTTTGCCGCCCTGCGCGCCGCTGCCCGACAGGGCGGCGATCGCGTAGAGGCGGTCGTACACCTCCAGCACGCGCAGGCCGGCGCCGACCGGCGGCAGCAGTTCCCCGGCGACGGTGCCCAGGTCGCCCAGCCGTTGGTAGCGTGCCTGCACCTCCTCCAGGGGGCAGCCGGTGGCCTCCGCCAGCGCTCGGCTCATCAGCGTGGCCTGCAGCCCGAACTCCAGCGGCTCGAACGGCGGCCGGAGCCGGCCCTGGCACAGGTAGACGACGCGGGCGATCTCCTGCATGTCGGCGCTCGCCAGCAGGCGCCCCAGCACCGCCACCATCTCGCCGCGCCGCCGCGTCTGCTCCAGCGCCTGGAACGCCGCCGCCAGTGCCGCCATCGTCAGTGCCATCGCCGCGCCCCCGCCGGCTTATACCCATGGCACGCATTGTGCACCCGCGCCCGGGGGCTCGCGGTGCCTTTGGCGGTTTGGTCACGGTTGGCGAGGTCGCTGAGGATCCAGCGGAGCGCCTTCGCCCCGCCGCGGGCCTCGTTCGGGGAGTGCCGCCCGCGTTGGGGCCGTAGGACCCCGGGGCTATGGGGGCACCACCGCTCCGTTGGGCCCGGCCACCGGCCGGACCCGCGGACCAGAGAGGAGTGAAGGATGACCCGCTTAGCAATCAGGTTCCTGGGCGCCCTGCTCTTGACGGCCGGGCTGGCCGCGGGCGCGCGGGGCGAGGTGGCGGACCCAATGCCCAGAGCCCCCCTGCCCGCCGACGCGGTCATCTCGCCCGGGGACGTGATCGCCATCACCGTGGTGGGGGAGCCAGAGCTGTCGCGCCGCGTCACCGTCACCGACGATGGCAAGGTGCCGATCGCCTTTGTGGGCGAGGTGAAAGTCGCCGGTCTCAAGCCGGCGCAGGCCGCCGACGCGATCCGCCAGGCGCTCAGCCGCTATCTGCTGAAGCCGGAGGTGGCGGTGGATCTGGTGGAGGCCAACCGGGCCTCCGTCTTCGGGCGGGTACTGCGCCCGGGCACCTACGTGCTGCCACCCCGCGCTCGGGCGATGGACTTGATCCAGATGGCCGGCGGCTTCGAGGAGAACGCCGACCGGGCTCAGATCCGCCTGCTGCGCCGAGGGCAGACGATCGCCGTCGATCTGGCCGCCTTTGAGGCCTCCGGCAACGCCAGCACCAACCCGGAGCTGAAGGCCGGCGACGTGTTGAGCGTTCCGGAGCGCGCGATGCTCTCCGTTGCCGTTCTGGGGCAGGTGCTGCGCCCCGGCACGCTGGCGGTCCCGGTGGGTGCCCAGGTGATGGACGCCATTCAGATGGCCGGCGGCTTCACGGAGCGCGCCAATCGGGAGCGGGTGGTGGTGCTCCGCAACGGCGCGCAGATCCCGGTGAACCTGGCGCTGGACCAGCCCACGGCCGTGGCCGAGCAGAACCCGGCGCTGATGGCCGGCGATACGGTGACCGTGCCCGAGAAGCGCATGCTGACCATCTCGGTGCTCGGGCAGGTGCTGAAGCCCTCCGTCTACCAGGTGCCTGAGGGCACTACCGTCGCCGAGGCGGTGGCCCTGGCCGGGGGGATTGTCGAGGGGGCCGACCTATCGCTGGCGAAGCTGATGCGCCGCGACAGCGCCACGGAAACGCTGAACCTGCGCGAAGCTCTCGAAAACGCCAACTCCGCCGCCAACCTCGTCTTACAGGATGGCGACACCATCTCGCTGCCCAAGCCGGAGGTCGAGCGGCGCTTCGGCGTCTTGGGCGCGGTGCATGCCGGCGGCTACTTCCTGATGGAGCGTGACCGGGTGACGGTTACCGAGGCGTTGGCGCGGGCTGGCGGGCCGGTGCCAGACGCCGACCTGAAGGCGGCCTCCATCGTCCGCCGCGACGGCGACCGCATCACCCGGACGGCGATCGACCTGCGGAAGGTGCTCAAGGGCGAAGTGCAGGGCGAAGTGGCAACACTGGGTCCGGGCGATGTGCTTTACCTGGACACCAAGCAAGAGCCGGTGCTGAGCCGCACCAACATCCTCGCGGCGCTGGGCCTCCTCACGTCACTCATCTACGCCTTCGGCCGCTGATCTTGGGGGCCGGGGCTCGCCAACGCGGCCCGGTTCTGACCCCCCAGCCCGCCACGTTCGGGCGATGGGGGCCGCAACCGGGCCGCGCGCTCTTGCCTATGGCGCGAGCGGTCACCCCCCGTCGGCGCCGCAGGCCGCGACGAACGCCTCGGTGGTGGTAGACCACCCGTACTTGGTCTCAATCTCCCGGATGGTCATCCGCGTCGCCCACAGGTCCTCCACGGTGTCGTGGCACTCGATGCCGGTGGTGGCATCGCGCACCAGGATGATGTTGTAGCCGCGCTCGTTCATCGCCATGATGCCGTAGTCGCGGCCGATGAGGCACCAGTTGGTGGCGAAGCCGCAGTAGAAGAGGTGCAGGATGCGCCGCTCCTTAAGCACGGCATGCAGCTCCGGCCCGCTGGTGATCACCAGGTCGCCCGGTTCCGGCCGAGCCGGCGCGGCGATGTCCATCTCCCGCTCGTAGCGCGCGTAGACGCCCGGCAAGATCGCCTCCGGGTTGCGCCCGAACGGGGCGTACGGGCCCCCGCGGTAGATGCCGCGGAACTCCGGCGGCGGCCAGTCACCTCCGGGGCCGGCCGCGGGCGTGGCCAGTTCCGGCTTCGCGGTTTGGTAGCCTCGCCGCTCGGTGATGTAGGGCGACGGCGCGTGGATCACGGTGATCCCGGCCTGGCGTGCCGCCCGCAGCAAGGGCACGATCCGCTCGCGGGTGATCGCCGCGGCGCGCTGCAGCCAGGTGTCGATGTAGTGGACGCTCCACACGTCCACCAACACCAGGGCCGCCTCGTCGGCCGGCACCGGCAGGGTGCGCTCCACGAAGTGGAAGCGGTGCTCTTCGCACGGCACCCCCGGATCGGTGTAGACGCGGTAGTAGCGACAGGGGACGTCCACGATTCGCCGCGGCGCCGTCTCAGCCACCGCCAGCTCCTTTCACCGTTTGAGCAGGTGGCGGCGTTCGAGTTGCCGCTTTCTTCAACCCTATTCAGAGTTGAAGAAGGGGGCGCCTACGGGTATCCAGGGCTCGGAACCCTGGGCTGTGCTGATTGCCCGACCGCCACCTCTTGCCGGCCACCCCGCAGGGGTCTACCACCCCACCCGTTACCCTTCCGGGTAGCGGGCTTTGCGGTAGCTCTCCGCGAACGCTTTGCCGTCGTAGCCGGGATCGTCCGCGGTCAGGTCACTGAGCTGCACCTCGCGGTCGCCGTTCAGCCACGACTGGCGTGCCGCCAGCGCGATCAGCTCCGGCTCGACCAGCTCCTCCATCGGCACCGGCGGGGTATCCATCTCGCCGGCCAGGTAGGGGAGGGTGGCTTCCAGGAGCGCGCGGTAGAGCTTGGCGGAGTCGGCCACGTACTGGGTGCAGCCCTTGTTGGTGACGACAGTGGCGTAGAACGGCACCCAGCCGGCCGCCTGGCCCACCACGAGGAACCCGAGGCGCCCGTCTGGCCAGTTCACCTGAACGCGGTGCTGCCCGTGCTGGCCGAGGTGGCGCACGCAGCAGGCGCCACTACCTAGGATGCCTGCCAGCATCGAGTAGGCATGGATGCCGTAGTTGAACTCATCCACCGCGCAGCCGCAGAGGACGGTGTGTGGGGTGCCGCGCTCCTCCACCGGCTTCGCCAGGAACTCCTGTGTCTCGTAGCAGAAGCGCAGCGAGGAGCCGCCGCTGATGCGCGCGCCCTGCTTCGCCCAGGCGCAGATCTGCCGGATGTCGCGGACGGATCCGGCCATCGGCTTGTCGAGGAGCACTGCCTTGCCCGCTTCCACGAAGGGGCGCGCCTTGTCGACGTGCGTATCCCAATCGCAGCCGTGGATGATGGCGCAGTCTACCTCGGGCACCATTTCGGCGAGGGAGGCGTAGACCTTGGGGATGTTGTGGTCGGCGGCGAACTTCTCGGCATAGCCGGCCGGGTGCACGGCGCCGCCGTCCCACAGGCCAACGATCTCATGCCCAAGCTCGCGCTCCACGGGGATCCAACTCCCCGGGTGTGACGTGTCGAGATCTACGATTCCGATCTTCACAGCTCTTGCACCTCTCCTGTGCGGATCGCCTTGTCAGCGGCGAGGACGATGCGCGTAGCCTGGATCCCGTCGTGGGCCGAGAGGATCGGCGGGCGGCCCTCCAGCAGCGCGCTGATAAACTCGCGGTTCTCCAGTTGGAAGCCCTCCTCCTCGGGGCGCTCCTCGATCCAGGTGTTCTGCCCGTCGAAGAAGGTCGCCTTTTTCAGGCGGTCGTAAAGCTGAACGCTCTTGCCGTCGCCAAACAGCTCGAAGAAAAACTTGCTGACGAAGGGGCTGGTGGCGGCGTCGCCCTGGATCCAGGCGGCTACCTGCCCGCTACTGAACTGGATCGACGCCACGCACTGGTCGATGCAGGGGTGACCGGGGTGCGTCATCGTGCCGCCGCTAGCCCAGAGGCGCTTAGGCTCGCCGCCGGCAAAGTAGCGCAGGATGTCGGTGGTGTGGCATCCCTGGCTATGCACGTTGGCGCCGCCCTGCACCGGGTCCTGCGCCCAATGGTCGTCGCCCCAGCGGTTGTCCATCATCTGGCCCACCACCACCTGGGGGTTGGGGATGAACTCGTGCGCCTTCTGCACCAGCGGGTAGAAGCGCATCTTGAACGCCGGCATCATCATCACTCCGGCGGCCTCGACGGCACGAGCCACCGCTTCGCACTCCGCCATCGTTAGCGCCAGCGGCTTCTCGATCAGGATGTGCTTGCCGGCCTTCGCCGCCGCGATTGCCAATGACGCGTGCGAGTCGTGCCGGGTGCAAATGTAGACGGCATCGATGCGCGGGTCGCACAGCACCTTCTCGACATCGGTGGTGGCGTACTCGCCGCCGAAATCGCGCAGGGCGGCCTGGGCCGCCGTCTCCACGAGGTCGGCGTAGGCGAGGAACGCGGCTTCGGGGATCTTGGAGACGCAGTCGGCATGGACGCGCCCGAGGCCGCCACAGCCGATCAGCCCTAAGCGGATGGATGGCATGGTTTCCCTCCTGACCCGCATTAGTTCGCCGGCCGGCCGGCAACGCCTGCCCGACCGAAGCGCTCGACTGGCGGCTTCGGGCCTTGCTGCTAGGCGACCAGGTGGGTGTAGACGATGCGGGTGCCGATGAGGATCAGCAGGGCGCCGCCAACCAACTCCATGCGCCGGCCCAGCGCCGCGCCGCAGCGGTGGCCGAGCAGCATCCCCGCCAGCGTGCACAGCGCCGCCACCAGGCCGATCACCAGGCTGGGATACCAGATCTGCACCCGCAGCATCGCCAGCGACAGCCCGACCGCCAGGGCATCGATGCTGGTGGCGACGGAGAGCATCACCAGGCGGCTGCCCCGGGTGGGGTCCTTCGCGAAGCGCTCCGCTTCCCCGCCGCCCAGCCCGGCCCGGATCATGTTGACCCCCACGTAGGCGAGCAGCGCGAAAGCCACCCAATGGTCGAACGCCTCAATCTGGCGGCTGATGGTGGTGCCCGCCGCCCAACCGAGCATCGGCATCAGCGCCTGGAACAGCCCAAAGTGGAAGGAGAGCCGAAACACCGGCCGGAAGGTGAGGCGTTTGAAGGCAAAACCAACGCTCAGCGCCACTGCCGAGGCATCCATGGCGAGACCCAAGGCAATCAGGATCAACGAGGCAAAGTCCACGCGACTCTTGAACCACCTTCCAACCGGTTCCTGGCAAGCAGCCGTCCTGATTATACACGATTGCCGGCATCGTGGCGAGTCGCCCCCCCGGCGCTGGGCCACGATTTGCCTGCAAACAACCGGGCTCACCCGGATGCTTTCTGCGCCGGGGTATGGTATACTATGCGGTAACGAAACCAGGGGCGGACAGGCGTGCTGCCCGCCGGGGAACTGCTCTCCTTTTCAGAGTGCCTATGGACCTGCTCGATCTGATCGGAAACACGCCGCTGGTACCGGTGCGTCGGCTCTTCGCCGGCTACGCCGGGGTAGAAGTGTGGGCCAAGGCGGAGTACTTCAACCCGGGTGGCTCGATCAAGGACCGGGCGGCGCGCAGCATGGTCCTGGCCGCCGAGCAGTCGGGCGCGCTGACGCCGGGCAAAGTGATCCTCGATGCCACCTCCGGCAACACCGGGATTGCCCTCGCGATGATCGGGGCGGCGCGGGGCTACGCCGTGCAGCTCTGCATGCCGGCCAACGCCGGCCAGGAGCGCAAGCGCATCCTCTGCGCCTACGGGGCAGAGCTGATCCTCACCGACCCCGAGCGCAACACGGATGGCTCCATCCTGGAGGCGCGCCGCCGCTATGCCGCCACCCCTGAGCGCTACTTCTACCCCGACCAATACAGCAACGACGCCAACTGGCAGGCGCACTACTGCGGCACCGCCCCCGAGATCTGGGAACAAACGCAGGGGCGGGTGACGCACTTCATCGCCGGGCTGGGCACCAGCGGCACTCTGGTCGGCACCGGCCGCCGTCTGAAGCAGTACAACCCGCGCGTGCGCGTGGTGGCCCTCCAGCCGGATCGGCCGGCGCATGGCATCGAGGGCCTCAAGCACCTGGCGACGGCGATCCGGCCGCGCATCTACGACCCGACAGTGGCCGATGAGCAGGTAGTCGTCACCGCCGCGGAGGCCCAGGCGATGGTGCGGCGGCTGGCGCGCGAAGAGGGTCTGCTGGTCGGCCTCTCCGCTGGCGCGAACGTGGCCGGCGTGCTGAAGCTGGTGGAAGCGGGCGCCCGCGGCGTGATCGTCACCGTTTTCCCCGACGCTGGCGACCGCTACCTCAGCCAGCCGTTCTGGGAGCGCGAGTGCGAGACGGACCGCCCCTGCACGCGGGCGCGGCATGCGGAGCCATGAAGGGATTGGGATGAGCAACCGGCAGGAGCTACGGGGCCCTGTGGGGGCCGAGGAGAACCACGAAGGGGCGTTTCCGGCGGGAGTGCGTCTGGGCCCGGCGGAGGTGCGGCGCTACGCCCGCCACCTGATCCTGCCGGAGGTGGGCCTGGAGGGCCAGAAGAAGCTGAAGGCTGCCCGCGTCCTTTGCATCGGCGCCGGAGGCCTGGGCGCGCCGGTGAGCCTGTACCTGGCCGCCGCCGGCATCGGTCACCTCACGCTGGTGGACTTCGACGCGGTCGATGCCACCAACCTCCAGCGCCAGATCCTCTTTAGCGCCATGGACGTGGGGCGCCCAAAGCACGAAGCGGCCAAGGAGCGCCTGACGGCGATGAACCCGCACGTGCGCGTGGAGACGGTGGCCGAACGCTTCACGTCGGAGATCGCCCTAGATCTGGTGCGAGAGCACGACGTGGTGGTGGACTGCACCGACAACTTTCCCACGCGCTACCTGAGCAACGATGCCTGCGCGCTGGCGGGCAAGCCGAACGTCTACGGGAGCATCTTCCGCTTTGATGGGCAGGCCTCGGTCTTCTACCCCCGTGCCGGCGGCCCCTGCTACCGCTGCCTCTTCCCGGAGCCGCCGCCGCCGGGGATGGTACCCTCCTGCGCCGAGGGAGGCGTGCTTGGGATCCTGCCCGGCGTGATCGGCTGCCTGCAGGCCACGGAGTGCCTCAAACTGATCCTGGGGGTCGGCCAGCCGCTGATCGGGCGGCTGCTCCTCTTCAATGCCCTGGCGCTGCAGTTCCGCGAGCTGCGCCTGCCCCGCAACCCGAACTGCCCGCTGTGCGGCGACAAGCCCACCATCCACTCGCTGATCGACTACGAGGGGTTCTGCGGCCTCCGCGACCACGCGCCGGATCCCGACGAGGGCGAGTGGGACCTCGAAGCGCCGGCGCTGAAGGCGCGGCTGGATGCGGGTGACCGGCTGGTGCTGCTGGATGTGCGCGAGCCGGGCGAGTGGGAGATCTGCCACCTGGAGGGCGCCCGCCTGATCCCGCTGGGTCAGCTTCCCCAGCGCGTGCGCGAACTCGATACCGCCGACGAGATCGTTCTCTACTGCCACTCGGGGAAGCGCAGCCTGCAGGCGCTGCGCTTCCTGCGCGACCTCGGCTTCAACCGCCTGAGGAACCTGAAGGGCGGCATCCTCGCCTGGGCCCAAGAGGTGGATCCGGAGATGCCCACCTACTGAGGACGGCAGACCCTCACTCCGCCGCGGCCTCCGGCGGCGTTGCGGCATCGGACTCGCCTTCGGCGGCTGCCGCGCGGGTGGCGTCGGCGATCTGTTGCGCCGCCTGCTCGCACGCCGCTTTCACCTGCGCGTTGGTCTCACTGCTGGCCCGCTCGCGCAGCGGCGCGACGGCCTCGGCGGCGATGGCCCCCATCTGCCCCAGCGCCAGCGCCGCCGCGCGCCGCACCTCCGCGTGCCGGTCGCCCAGCGCCTCCACCAACGGCGGCACGGCGCGGGGGTCGGCAATCTGGCCGAGCGCCTCCGCGGCGGCAGCGCGCGCTTCTTTGCTGGGCGCGCGCAGGGTGTGGAGCAGCGGCGTCACCGCCTGCACATCCCGGGTCTGACCCAGTTCGCGCACGGCCGCGGCCCGCACCCACCGGTTTCCCGTACGCAAATCCTCGACCAGCCTATCCGTTGCTCTGCGCATCTCCACTCCTCGTTCCGGCGCGGCGCCCCTACAGCCTCCCCATGGAGGCCGCCCGCCCGCCAGGCAGGGTTGCCTCTTCTTTCCTCCCTTTCCCCGGCGGCTCCTGCTACGCCGGCTTGCCCTCCCGCCCCGGGGCCAGACGCCGCCGGGTCTGCCTGCCCTCCGCCGGGCGTTTGCTGATTGCCAGGAGGGGGTATACCCCCGTGGGGGGCACACGGTTGGAGAGCGTGCCGTTTGTGGTGGTGGGCGCCGGTCCGGCCGGCCTGCAGGCGGCGACCACGCTGGCCCAGGCCGGCCGCGAGGTGCTGGTACTGGAGCGCAACGCCGAGATCGGCCCGAAGGTGTGCGCCGGGGGGCTGTCGCGCAAGTGCGTCCGCTTTCTGGAGCGGTTTGGGCTGCCGGCGACGTTGGGGCGGGAGACGGTGGCCTCCCTTTCCGTTTTCGGCGGCCCAGCCTTCGCGCTCGACGCGGAGGGGGCGCGGGTTCGCACCATTCCCCGGCCGGCGCTGGGGCAGTGGCAAGCGCAGGTGGCGCAGGCCGCTGGGGCGGTCCTCCGTACCCGGGCGAGGGTGACCGCGGTGGATCTTCCCGGGCGCAGCCTCACCATCAACGGCCGTGAGCAGATCAGCTACGAGCACCTCCTGGGCGCCGATGGCTCCCTCTCCGTGGTGCGTGTGGCGCTCGGGCTTCCCTGCCCCCGGCGCCTGTTTGCCGTGGAGTATAACCTGGCGGGGGTGGATGCCGGCGCGCTCTCGGTGCATTCCGACCCGGCGGCGCTGGGCAACGGCTACTTCTGGGCTTTCCCCCACGCCGGCTACACCTGCTTCGGCTGCGGGGGCGACCGCGCCTTGATCCCGCCGGCGGCCATCCGCGCCTATCTGGCTCGCCGCCTGCGCAAGGCGGGGCTGCGGCTAGAGGGCGCACGCCCGGAGGGCTTCCCGATTGAGGTGGCGTATCGGGGTCTCGACTTTGGCGCGGTTCACCTGATAGGCGACGCGGCGGGACTGGCGTCGCCGCTGACGGGGGAGGGGATCTACGCCGCGCTGGTCTCCGGGGAGGAGGTAGCCCAAAGCCTCCTGGAACCGGGGCGGCGGCGGGAGGCGCTCGCCGCCTGGCTGCGCCGCCGCTGGCACCATGCCCGGATCGCGCGGCTGTGGCGAAGCCGCTCGGCGCACCTCCTCTCCCTGGCGCTGATTCGCGGCCTGTGCCGCTGGCGGTGGGGCAACCGCGCCTGCACCACCCTCTTCCTCAACTGAGAGCTTCCTCCCAGCACGGAAAGGAAGCCCCGGGTTTGGCGCCGAACAGGGGCTTGTCAGCTTGCCAAACCCGGGAGGTGCGGATGCGGTGGACTTTGGACGAAACACGCTGTCGCCCCGGCCGCGTGTTTCGGGTGCCGAATGACGGAGGAGTGCTGCTCCGCCACTTCTCCGGAAGGCGCGCGCGAATCGAGGAGATCAGCGAGACCCGCTCGGGCAAGATCGTCACCTTTTTGGTGGCCGGGGTCCGTGTGAGTTGCCCGCTTGCCTACCTGGATCGGGCACTGCAACGCGAGGAATGACCCAGGCGAGGCAGCAGCGGGCCAGCGGGTGAACCCCGCTGGCGCCGCGGCCGCCCTACCTGCTTCCGCGCCCCTATTCGTCGCTCTCTTCAACCCGGCCGTCACCGCGGTGCCCGCCGATGCCGACCAGCGCCTCCTCGGCGCTCCGCTCCACGCCCGGTTCCACGGCGAACTGCTTTAGCGTCTCGGCGAAGTGCCGCAGCCGCCACATCACCCGGTCGTTCACCGAGCCCATCTCAAACGAGCCATCGGGGTACTGGCGCCCGGCGGGCGTTCCGGTGAGGATCTCCATCCCCTCGTCTACCGTCCGCACCGCCCAGATGTGGAAGCGGCCTTCGCGCACCGCCGTGACCACTTCCTCCTTGAGCATCAGGTTCCGCACGTTCTGGTGGGGGATGATCACCCCCTGGTCGCCGGTGAGCCCCCGCAGCTTGCAGACGTGGTAGAACCCCTCGATCTTGTGGGTGACGCCGCCGACCGGCTGCACCTCGCCGCGCTGGTTCACCGAGCCGGTCACGGCGATGCCCTGGCGGATCGGCAGGTCTGCCAGGCTGGAGAGGAGGGCGTACAGCTCGGCCGCTGAGGCGCTGTCGCCTTCCACATCCTCATAGAGCTGCTCGAAGGTGAGCGTGGCCGACAGCGAGAGCGGCACCTCGCGGGCGTAGCGCCCGCCCAGATAGCCGGAGAGGATGAGCACGCCCTTGTTGTGGATGCGCCCGCCCATCTCCACCTCGCGCTCGATGTTCACCACGCCGCCGCGGCCGAGGAAGGTCCGAGCGGTGATGCGCGACGGCCGCCCGAAGATATAGTCGCCCAGCATGCTTACCGACAGGCCGTTCACCTGGCCGACGGCGCTCCCCGAAGTGTCGATCATCAGGGTGCCTTCTTCGATCCACTCGCGGATCTTCTCTTCCAGCATCCGCGAGCGGTATTCGCGGGCCTCCAGGGCGTGGTCCACATCCTCGGGGGCCACCACCTCGTGGCCGGCCTGGCCCGCCCAGTAGGAGGCCTCGGCCACCAGGTCTTTCGCCGCGCGGTAGGAGGTCGCCAGCTTACCCTGGTGCTCGCGCAGTCGGGCGGCGTGCTCCACGGCGCGGGCGACGGCGCCGGCGCTGAACGGCTTCATTCCCTCGCCACGGGTGAGCGCCGCCAGCAACGCCGTATACTGGGCCAGGTGCAGGTCGTTGAGCGGCATCTCGGTATCGAAGTCTACCTTCACCCGGAAGAGGCGAGCAAAGTCCTTGTCCAGCGCGTAGAGCAGGTAGTAGACGAAGGGCGGCCCCACCAGGACCACCTTGGCCTCGATCGGGATCGGCTCCGGCTTCAGGGTGGTGGTGGGGATGATGCCCATCTGCTCGCCGAGGTTCTCGATGCTGACGCTGCCGGTGCGCAGGGTGCGCTTCAGCCCGTCCCAGGCCAGGGGGTTGGTGAGCACGTCCAGGGCATCGAGTACCAGGTAGCCGCCGCTGGCCTTGTGCAGCGCCCCCGCCTTGATCATCCGCGGGTCGGTCACCATCACCCCGAAGCGCACCCGGAAGTCGATCCGGCCCACCAGGTTGTAGTAAGTAGGATGCTCCTCGCAGATGACCGGCGCACCCTCGGTTTCGGCGTTGCTGACCAGGACGTTCACCTGGTAGCGGTTCATCGTCTCCTCGCGCTGCATCTCGGCGAGGCTGGCCGCCACGGTGGCGCCGGGCACCCCCTCCATCGGGGGGCGGTTGCCATTGCGGAACTCCTCCACGTGCTCGGCGATGTCGTTGGCGGCGCCTTCCAGGAAGCGCTCCACTTTCGGGTTGCCGCGGTACTTCTCGCGCATCTTCTCGAAGAGGTGGCTCACTGCCTCGCGGACCACGTTCTGGTCCAGCTCGCGCACCTTCTCCACCGCCTCGCGCTCGATGGCGCGCGCCTGGCGGAACGTCTGCTCGATCTGGGACGGCAGCTCCTTACCGCGCTCCTCGATCTGCTGCCGCTGCTCCTCGGGGAGTTGCTCGTACTGCTCCGGGGTGATCGGCTGGCCGTCGACCACCGGGATCGTCATCATGCCGCCGGGGGTCACCTGGATGATGAAGCCCGCCTCCCGCGCGCGTTCCTGCAGCCCTTCCAGCAGCGCGTCGCGCCGCTCGGAATGCTCGCGCATGATCTGGCTCTTTAGCTCCTCGTACTCCTCGTCCTGGAACGCCTTGGGGATCTCTGCCTGGCTCAGGGAGAGCAGTTCCTGCATGTCGGCGGCGAACTGCGTGCCCTGGCCGGTGGGCAGGCAGATGGCCACCGGCTCATCGGCGTTGTCGAAGTTGTGGACGTAGCACCAATCCGGTGGCTGCGGCTCGGTGCGCGCCTTGGCCTCGATCTGGGTGCGCACCGCCTGCCAGCGGCCGGTGCCCGGCACGCCCACCAGGAAGAGGTTGTAGCCTGGAGCCTCAATATTGATGCCGAAATCGATTGCCTGAACGGCGCGCTCCTGCCCGGCAATCCCCTGAAGCGGTTCGATCTGCGCCGTGGTCTCGAACCCCAGCGATGCCGGGTCGCAGCGCCACGCCAGGTTCTCGGGTGGCACCTCCCACTTTTCGTCCGCCATCGATCCCCCTTCCAAGGGCCCAGAACCGGTCAGGAGCCCCGCGTTGGTCTTAGCCCGCAGCCGCGGCAGCCAAACTAAGGACCACTCAGCGAGCAACAGCGCCCTGCGCGGTGCCCTGTCCGCTCGCTGCCCGATCCGGCGTGGGAGGCCAGGACCCGGTTGCTGAGTGCCGCGGAAGGAGGCCTGGCATGGCTTCCCATCCTGGAACGCCCCGTGCTATAATGGCTGCGCTATGGAGTCACCCCACCTGCCGCCGGCCAGTCCGCTCCCGCGGGGAGTGCTGCTCGCCATGGTGGGGCTCTGCCTGCTTGCCGCGGGTTTCAGCCAGCGGGCGGATGCCGCCGAGGTGGTGGTGTTGGTGGCCGACCGCCTGGAGCGCGCCGACTTGTGGGAGGGGCACGGTCCGCACCTGGCGCGCTTGCGCGCCGAGGCGGCCGTCGGCCTGATGTGTACGCGCTTCATGCTCAGCAGCCTCCCCGAGAGCGCCTACGCGGCGCTGGGGACGGGCGCCTATGTGCAGTACGAGGGCTCGGCGCGCTGGGCCGGCGGGGGTGACTCGGAGGATGCCTGGGCATTCCACCTGGCTGCCGGCGAGCGGCTGCCTCCAGGTGCGCTCTACTGCCGCGAGCGCGAGCGCACCCGGCTCTACGCTAACCCGGAGGCGCCAGTGGGCGCGCTAGGCCAGGCGCTGCGCGCTGCCGGCAAGCGTACCGCCTGCCTGGGCAATGCCGACCTGCCCGGCATCCCCCGCCGGCAGATTCTCGCGATCCTCATGGACGAGCGCGGGGTAGTGGACGGCGGCGACGTGGGGCCCGGCACACAGGCACGCGATCCCCGAGCACCCGGCGGGGTTCATCTCGACGTGCCGGCGATGCTCGCCGCCTTCACGCGCGTGGCCCAGCGCGCCGACGTGGTGGCGATTGAGTTTGGCGACACCTCGCGGCTGGCGGCGCTGAAGGAGGAGCTGGCGCCGGTGGCCTACGAGCGCGCCCGAGGGGCGGCACTTGCCCGCCTCGACGCCCTGGTCGGCGGCCTGCGGGCGCGCATCGATGCGGAGAAGACGCTGTTCGTGCTCCTCTCGCCGGCGCCGCCGGTCGCTCCCTCGGCCACGGAGCAGGTGCTCACACCGATCTTCCTGGTGGGACGAGGGTGGGGGAGGGGGCTGCTGGTATCGCCGACGACGCGGCGGCCGGGGTTGGTCGCTAACGCCGACGTAGGGACCACGCTGGCGGTGGTGGCGACCGGGCGGCCGCTCCCGGACGGGGTCGGCGCGCCGCTAGCGGTGATGCCGGCCGCCGATCCAGGCGCGCGGCTGGCCTGGCTGGATCGCCTTACGCGCCGGGTGGCGCGGCTGCGGTTTCGGGTGTTCCCCGCGTGGGCGCTGCTGTTGGGTCCGGCGGTGGCCGCCGGGCCCCTGCTGGTGGCGCTCCGGGCGCTGGGGTGGGGCAAGAGCGCAGCCCGGCTGGCCGGCCCGGCCCGGCTGCTCCAGTTGGCGGCCCTCTCGCTGCCGGGCGGCGCTTTGCTTGCTGCTGGTTTGACCGGCGAATCGCTGGGGCAGTATCTTCTGAGCCTCGCCGGCGGTGTGACGGTGGTGGCCTGCGCCGGGCGTTGGCTGGCGCTGCGGTTTCGGGTGCTGCCCGCGCCCGGGTGGGTGGCGGCACTGACCGCCGTGGCGCTGGTGGTGGATACGGCGTTCGGGTCGTGGCGCATCTTGCGCTGCATGGTGAGCTACGCGCTGACGGAGGGGGCGCGCTTCTACGGGATCGGCAACGAGATGATGGGCATCACGGTCGGGCTGGTGCTGGTGGCGCTGCTGTCGGCAGAGCGTCTGCCGCCGGCGGCACTGGCGGGAGCGATGAGCCTGATGCTCGGCCTGGGGATTGGCTATTCGGGCCTGGGCGCCAACTTTGGCGGCGGGCTGACGGCCGCCTGCACCTTCGCGACGGCGGCGGTGGTGCTGTCCGGCTTGCGCGGCTGGCCGCGGGTGGCGGTGCCGCTGGTGGCCACGGCGGGGATGGCGGGGCTGCTGGTGTTGCTGGACCTGGCACGTGGCCCGGAGGCGATGTCGCACGTGGGGCGGGCGGCGGAGTACGCGCACGCGGGAGGCGTGCCGTGGGTCGCCGCGCTGGTGCTGCGCAAGGCGCAGATGAACCGCATCTTGATTGGGCGCCACGAGCTCACCCGCCTCTTCTTCATCGCGCTGCCGCTGCTGCTTGCGGTCAGCCTGCGCTTGCCGAAGGGGGCGCGGATCCGGCATCCGGGGGTGTCGTCCCTGCTCCTCTGCGGCGTGGTGGGCAGCACGGCAGCGTTTCTGCTGAACGATTCGGGCATTCTGGCCGGGGGGTTGATGCTCACGTTCGTGGTCGGCGGCGCCGGTTACCTGGCGCTGGACCCGGCCGGGGAGGGAGCGGCGTGCGAGTCCTCGCGGTAGATTACGGCGCCCGGCGAGTGGGGCTGGCGCTCAGCGATCCGCTGGAGATCACGGTCAACCCCCACTCGGTGATTCCCAACCGGGGGGACCCGGCGCCGGTGCTGGACGCCATCGCGCGCGTCATCGCCGAAGAGGGAGTAGACGAGGTGGTGGTGGGCCTGCCGGTGAACATGGATGGCTCACACGGCCCGGCGGCACAAGCCGCCCAGGAGTTCGCCGAGGCACTGGCGGACCGGGTGGCGGTGCCGGTGCACTGCTACGACGAGCGCCTGACGACGGCGGAGGCGGAGGAGATCCTGATCGGCCGCGACGTGCCGCGCGCGCGCCGGCGGGAAATGGTGGACAAGGTGGCGGCGGCACTGATCCTGCGTAGCTACCTGGAGTCCCCCGGTCGCCGTCGCGGCTGAGCCAGTACCGGGGGAGTAACGGAGTGCCGCAGCGATGCGGCTTCCACGGTGCGAAGCCCGATGGCTCGGGCACTCCGGCCAGTTGCCTGGGGAATAGCGGAGTGCCGCAGCGATGCGGCACCCGGCGGAGGCCCGATGGCTCGGGCACTCCGGCCCGTATCCATACTTTATTTTAAGGGATGGGGTTGCATGGCAGAGAGCGGTTCGGAGCGGCCTGGAGGCGAGGGAGCAGGGGCGGAGGGCGCGCGTTCGCCGGAGGCGCCCGCCGTGCCACCGCGGTGGGAGTGGCGGCTGACCAAGGTGCTGCTGTTCCTGACGGCACTGGCGGCGTTCGCCTACGCGGGGATGTGGTCGCTGATGCCCGTCTCGCGCGAGGAGAAGACGGTTATCGTCGAGATCCCCCGCAACTGGGGCGTGCGCCAGATCGCCGGGCGCCTCAAGCGCCTGGGCCTGATCCGCAGCGAGTGGACCTTTCTGCTGGCCGGTCGGATCCTTGGCGACTGGCGGCACCTGAAGGCGGGGGAGTACGAGCTCAGCCCCAGCCTGACGCCGGTGCAGATCCTGGACAAGCTGGCGCGCGGCGATGTGCGTGCTTACTGGGTGACGATTCCCGAGGGCGCCACGATCAAGGAGATCGCCCGTATCTTCCATCGGATGCAACTGGGAGACCCCACCCGCTTCATCGCCATCGCCTCGCGCGGCGGCCTGCGTTTGGGTGCCGATTACGGCGTGCCCCGGCGCAACCTGGAGGGCTACCTCTTTCCCGACACCTACAAGGTACCGCGTGATATCGACGAGCGCCAACTGGTGCGGGCGATGGTGCGCAGCTTCCAGCGGGAGGTGCTGCAGGGCCTGGCCGACGAGATTCGCAACCGGACGAACGGCCTGAGCGTAGAGGAGACGGTGGTGCTGGCCTCGCTCGTGGAGCGAGAGGCGCGCCTTCCGGAAGAGCGGGCGCGCATCGCCGGCGTCTTGACGAACCGGCTGCGCCGCGGGATGAAGCTGGAATGTGACGCCACCGTGCAGTACGCCCTGGGGAAAACGAAAGCGCGCCTGCTGTACAAGGATCTGCAGATCGAATCGCCGTATAATACTTATCGGCATCGTGGCCTGCCGCCTGGTCCGATCGGCAGCCCCGGCCTGGCCAGCCTGCGTGCCGCCCTCAATCCAGAGCGGCACGACTACCTCTTTTACGTTGCCGATGGCAAGACCGGTCGGCACCTCTTCAGCCGGACCTTTGATGAGCACCGCGCGGCGATCCGCAAGGTGCGTGGCGGGTAGGAGCCGATGCTCGAAGCGGTAGTCAAGAAGTGGTGCCGGCCCGACGTAATTGCCCCGGCGGTGACCGAGATCGACCTGCCGGCCCTGTGGGCACGTGGCATTCGGGCGCTACTGCTGGACCTGGATAATACCCTGGTGTGCTGGCGCTCCAAGGACGTGCGCGCGGAGATCGGGGCCTGGGTGCAGCAGGCGCGCGAGCAGGGGTTCCGGTTGTGCATCGTGTCCAACGCTGCCCACATCGAGCGCGTCGAGTCGGTGGCCCGGCAGCTTGGCATCCCCTACGCCGTGCGCGCCGTCAAGCCTTTGCGCCGGGCGCTTCGTCGCGCCGCCGCCCTCCTCGGCGTGTCGCCGGCGCAGGCCGCCGTGATTGGCGACCAGGTCTTCACCGACGTGCTGGGGGGCAACCGGGCGGGGATGCTCACCGTACTGGTGCAGCCAATCGACCGCCGGCACGAGTTTGTCTCTACGAAGGCGATGCGCCTCCTCGAGCGGGCCATCTGGCACCACGTGCAGGCCGGGCACGACCAGGCGCCGGGCTGAGCCGGCCAGGGCGACCCACCGGGCGGCGGCCAGATCCGCCCGCGGGGGAAGGATCATCCGCTGTGGAAAAGCTGGAGCTGAGCCATTCGTTTCGTCACTACCTGGACGAGCTGTACGCGCGGCGCTCGCGCGAGTGGGCATTTCGCGGGCAAGGTGCCGCTGAGTTCCGCCGCTGGCAAGAACAGACCCGGCCGCGGCTGGCGGCGCTGCTGGGCGGCCGCGAGCGCCATCGCTGCCCGCTGAACCTGCGCCGTGCCCTGGTGGAGGAGACCGCCACCTACCGCCGCGAGCGCCTCTACTACGACACCCGCCCCAACTTGACGGCGACGGCGCAGCTCTTGCTGCCGAAGGCGGCGTCTGGCCCCGTGCCGGCGGTCCTCTGCCCACCGGGGCATGGCGGGGGGATGAACCAGGTGCTGGACGAGCCTGGCGCCTACAAGCAGTACCCCTTTGCCCTCGTTGCCCGCGGCCTGGCGGCGCTGGTGCCGGAGCATATCGGCTTCGGCGAGCGCACCGGTGCCCCGGATGATGACCGCCAGGCCAACCACGCCTTCTTCTACCACGCCCTGGTGTTGCTCGGCGAGAACGCCATGGGCTACCTGGTGTGGGACCTGCAGCGCGCCCTGGATGTGCTGCAGTCGCTGCCGGAGGTGGATGGCGACCGCCTCGGCTGCTATGGCCTCAGCCTGGGTGGCGAGATGACGCTGCTGCTGGCTGCCTGCGACCCGCGCGTGAAGGTGGCCGGGATCAGCGGCTTCCTGACCTCCTACCAGCACACCTTCCTCGCGGAGGGCCACTGTGGCTGCGGCTACGTGCCCCAACTGGCGCGCCGCCTGGAGCACCAGGACATCGCTGCCCTGATCGTGCCGCGCCCCCTGGTGGTGGAGACGGGCACGGAAGACCCGAGCTTCCCTACCGCCACGGCGCGCGCCAGCGTGGAGTACCTGCGCTCGCTCTACGCGCTGGAAGGTGCCGAGGATCGTCTCGCTCTCGACGTGTTTGCCGGCGGCCACGAGATCTCCGGCGCCATCGCCTACGATTGGTTTCCCCGGTTCCTGTGATGACCATCCAAGCAAGCACGAGAGTGGCCGCGGTGTGGGGGTGGCCGGTGCGGCACAGCCTGTCGCCGGTGATGCACAACGCCGCGTTTCAGCACCTGGGGCTGGACTGGTGTTACCTCGCCTTCGCCGTGGCGCCCGCGGCGCTGGCCGACGCGGTGCGCGGCATGCGGGCACTGGGGATCGCCGGGGTGAACGCCACTATTCCGCACAAGGAGGCCCTCGTTGCCCTAATGGATGAGGTGGACCCTCACGCGCGGGCGGTGGGCGCGGTGAACACGATCCACAACGACGGTGGGGTGCTGCGCGGCTACAGCACGGATGGCGAGGGTTTCCTGGGGGCGCTGCGCGCGGAGGGGTTCGAGCCCCGGGGCCGGCGCGCGGTGGTGCTCGGCGCCGGCGGGTCTGCCCGTTCCGTTGCCGTCAGCCTGGTGGAGGCGGGTGCCGCCGCCGTGGTGATCGCCAACCGCACCCTCTCGCGCGCGGAGGAAGTGGCCCGGTTGGCCGCGGCGGCGGGCGAAGTGCCGGTGTCCCCCCTGGCGCTGGCCGCGCCGGGGCTGCGCGAGTGCCTGGCGAACGCCGACTTGCTGGTGAACACGACCTCGGTGGGGATGTCCCCGCAGGCGGACGCGCCACTACTGGTGCCGGAGGAGGCGCTGCACGCCGGCCTCTTCGTCTACGATCTGATCTACAACCCGGCGGAAACCCGGCTGCTGGCGGCAGCCCGGCGCCGGGGTGCCCGCGCGGCCAACGGTCTGCGAATGCTGGTGCTCCAGGGTGCCGCCTCGTTCCGCATCTGGACCGGGGTGGAGCCGCCAGTCGCCGTGATGGAGGAGGCTCTGCGGGCGGCCCTGGGTGCCAGGTCGTAGACGGGCAAGGGATCAAGACCTATCCGCGTACCGCCGCATTGGCGGGCGCCCGGCGGTGCGGACAAGACGCCCGCAACGCCGGGCTGCCTGGCGGCCGGGCGAACCATTGGGCGATCTTGTTTCTTGCACCCTCTGCCGGGATGTGTTATAATGCCCGCGAGGGCTACCACGCGACTCCATTCTCCACAGGGCGGTGACTAGCTATGGCTATGGCTAAGAAGAACGCAGGCGAGATCCTTGTCGAGCAAAAGGTCATTACCCCCGAGCAGTACCGCCAGGCGTACGACGTCTGGACCAACGCCGGGAAGCAGGGAAGCATCGGCCGTGTGATCATCGACCAGGGCTTCGCTGCCGAGAAGGTGGTCGCCAAGGCGGAAGCCACGGCCATGGGGGTCAACTTCGTGGACCTGACGCAGTTTAAGGTCAACGAGGATGCCGTGCGCCTGATCAAGAAAGAGCAGGCCCAGCGCTACGACCTGATCGCGGTGCAGCGGCTGGGGCAGCGCCTCTTCGTGGCGATGCGTGACCCGACCAACGTGATTGCCCTCGATGACATCAAGCTCATCACCGGCATGCAGGTGGTGGCCGCGCTGGCAACCGCCAGCGACATCGAGGAAGCGATCAACAAGTATTACCCAGCCGACGCGGAGGCGGCGCCGGCCGCCGCTGCCGCCGGGGCGGCCCCCGCGGTCTCCGTTAGTTCCTCCAACCCCTGGGACGCTATCGGCCAGGAGGCCGTGGCCGAGATCCGGCGCAACAACCCGAACGCCGCCGCGGCCGAGGCCGAAAACGGCACGGAGGGAGGCGGGGTCGACCCGGAGTCGGCGCCGATCATCCGCGTCGTCAACGCGATGATCCAGCAGGCGATCAAGGATGGCGCCTCGGACATCCACGTGGAGCCGGGAACCCGCTTCACCCGCGTCCGCTACCGCGTGGACGGGGTGTTGCACGAGGTGATGCAGCTCCCGAAGTACATCCAGCCGCCGCTCCTCTCGCGCATCAAGATCATGGCGGAGATGAACATCGCCGAGCGGCGCATCCCGCAAGACGGTCGTATTGGCATTACCTACAACGGCAAGGAGTATGACCTGCGCTGCTCGGTGCTGCCGACGGTCTTCGGCGAGAAGGCCGTTATGCGTATTCTCGACAAGAGCAGCATCATGATCGGCCTGAACAAGCTCGGGTTCTACCCCGAGGTGTTGGCGCGTCTGGAGACGCTCATCGTTCAGCCGAACGGAATGCTCCTCTCTACCGGGCCGACCGGTTCGGGGAAAACGACCACCCAGTACTCGATCCTCAACAAGATCAACTCGGTCGAGGTGAACATCCTCACGGTTGAGGACCCGGTTGAGTACCAGCTCCCGGGCGTCAGTCAGGTCGCCGTGAACCGCAAGGCAGGTCTCACGTTTGCCAGCGCCCTCCGCTCCTTCCTCCGCCAGGACCCGGACATCATCATGGTCGGTGAGATCCGCGACCTGGAAACCGCTGAGACCGCCATCGAAGCTGCTCTGACTGGTCACTTGGTGCTCTCGACGCTGCACACCAACGACGCGGCCTCAGCCACGACGCGTCTGGTGGACATGGGGGTGGAGCCGTTCCTGATCTCCGCGACGCTGATCGGCGTATTGGCACAGCGCCTGGCGCGCAAGATCTGCCCGAACTGCAAAGTGCCCTACAACCCGCCGCCGGAGGCGGTCGCCCGCCTGGGAGTCAAGCAGGATCCCGATTCTCCGCCGATCACCTTCTACCGCGGTAAAGGCTGTGAGAACTGCCGCCATACCGGCTACAAAGGCCGCACCGGCATTCACGAACTGCTGATCCTCAATGATGAGGTGAACGACCTGATTGTGCGGCGCGCGCCGTTGGCGGAGATCCGTGAGGCCGGCCGGGCCAACGGAATGAAGCTGCTGCGCGAGGACGGGATGCAGAAAGCGATCGAGGGGATCACCACCGTGGAAGAGGTTCTGCGCGTGGTGTTCACGGCCGGCCACTCCGGGTAACTGCCTGCCACAGCGGCGCCCGAACTGCCCGCGCGGGCGTGCCGCTGGGCGTTCCAGGCGGGCCGGCGCGCCCCTTCTGGCTGTTGCTGCGCGTGATGAAAGGGCAGGCCTTGACCGACGTGAGGAACCATAGTGCGGCCCCGGTGAGCCGCACCCAAACCCCTCTTGATACCGTGCATCTCGACGACCTCCTGCGGAAGATGGTCGAGAAGGATGCCTCGGATCTGCACCTGGTGGTTGGTGTGCCGCCAGTCTTGCGGATCGACGGGGCGCTGACGGCGCTCAACTACGCCCGCGTCACCCCGCAAGATTCGCAGCGCATCATCTACGACATCATGACCGATGAGCAGATCCAGAAGTTCGAGACCAACCTCGAGCTGGATTTCTCGTACCAACTGGCGAAAATCGCCCGCTTCCGTGTGAACGTCTACCGTGACAACGGCACGGTGGCCGCCGCTTTCCGCAAGATCCCCACCAAGGTGCCTACCCTGCGCGAGCTGGGGCTGCCGCTGGTCCTCGATGACCTCACCCGGAAAAAGCGCGGGCTGGTGCTGGTTACCGGCCCTACCGGCTCCGGCAAGTCGACCACGCTGGCGGCGATGATCAACCAGATCAACAACGAGCGCAGCGAGCACATCATCACCATCGAGGATCCGATCGAGTACTTGCACACGCACAAGTACAGCATCATCAACCAGCGCGAGCTGGGCCAGGACACCCGCGCCTTCAGCAACGCCCTGCGCGCGGCCCTGCGCGAGGATCCCGACGTGGTGCTGGTGGGCGAGATGCGCGACCTGGAAACGATCCAGATCGCCATCACCACCGCGGAGACCGGTCACCTGGTCTTCGCGACCCTGCACACTAACAACGCCGCGCAGACGGTAGACCGCATTGTGGATGTTTTCCCGCCCGGCCAGCAGGAGCAGATCCGCTTCCAGCTCTCGAACAACCTGGAAGCCGTCCTTTGCCAGCAACTGCTGCCTCGCGCTGGAGCGCCCGGGCGAGTGTGCGCCATGGAGATCATGCTCTGCACGCCCGCCATCCGCAACCTGATCCGCGAGAACAAAGCGCACCAGATCCCATCGATGATCCAGACGAGTGGTAACGTCGGCATGCAGACGATGGACCAGCACCTGCGCGACCTGTACCAAAAGGGCGTGATCACCTACGAGACCGCCCTTGAGCGGGCCATGAACGCGGACGAGTTGAAGAAGATGCTGTACTCCAAGGAGGGTCAACCCGCAGCCCCGGCCGCCAATCGGTAGGCTGAATGGCGGATTTGCGATTCCTCATCCCCGCGTTCTGAGCGGCGAGGGCCGATCAGAAAGCTGGAACCGCAGATTACTGTGGGGAGGAGGTTGCCATGCCAACGTTCGAGTATACGGTCCGCGACCAGAGCAACAAGATCATCTCCGGCACCTCGGAGGCGGAGAACGAGCAGACGCTGGCGCGCCGGCTGCAAGAGCAGGGCTACCTGCCGGTGAAGGTGAAGCGCGGTCGCGGCGCCAAGCAGCCCAAGGCGGCGGCCGGCGGCCAGGGCACGCTCGCCCTGGCCGGCAAGAAGAAGCAGCAGCAGGGGTTCGTCTTCGGCGGGGTGAAGCTGAAAGACCTCTCGGTGTTCGCCCGGCAGTTCTCCACGATGATCAACGCCGGCGTCTCGCTGGTGCGCTGCCTCTCCGTGTTGCGCGAGCAGTCGGCCAGTGCCCGCCTGAAGATCGTGATCGCCGACCTGCAGTCGGAAGTGGAAGCAGGCTCCACCCTCTCCAGCGCCATGGCCAAGCACCCGCGCGTGTTCAGCAACCTCGCCATTGGTTTGGTGCGCGCCGGCGAGGTGGGTGGCGTGCTGGACGAAACGCTGGACCGCCTGGCGACCTTCATGGAGAAGGACATGGACCTTCGCCGCAAGGTGAAGTCGGCCATGACTTACCCGACGCTGGTCATGGTGGCGGCCATCGGCATCGTCGGCTTCCTGGTCACCTTCATCCTGCCGAAGTTCATGGCGATGTTCAAGGACCTGGGCGTGGAAGAGATGCCGCCGATGACCCAGTTCCTGATGGACGTCAGCAACTTCGCCACCAAGGGCGCTCCCTGGCGGCAGGTAATCCTCGGCGCCGTGGCGATTGTCCTGTTCATCGGCTGGAAACGGTTCACCACACGCACCCGGGTTGGCAAACGCCTCTGGGACATGACCAAGCTGAAGATGCCGGTGTTTGGCAAGCTGAACCACAAGATCGCGGTTTCACGCTTTGCCCGCACCTTAGGCACGCTGCTAGTCTCCGGGGTGCCGATCCTGCAGGCAATGGACACGGTGGCAGGCACCGTGGACAACGACGTGATCGCCGACGCGGTGTTGAAGGCCCGGGCGAGCATCCGGGAAGGGGAGTCGATTGGGCCACCGCTGGCGAAGAGCCGCATGTTCCCGCCGATGGTAGTCCACATGGTCACCATTGGCGAGGAGACGGGCGCGCTCGACAGCATGTTGTCGAAGATCGCCGACTTCTACGAGGCGGAAGTAGATGCCTCGCTGGAGTCGTTGACGGCCGCCCTGGAGCCGATCATGATCCTGGGGCTGGGTGTGATCGTCGGCTTCATCGTCATCGCCATGTTCATGCCGCTGCTTTCGGTGATCACCAGCCTGAGTGGTGGCGAGGAGTAGGCTGGACGAAGGAGGCGGAGGATCATCACACCCCCCGCAGCGGTGCTCCCGACATGGTTCTGGGTGGGGTTCCTGGCCCTCCTGGGGGCGGTGGTCGGTAGCTTTCTGAACGTGTGCATCTGGCGGATGCCGCGCGATGCCTCGGTGGTGCAGCCGCCCTCGCGCTGCCCGGCCTGCAACACGCGCCTGCGCGCGCGCGACCTGGTGCCGGTGTTCAGCTTTCTGGCCCAGGGGCGCAAGTGCCGCTACTGCCGCTCGCCGATCTCGTGGCGCTATGCCGTGGTGGAGACGCTTACCGCGGTGGCTTTCGCGGCGCTCTACTTCGTGGACGGACCTACCGCGGCGCTGGCGTTCGACGCGGTGTTCGTCGCGACGCTGATCGCCATCTTCGCCATCGATCTAGAGCACTACATCATCCCGCACGAGTTGAACCTGGTCGCGGCGGCCACCGGCATCCTGCGCGATGTGTGGGGGCGCGCCATCACCGGCGCCTGGAGCCATCCCACCGCCCTGGGCGTGCCGGGTAGCGACCTCGAGTTGATCGTGCCCGCCTCGCTGATGGGGCTGGCGGTGGGCTTCCTGGTGTTCCTCACCCTGGGCTGGCTGGGCGCCGTCGCCTTCCGCCGCGAGGCGTTGGGTGGGGGAGACCTGAAGCTGGCCGCTGCCATTGGTGCCCACCTGGGCTGGGTGAGCGCCGTTGCCTCGTTTCTGTTGGCCGTTGCCGTGGGCACCGTGGCCGGGTTGGCGCTGGTGGCCGCGGGGCTGCGGCGGCGGGGAAAGTACACCCCTTACCGCTACATCCCGTTCGGGCCGGCGATGGTGATCGGGGCGCTGGTGGTGGTGTACTCCGGGCCGGCCCTGGTCTCGGCGGTGCTCAGCCTCTGGTGGCCGGTGCCCGCGCCGGCGGTGCGCTCGTGGCCGTGAGGCACGGGTGGAACGATAGCAGCGCGGCAGGCGTCAAAAGCTCAGGCGGCAGAGGATCCGAGGAGCAGGGGTCCACAGGCGTGCGGTGGGCAGCCCGTTGGCAGGGTAGCCCTAAAGGACTACTCTGCCCAAGGAACAAGCCGGCTGCAGCCGGCTAGAGCCCTGGAGCCGGCTCCAGAGCGCCCTTCAGGGTGCTTGTCCCCAGGGTCAGGGGTATCGTTTACGGCGCCCCGAACTGGCGCCCGGTGTGGTGCCCCACGGACGGCACCGGGTGCGGTTACTAGTTGGAACGCGATGATTCTATCTTGGCTAGGGCTGTTCTCACGAACGGAGGTTCGATCCAAAATGGAGCGGAGAGAACGCGGGTTCACCCTCATTGAACTCCTCACCGTGATCGCGATTATCGCGATCCTTGCGGCGATTCTGCTGCCGGTCATGGGGCGCGCGCGCGAGCAGGCACGCCGCACGACCTGTCAGTCGAACCTGCGCCAGATCGCCGTCGCCATCAAACTGTACAAGCAAGACACCCGGGGATTCCCCTTTGACTGGGCGGAGACGCTGGCCGGGGCACGGCCGATCATCAGCGGCGACCACTGGTTCGGCGATGCCGATCGCACCCGTGCCGGCTATGGCCTGGCTACCCTCTATCCGGACTACGTCCAGGATCTCAAGATCTTCAACTGCCCGAACAACGATGTCTCCAACCCGGTGCCGGCCGACCCGAACCAGGAGTACGCGCAGAACGCCGGGGGCTACCAGGCCTACAACTCCTATGATGGTCTCGACCCGCTCTTTGAGGCGATGGGCGGCGAGGGAACGCAGTTTGGCTCGGCGCTGAAGTACCGCCGCGCGCCGTGGCAAACCCAGGCAGCGGCCGGCAGCCGCAATCAGTTCCGCCGCATGTTGATCTGGCGAACCCCGTCGGAGGACACCGTCATCACCTGGTGCTCCCAGCACCGCCGCGACCCGACGAGCACCACCCCCCACTCGAGCGACATGGACTTGATCGTCTACCTGGGAGGCAACTCGCAGGTGGTGAAGTCTGACCCGAACACCGGCGAGTCGGGGCACCAGTCGGTGGTAGGCGGCGGCAACGGGTAGGCTGGCGTCCCGGGGGAGAGTGGAGAAGAGGATGCGCGCGTCAACAAGATCACAGACCGGGTTCACGATGATCGAGCTGCTGACCGTGATCGCGATCATGGTCATTCTCGCGGCGATCCTCCTGCCCGTGCTGGGGCGTGTGCGCGAGCAGAGCCGCCGCACGGAGTGCATGGCCAACCTGCATCAGATTGCCACCGCCATCAAGCTGTTCAAGCTGGACGAGCGCGAGTATCCCCCCGATCTTAGCGAGCGCCCCATCCCCGGCACTGAACGCTGGTTCGGGCCGGTCGATGCCCAGGGCCGTCCCGCGAAGAGTGCTCCCGGCTACGGCCTGGCGACGCTCTACCCGGACTACATCCAGAGCCTGCGCACCTTCAACTGCCCGAACAACGAGACAGATAGCCTGGCTGCCGAGGGGGGCCAAAACCCTCCGGTGACCCAGGCCGAGGCGCAGAGTGCCACCGGCATCAGCTACAACTCTTACGATGGCTGGGACCTGGCCTTGGGGCAGTTGCGCTACGACCGCCTCTGGCGGCCCACGGCGCTGGGCGCGCTCGACCGCCACTACCGCCGCCAGCTCTACTGGCGCTATCCGCCCGAGGACACCGTCGTGACCTGGTGCATCTTCCACCGCGATGTGGATCCGAACGACCCCGCGCCGGTCCTCAGCACGAAGGACCGGGACATCGTGCTGCACCTGGACGGCACGGCACGCCTGGTGCCATCGAACGACAGCGTGCCAGAGTTGGGATGCGGGCATCTGACGCTTCCGGGTGATGTGGACTGAGCCCCTGCGGCAGTGCCGCGCCCGGCGCGCGCCGAAACCCCTTTGCTTGCCAACGTGGCGGCTGCGGGTACCCGCAGCCGCCACGCGATTCCGGGCCTCGTTCACCGGCCGAGGGGCGCCCGGGCAGCACGCCGGTGCCCGGCAGGCCCGGCGGAACAATCATTTCTGGGGCCGCGTCTAATCGATAGAGAGGCGAAGGCGCCCCCAATGGCTGCCTCGCCCGGATGCCCCCCGCGATTGCGCGGTTCCAGATCGCCCTGGAACCTGATCTTTCCGGCTTCGCTGGAGAGGCCCATCGGGCGGACGAGGGTTGGTGAGAACCCATGCGTGGAAGCGACATGCAGGCGGAGTTGTCCAGACAGCACGGGCCAGTCGGCGCGCCGGTGGTGGCGCGGTGGTCCGCCGCCCGCCGCCGCCTGGCGGGGGCAGCCGCCCCGGCCGGCCAGCACGGTGAGCGTGGCACCACGCTGCTGGAGATCCTGGTGGTCTCCGTCGTCTTGCTGGTGGGCATCCTCACCGTGATCCGCATCTTCCCCGTCGGCTTCGACATCGTCACCCGCAGCGGCTACATCACCCTGGCGAACCGCTACTGCCAAACCTGGCTCGGCGAGCTGCGCGCCAACCCCAGCCTGCTGCCGGACGGCGTGCTCCCCGCCGTTTACCTGCAAAACCCGGTGAACCAGTCGCGCTGGCCGATCAACTCGCACGTGCGGCCGACCGACCTGGAGCCGCGCACCACCCTCGCCGGCGACGAGGGCCTGCGCGACCTGCGCAACTCGGTGTTTCAGTTTCGCAAGATCCATCAACTGACGGTGCGCGTGCCCCGCGCCGGCTACGACTCCGGGGGCCAGCAGGTGGCCCGGGTGGTGCTGCCCTTCGCCCCGATGGAGTATTACCCCCAGCATACGCCGCAGTTGACCAGCGACTACTATGACATGCTCACCGTCTACAGCCTGCGGCCCTACTACCGGGTCGATTACGACAACCTGGGGCGCTATGCCGGCCGCGACGGCTATTACGCCCTCTCGCCGGATGAGGACGAGGCGGCGACGGTGCGCACGCTTCACTTCAGCAGCGTCGGCTATCCGCGCACCTTCAAGCTGGACTACGCGGTGCGCCAGGAAGGCACCGCCAACCCGGACGTGGAGAGCCTGACCCAGAAGATCATCTACGTGGCGGCTGGTGAAGAGCAGGCGCGCGAGTTTGGCACCGGCTCCTTCGTGGAGTTGGGCGATGCCGGCGGCAGCCCGCGCCTGGAGTTCATCTGGGGTTCCGAAGTGGTGCGCCGACGCTTCCGTGACGTCGAAGCCGAGGCGAGCAGCACCGACCCCTATTGGTACCTGCTGGCCGACAAGACGGTGGGCCTGCTGGAACTGGCCGGTGATACCGCTGGCCAGCAGATCGGCATCGACTACTCGGTGATGGACTGGCAGATCTTGCACGACGACGTTGACGTGCCGCTGGACCCCGATCCGGGCCAGGATGCCGTGCTACCCGATCCCGCCGACCAGTACGCCTGGGTGAAGCTGAGTTTCCCCTTTATTATTCGCGACATCAACGAACCGATTGGCGACGGCGATGACCCGGACGATCCCAGCGACTCCTTCGACCCCCGCCCGGCGATGCAGCAGCCCGTCTTCTTGCAGAATATTGACCCGAACAGCCCGGACTACGGGAAGGTGATTGACGCGGACGGTACCTACGGCGGCAAGCGCACCTGGACGTTCGACGACCCGGTGCGCGGCACGGACCACTCCCAGGCGGGGCGCATCGGCCTGCGCGTGGCGCGCTTCAACCAGCCGGGCGCCGAGATCCGGCGGGTGCGCATCTACTACCGCACCCTGGATGGGTTTGCCGCCCAGGTGCTGAAGCCGTACGCGACCTACAGCAACGCGGAGTACTGGGCCGCCAACGAACCGCGCTTCGACCGCTACCTGTTGCGCGCCGTCGGCAGCGAGTGGTGGCTTTACTTTACCCTGGCCGACGTGGGCCACTCCGTGTCGGTGGACTACACCTACGAGGACGGGCAGGCGCTGCGCAAGGTGGTGGGCGAGATGCACACCATCACCGAGACGCGCGACGGCACGCTTGGCTACGTGCGCCTGAACGTGCCCGGCGGCGGGCAGATCCGCAGCATCGATTCGGTGCGCGGCATGTCGCTGGAGGTGCGCGTGGTCTGGCCGACACGGGGTGAGGTCAACCGAGTTTACGACATCCTCACCACCGGTTGGTCCGGCGCCGCGCCCTTCTTCTGGCGCGACGACGAGAGTGGGGTGCTGCAGATGCAGCGCGTTACCGCCGCGGTGGCGAAGCCGCTGGAGTATTGATGATGCCGGTGTTGCCTGGCGGCAGCCGGAGACGGCACGAGGGAGTGTGGCCGCTGATGAACGCGCAGAAGCGGAGAACGGCCCCGGTGAAAGAGGAAGTCGGCGCGTGGCTGCCGGCCCCGGTTCGGCCGGTTCGCGCCCGGTGCGGGCGTGAACGGATGCGCCGCCGGCCGCACGGTATGTCGCTGCCGGAACTCCTGGTCGCCATCTCGATCCTCAGCATCCTCTTTGGCCTGCTCATCCTGCCGGTGATGAAGGCGTTTGGTTTCATCCAGACGAGCACGGTGCGGGTGGAGGCGCAGAGCGTCGGCCGGGGCGTCTTCGAGACGCTGGTGCGCGAGGTCTCCGACGCGCTCTACATCTACGACAACAAGGATGACCCCACCGAAAGCTCGCTGATCATGGTGTCGCCCAGCGGGCTGGGGTCCAACGCCGGCCAAAGCGCCGGGGCGTCCAGCTTGCCGCCGCTGCTGCACCCGGGGCCGGGCGCTGAATGGGGCGTGCAGCCGCTGGTGAAGCACTTCTTCGTGGCCCTCGCGCGCGCCAAGGCGAACAACGCGACGGCGCCGGCGTTGCCCTACTGGAACCAGTGGGAGATGGAGAACCCGGAGCTGCGCGACGCCGGCCTGGTCGACATCCCCTCGCCGCCCCCGGCCGACAATCTCTATCGCCTGTTCTACGCCGAGTACTTCCTGCCGGGCAGCAGCACCCCGGCAAGCGCCGTGGCGGCGTTCCTGCTGCCCAATCTGCTTGGCACGCTCTACCCGGCGGGGCAGCCGCAGGCGTTCCGCGAGCCGGGCTTCTTCGAGGACTCGCTGTTCATCCGCATGCCGCGCGGTGGCGCCACCGGCCTGTGCAACTCTCCCGAGGCGGCTGAGCGCCGGCGACTGATGGAATACAGCGGCGCGCTCGTTGGCCTGACGCCGCGCGAGAACGTGGATATGGCGACGGTGACCTACACCCCCGCCACCGAGAGCATCCCGGGCGTGTGGGCGGCGAAGCCGGGCGTGCGCTTCGAGTCGCTTTCGGTCGCCAACGAATCGCTGGCGCCGGTGGTCACCGGCGGGGCCAGCTACGCCAGCGCCTACCGCGCCAAGTATGGGCACTGGCAGACGGTGCGCCGCAAGGACTGGTCACACCCGGCCTATGGCACCGGCCTGCTGCCGCCGCCGTGGGCCCGCTACTACCAGGTGTTCGACTTGCGGGCCTCGCACCGCTATGCCTATCCCGGCGGCACGGCTCAGCGCGATTACTACCTGAGCATCGGCCGCACCGACAGCGTCAGCGGCGTCGACGCGACGGACCCGAACCACTACTATGTCTTCCGGCTCACCGGTCCGGTGCCCCCCGAGGGGGTGTGGCCGGCCACCGACGTGCCGGTGTTCAACATGACGCTGTACCAGGAGCGCATCAACGCCTTCCGCAGCCGCTCCAACGAGCCGCCGCTTGCTTTCTGGAACGAGCACGATCCCTACGGCGGCAACAACAACGCCTTGAACCTGCTGCCAACCAGTCACGCGGAGCCTTACTGGCCGCAGATGGCGTTCCTGGCCGACGCGGAGCGGGGCTCGGTGGAGTTTCGGGTGGATGCGCCGGTGCGCCCGCCGGAGGCGAACGAGCCCCAGCCACCCGGGCCGCTGGCGCCGTTCCAGGCGCCCTACGGCACCGCGGGCGACGATTGGCACCAGCCGGCACCCGATGGGGTGCGCGCCGACTGGATCATCCGCGACGTGGCGCTGGCGAAGCGCGATGCCTACGCCGGTAAGTACAACAACGGCGACGCCGCCGCGCTGAACCTGGGCGCCGACGAGAATACCACCTGGCTGCGGATCCCGGCGGAGACGATGCGGGTGATGGTGGGCCATCCGGATCCGCTGGACGCCGACCGCTACGTGTGGGAGTCCTACACCCGGGCCACCGAGCGCACGCTGCTGAGCCGGGGCGAGTTCTGGTTCGATGAGGAGACCGGCCAGCTCTCCTTCGACCCGAACGAGGCCGGCAACTGGGACGAAAGCTACAAGATCCGGGCCTGGTACCAGCTTCAGACCAACGTGCAGCGCCGCAACCAGAACGAGCCGGTCGATAGCACTGATGGGCACTCGATGACGGCGTCGTACTTCACCAAAGAGGTGCTGCGGCTGACGCTGGCGCTGCGCGCCTATGATGCCGATACCGGTCGGGTGCAGCCGTTCCAGCTTTCGGCAACGGTGCGCCCGCGCAACCTGCGGTAGAGGTAGGGGTTGAGGGCCGCAGATGGACGCAGACGGAGGCCGCGAATGAGCGCAGATGGAAGCAGGGGCATGGAGGCGCAGGGGCGCGCGGCGTTGAGGTGGCCGGCAGGAGCCGTTCGGCTCGGCATCGGCCGACCCCGCCGCGACACGCCGCCGGCCGCTCGCGGCTACGCGCGCCGGCCGCGGACGGTGACGTCGTCCGAGAGTGGGCAGGCGCTGGTGCTCGCCGTAGTGGTGATGCTCCTGGTAGTCTTCCTGGGCTCTATCTTCCTGCGGACGGTGCTTGCCAACCTGCGGCATGCCGAGCACGCCGGCGCCGCTGCCAATGAGTACACCGCCGCCGAGGCTGGCATCCGCTTTGCTGACACCAACCTGGTCTCCAGCGAGTTGGGGGCTGACTGGCGCCCGCGCCCCTACTACAACATCGCCGCCATCGCCGCCAGCGCTGCCGGCGCCTTCTTGACCCAGGACCCCGACTACTACTGGATCCAGCCGTTTGACGTGCGCAACCCCGCCGACCCGAGCGATGATGTGGGCGGCTACATTCGCTACAACCTGGGCGACTCGCGCTTCCTGCTGCGGGTGACCTACAACCCCGAAAACTCGGTCTACGTGCGCGATGCCGCCGGGAACACGATCCCCGGCCCCAACGGGAATCCGCTAGGCCTGCCGGTGATGCCGGACGTGGTGCCCGGCAGCTATGATGCCAGCACCACCCGGTTTGGCCCCACCGAACTCTCGCGCTACGTGATGATTGAGGCGGTCGGACGCCGGGGCAGCGCCGCCGAGATCGACAAGGAGTACCAAGACTTTATCGACAGCAACGGGGCCGACCCGATTGATCCGACCGTCTTTGGTGACACGACACAGGCGCTCAACAGCAGTGGCGCCTACCGCTTCCGCCGCGAACTGGTGGCGTTCAAGGCGATTGGGATCAACAACTACCTGCGCTTCGTCACCGACCGCGCCCAGCTCGGCCGGCCGACCTACCTGGGGGTGGATCAGTTGCTGATCCGCGACGGCGAAACGCCCAGCCCCAACCTGATTGACCTGCCGTTCCGCGTGGGCATTGATGCCGACCGCTTCCAATCGGACTTTGCGGCCCAGGCCACCGGCGGCCCGATCCGGGTGAACGGCGACCTGGTGTGGTTCGGCTCGGCGCTGCCGACCGACGATAACCAGCCGGAGGTGAGCGTCAGCCTGACGAACGAGAGCTTCAACGGCCAGGAGCGCGTGGCCCATCAAAAGGTGGAAGTGGCCGGCCGCATCCGCCGCGAGGGCACCGGCCAGGATAGCGATAGCCCCAACCTCAACCGGATGGTGCTGCGTCTCTATCCCCCGGGTGCCTCGTCCGGCTCGGCGCCGCTGGAGGCGGCACTGCCCGCCAGCGAGAACCCGGAGTTCGAGACGCTGGTGCGCAATGGCAGCTTTGCCGGCCGCTACCTGGACAACGCCTGGCTGACCGCGAGCCCCGCCGAGAAGGCAAACTTCGATCCGCGCCGCAGCGTGCAGCGGCTCGATCCGCCCCAGATTGAGGTCACCGATCCGACGAGCGGCCGGCTGCGCTATCAGGTGATCACTCAGGCCGGCGCCGCCCGCGCGGACGCGGCGAACCCCTGGAAGGGGCAGACCGCCGGCCGCTACGGCTACGGCGCCGGAATCTACCTCGACAACGCCCGCCACAGCGGCGAGCACCGGCGCTGTAGCGGCGATGTCCAGTACAACCACAATCCCGAGAAGCTGCGCGCCGACTGGGTGCGCCCCTATGCCCAGGTGGCCCCGGACAGTGGCTGGAAATACCCCGGCCGCGTCTACGAGCCACCCGCCGTGATCATCGCCCTGGAGCCGGACTGGTCCAACGGCGGCACGAACCCCGAGCACGGCCTGATCCGCATCACCCGGAACGATTCCACCGGCTGGCGTGATCCGCTGGGCCGGCGCATGGCGCAGCGCACGTTGTTCTTCGAGCTGCGCCCCGGCCCGCCGCCGGCGATTGCTGGCAACAGCCGCGAATACACCCTGCTGCCCAAGTGGTGGGATAGCGGCAGCGGCACCTGGAAGACCTGGGATTGGACCCGCGACGAGTGGGTGGACCTGCCCGGCTCGGTGCCGGATAGCTGGCGCTACCCGTTCAACGGGGTGATCTTCGCCGAGGGGAACGTGCGCATCCGCGGCTGCCTGCCTCAGGATACCGCCCAGGGCGGCGTGCGCCTCACCGTGGTTTCGCGCGGCACGATCTACATCGACGGGAACCTGGTCAAAGGCCCCCCGGTGAACGCCAACGCGCCTGCCCGCTCGCAAATCGCCCTGCTGGCGCGGGACTACGTCTGCCTGAACACGACCCAGTTCGTGCAGGTGGAGACCGATACCAGCTTCGTCGCCGCCGGCGACAACGGCCCGCCCTACTTCTGGCGTCTGGCGAACAACGAGCCGGAGCGCGCCTTCTTGCTCTCCTGGGACTTCGGCGTGCAGCCGAACGACGACTCGGTGCGGGAGTACTACAACCGGCGGGTGGGCCAACTGGGCTATGGGCCGGCGCTCTTCCTGCGCCACCAGGCCGCGGGTGCCCCTGCCACGATGCAGTGGCTGGTGAACAACGTGCCTTACAACCACCCGCTGTGGGCGCCGTTCGACTCGGCCACGCCCCAGGCGTTCTACCCGCTGCTGAACGCCGGCGAGTGGAGCTACTTCGCCGATCACCTGCAAAGCCCGGCGCGCCCCTTCGAGCTGTACACCGGTGGCGGGCTGACCATCCCCGCCGGCCAGAACTATGCCCTGGACGAGCGGGCCGGCCATCGCAACCAGATCCGCATCCAGCAGTACGACCCGGGCTCGCCCGATGGCTCGCTGCAGACGACCGGGGGCGACTACAACCTTGGGGCGGCGGCGATCCAGCCGCTGGACATCATGGTGACCGCGCTCATCTACGCCGAACACTATTCCTGGTTCGTGATCCCGGGCACCTTCTTCCAGGATACCACCGCCGGCGACCCGGAACCCTCGACCGACTGCTGGCGTTATCCGAAGAACTGCGAGCCGCTGGACGTGCAGATCCACATCCGCGGCGGGATCTCCGAGGGGCAGGCGGCCTCCCTGGAAGACGTGACGTTGTGGACGGCACACTGGCGCGGCGCCAACCGCACCGAGTTCGAGCGGGCGGGCACCCAGATGGAGCTGGACGACAGCGACTTCAGCCGGCGGGGCGGCATCAACTACGCGTTCGACCCGCTGTTGATCACCGATACGCGCCTCGTGCGCTTCAGTGAGCAAGAGCCGGCTTACTACCTGCCGGGCACGCCACGGCTGCCGATGTGCCCCGGCATGGTTTACTTTGGCGAACGGCCGCTGCAGTAGGGCTACTGGCGGCGGATGGGGGACGTGGCGATGAGGATCAAAGCTTTGCTGGCCGGAACCGTGCTGGCGGCAACCCTGGTGTTGGCCTGGGCGTTGCGCCAGGCCCCGGCACGGGCGGACTCCTACATGTACTCCGTCAGACAGCGCGAGATCAAGGTCTGCATCCTGCTCCTCGACTCGTTCTGCCCCAACCTCGACCTGGGTGGCCCCGACCCCACCCCGGGCCCGGATTACCACGAGCTGGAAAACGCCGACCCGCACATCTTCTACATCCTGGACTCGCGCGAGGACCTCAAGCCGCGCGGGTGGGAACTGGTCAACCCCCTGGCGCCTCGCTTCGTCGATCAGCGGATCTACGACCGCTGGTCGCGTGCTCCCGGCACCTACGGTGCCGCCGACCGGGGCGGGCTCGATCCCGCGCACCCCTACCAGATTGGTCAGCGCGTCACCAAGGATATGGCCTGCTACTGGGAGGTCTACCTCAACGACGTCTCCCTGGAAGAGCTGCTGCAGTTTGACCTGATCTTCCTCACCAGCCACATGTCGAAGGGCACGCCCTACGGCCCGACGGCCACCAACGTCATCTTCTGGCCGGAGGATACCCGCCGCCTGCGCCAGTTGGTCGATATGGGCGGCACGATCTGGGTGGACGACTGCTGGCTGATGCGCATCGACCCCACTGCTCCCTTCTTCATCCCGGAGGTGAACTTCCGTGGCGAAAGCCTCGAAGGCTTTGGGGGCAAGCCGCGCTACAGCGGCATCATCGCCGACCGGCATCACCCGCTGCTGAACAGCCCCTACCGGCTCACTCAGGAAGAGGTGAACCGCCTCGGCGATAAAAACGTGGACCAGTACCGGATCACCAACCTCCTGGGCGACGGGCCGCCCGATCCGCGCCTCTCGCCGATTGTGCTGAACGCCGGCCTGAACTTCGACGACCCGCCCAACAGCGTGGCGGCGCCGCTGCCCTACATCGCCGGGGGGCGCTACGGCGGCGGGCGCGTTCTCTTTACCGCCGGCGACGTGGGCTGCGATATCAACGACTGGATCCAGGAGCCGCCCGCCTTCCGGCAGCCGGTGCTCAACCCGGACCGGCCGGACCCGAACGGCGGCGCCTACTGCGGGCGCGACCGGTGGCGGGCGCCCAGCGAGG
>JAAZEB010000227.1 GCA_012512505.1 Armatimonadota bacterium | reverse complement strand
GTGCAGGTCCTCCCGGAAGGAGGGCGACGACGGCGCCACCGTGTGCTGCGTCGTCAGCGAGAAGTCGATCCCGTACTGTCGCAAGTTGTTGCAGACCGAGAGCTTGCCGCAGAAGCTGTCGCGCCGGTCCTGCAGGCCCATCTTCCGCGGGTCGTCCGGGAAGGCGTGGATCAGCACCGGCACGTTGAGGCCGGCCAGGCGCAGCGTCTCGGCCACGCCGCGCTCGTCGCCGAAGTTGGGCAGCGTCACCAGCACGCCGTCGATCTGGTCGGCGTGCTTCTTGAACAGGTCGGCGCAGGCGCGGGCCTCAGCCCGGGTTTCCACGGTGCCGAGTTTCGTATCCTCGGGGCTGAGGGCAACCGTCCGGAAGCCTTCACGGTCCAGCGTTGCCAGGATCTCCTCACGCCCCTGCGCGCACAGGTGGTCGGGGAAGAAGCCCCGGTTGCCGACGATGACGCCCAGTGTGATCGGTTGGTTCATGGTTGGTCTCCCTGATCGGGGAGGGCACGCGGGCTCCACCCTGGCGCCCTCACTGCATCGTTGGCTGCTGCCCGTAGTAGGCGCTGGCGCCGTGCTTGCGCAGGAAGTGCTTGTCCAGCAGTGGCGCGCGGATCGGGCCCAGGCCTGGAGCCAGCCCCTCGGTGAGCAAGGCCAGGAGGGCGACCTGCTCCAGCACGATGCTGTTCTCCACCGCCTGCGCGGCCGAGCCCCCCCAGGTGAAGGGACCGTGGTTGGCCACCAGCACGCCCGGCACCTCGGCCGGCGAGGTCTCGGCGAAGGCGCGGACAATCGCCCGGCCCGTCTCCCACTCATAGTCGCCAGCCAGCGCCCGGTCGTCCAGCGGGGCCGTCACCGGCACCGTGCCCCGGAAGGTATCGGCGTGGGTAGTGCCGTAGCAGGGGAGGCCGCGGCATGCCTGCGCCCAGGCGGTGGCGTAGGTCGAGTGGGTGTGCGCCACGCCGCGCAGCCCCTTCAGCTCCCGGTAGAGGACCCGGTGTGTCGGGGTATCGGAGGAGGGGCGCAGCGTCCCTTCCACCACCCGGCCGTCCAGGTCCACCAGCACCATCTGCTCGGGGCGCAGCTCCGCGTAACTGACGCCACTCGGCTTGATGGCGAACACGCCCGCGTCGGCGTCCAGGCCACTGACGTTGCCCCAGGTGAGCAGCACCAACCCGGAGCGGTGCAGCGCCAGGTTGGCCTCCCACACTTCGTGCTTCAGTTCTTCCAGCATGCGCCCCCCTCAGGCTCTCGCGCGGAGCCGCTCCCGCCGGCGCGCCGGGCTACGCCGCGCGCTTGATCTCCAGCAGCTTCTTCATCACGTCGGCCAGGCAGTCGGTAGTGCCGGCCACGCCGAAGCTATCGTGCAGCCGCTTGTACAACGCGTACAGTTCGGCGTAGACCGCCTGCGCCTCGGGGTTCGGCCGGTAGACGCGCTCCTTCACCCCGGTCATGGCGGCGACGGCGGCTTCGGTGCTGGGATAGGCGCCAGCCGCCACCGCGCCGAAGAGGGCAGCACCCAGGGCACACGTCTGCGCCGAGCGGGAGATCTCCATTGGCTGGCCGGTGACATCGGCATAGATCTGCATCAGCAGCGGGTTCTTCTCGGCGATGCCGCCACAGGCCACGATCCGCTCCACCGGCACCCCGTACTCCTTCATCCGGTTCAGGATCGTGAGCGCGCCGAACGCCGTTGCCTCGATCAGCGCCCGGTAGATCTCGGCACGGGTGGTGTGCAGCGTCTGGCCGAGGAGCAGGCCGGTGAGGCGGGCGTCCACCAGGATGGTGCGGTTGCCGTTGTTCCAGTCGAGGGCAAGCAGGCCGCTCTGCCCCGGCCTCAGCGCCGCCGCCTGCTGGGTCAGCTCGTCGTGCAGGGAGGCATCCCCCGCGCACACCTCAGAGACAAACCAGTTGAAGATGTCGCCCACCGCCGACTGCCCCGCCTCGATGCCGTAGTAGCCGGGCAGCACCGAGCCATCCACGATCCCGCAGACGCCCGGGATCTCGGCGGCGGTGCCATCCTTGGGGGCCACGGTGATGTCGCAGGTGGAGGTGCCGATAATCTTCACCAGGGTGCCGGTGCGCACCCCGGCGCCAACCGCGCCGTGGTGGGCATCGAAGGCGCCGACGGCGACGGGCGTACCTTCGCGGAGGCCCAGCGCTTGCGCCCAGGCGGGGCACAGGCCGCCCGCGCGCACGTTGGAGCTGTCGGCGTGTTCGTAGAGGCGCGGGCGCAGCGCCGCCAGCCGCGGATCGAGCAGCCCGAGGAACTCCGCGTCCGGCAAGCCCCCCCACTCGGCGCAGTACATCGCCTTGTGCCCGGCGGCGCACACACTGCGCTTGATCCGCTCCGGGCGCGTCTCGCCCACCAGCAGCGCCGGCACGTAGTCGCACAGCTCCACCCAACTGTGGGCGGCGGCGAACACCTGCGGGTCGACGTTGAGGCAGTGCCAGATCTTGCTGAAGAACCACTCGGAGGAGTAGGTGCCGCCAGACCGGGCCAGGTAGTGGGGGCGGTGCGCGGCCGCCAAGGCGGTGATCTGCTCGGCCTCCGCCATCGCGGAGTGGTCTTTCCACAGCCAGGCGAGCGCATTTGGGTTGTCGCGGAACGCCTCGTGGAAGGCCAGGGGCGTGCCGTCGCGATCCACCGGCAGCGGCGTGCTCCCGGTGGTATCGACGCCGATGCCGACTACCTTTTCCGGGGCGAAGCCCGGCTCGGCGTGTGCCTGGGAAAGCGCCGCGGTGACACTCGCCCGCAGGCCGTCGAGGTAGTCGGCCGGGTGCTGGCGGGCGACGTGGGGGTTGGCCGGGTCGGTGATGACGCCGTGGTCCCCGTGTCGATAGTCATAGACAGCCGTAGCGATCTCGCGGCCGCTGCTCACCGCGACGATAACGGCACGGACCGAGTTGGTGCCATAGTCCAGACCGATGGCGTACTGCTCCGTAGGCAACGTGGGTGCCTCCCTCCGGGCGGGCGCGGGGGCGGCCGGCTCCTGCTCCCGGCCAGGCCATGGGAGGCGGCGGGGATGAAGCGCGGCAGCCATCAAGCGGGAACTGCTCCCCAGGCCTCCTGGGCGCCGCCCCGGAACGAGACGCGGCCAATCACGGAGGCGCGGGGCACTCAGCGGGCGTCCAGCCGATCACGACAAGTCTAGCACACGGGCGAACCGGTGTCAATCCAGGTGTCACTGCTCCATGTCACTGCTCAGTGAAAAGTTCCATGGTTGTTGCTCAGTGACTTTTTCCATACCCTATGGGTATGGAGAGCATCACCTTGAGCAAGGAACAACAGCGCAGGCTGGAGATTATCCACCGCGTGCAGT
>JAAZEB010000226.1 GCA_012512505.1 Armatimonadota bacterium | reverse complement strand
CAGCTCGTCACCACGCTCCGGCCCCGAGGTGTCTGCCATGGGCGCTTCCCTTCCCTGCCACTCCCGGCAAACGCTTTGCACGCAAATCGCGGCGACGAGGGCTGCAGGTACGGTGCCAATGGCGGGCGGGACCGCAGTGGCGCGGCCCCTCAGCCGAGGAGAACGTCCAGGATGGTGAAGAGCATCAGCCCGAGGCTCACGAAGCCGTTGGTGGTGAAGAACGCCGCGTTCACCCGCGACCGGTCCCCGGGGCGGACCAGGAGGTGCTCGTAGGCCAGGAGCAGGATCGCCAGCCCGGCGCCGGCCAGGTAGACTGGCCCAAGCCCGGCCACCGAGTGCAGCAGCAGCAGCAGCGCGGCCACACCGACGTGCAACAGCACGGAGAGGATCAGGGCGGCGCGCTCGCCAAAGCGGGCCGGCACCGAGTGCAAGCCGATCTGACGGTCGAACGCCGTATCCTGGCAGGCATAGATCAGGTCGAAACCGGCGGTCCAAAGGGTGACGACGGCGCACAGTAGCAGGGGCACGAGCTCGATGCGCCCGCGAATGGCGATCCAGGCGCCGACCGGGGCGATGCCCAGGGAGAAGCCCAGCACCAGGTGCGCCAGCGCGGTGAACCGCTTGGTGTAGGAGTAGCCCCAGATCACCGCCAGGGCCACCGGGGAGAGCTTCAGCGCCAGCGGGTTCAGCATCGCCGCGGCCACCACCAGCAGCGCCGCGGAAGCCAGGCAGAAGACCCACACCTGCAGCGTCGTCAGCAGCCCGGCAGGGAGGGCGCGCGACCGCGTGCGCGGGTTGAGCCGGTCGAAGCGCAGGTCCACCAGACGGTTGAAGCTCATCGCGCTGCTGCGGGCACCCACCATCGCCACCACGATCCAGAGGAGGGTGCGCCCCTCCGGCACGCCGCCAGCGGCGACGAAGGCGCTCATTAGGGCGAACGGCAGCGCGAACACGGTGTGTTCGAACTTGATCATCTCCAGGATGATCGCCAGGCTACGCAGCATCAGTCGCCCCCGGGGCGTCGGGCTGCCAGCGCGGCTGCGGGGCGGGCAGCCCCAGGTGGTCCAGCACGCGCCCGACAATGAAGTCGATCAGCTCGTCGAGCGTCTGGGGATGGTGGTAGAAGCCGGGGCAGGCCGGCAGGATCGTGGCGCCCGCCTCGGCGAGGGTAGTGAGGTTGCGCAGTTGGATCAAGTTCAGCGGCGTCTCTCGCGGCACCAGAATCAGCCGCCGCCGCTCCTTGAGCACCACCGCGGCAGCGCGGGTCACCAGATCGTCCGCCAGCCCGGCGGCAAGGCGCGCCACCGTGCCCATGCTGGCCGGGATGATCACCATTGCCCCCGGCACGCGCGACCCACTGGCGCAGGCAGCCATCAGGTCGTCTGGGTGCAGAAAGCGCAGGTTCTCCGGGTCGTGCCCGAGGAAGGGGCGCAGCGAGGGCCGTGCCAGGTCAAAGGGCGCCCCCAGCTCGTGCGCCAACACCTGCGCACCGTGCCGCGAAACGATCAGGTGGACCTCCTCCACCAGCGCGCACGTCCTCGCCACCAGCCGCACGCCGTAAGCACTGCCGCTGGCGCCGGTGATGGCGACCAACAGCTCTGGCGTTCCTGCTGCCATGCCACTCCCTGCTTCAAGGCGTCTGGGTGCCTGGCGGCGCTCCTTCCCCCAGCGCGCGCCGCCCGCCCAAAGGTAGGGCATGGACGACGGAGACCCTCCTAACGCCAGGCAAGCCCCGGCCTTGGGAGGCGTCTCCGCCGCCAATCGCACCCTGACTGGCCCCCGGTTGGCCCGTAGGCCAGCTCAGGCGCCACCTACTTCGGCGCGTTTGCCCGGTAGATGGTCACCTTCTTCATGACCACCGGCTTCAGCGGGCAATCGTTCATATCGCGCGACACCTTGGTGATCGCCTCCACCACCGACTGGCCCTTCACCACCTGGCCGAAGACAGAGTGCCGGCCATCGAGGTGCGGCGTCGGGGCGACGGTGATGAAGAACTGGCTGCCGTTGGTATTGGGGCCGGCGTTCGCCATCGACAAGCGCCCGGGCTTGTCGTGGCGCAGCGACGGGTGGAACTCATCGGCGAACTGGTAGCCGGGGCCGCCGGTGCCCGGCCGGCCAAGGCTGGGCTCCTTGCTGTAGGGGCACCCGCCCTGGATCATGAAACCGGGGATCACCCGGTGGAACGACAAGCCGTCGTAGAAGGGGCGCTTCACCTTCTTGCGGGTCTTCGGATCCGTCCAGGCCTTGGTGCCGTTGGCGAGGCCGACAAAGTTGGCGACCGTCTTGGGCGCCTGCTTCTCAAAAAGCTGCACGGTGATCTTGCCGAGGCTGGTGTCAAAGACAGCGTAAAGATTGCCGGCGGGCTTGCCTTTGCTCTTGGCGGCAACCAGCGGCAGCGACGCCAGGGCCAGGACCACGGCGGCCAGGCCAAGCGGCAGCAGTCTGCGCATGGGTCCAACTCTCCTTTCCCGTTCACCCAGGTTGGGGGCTGGCCGAGCGCTTCGCACCCAGCCACCCTCGCATTATACCATAAAAGCACTGGCGATTGGCGGCCGGCCTTCCCGGGCATCGCCAACCCTCAAAGCCAGTCTTCCAGGCGGTCCTGCGGCTGCCAGCCGAGGCGGCGCAGCGGCTCGCAGTTCCACAGGGCGCGCGCGTTGTCGGAGACGGCGTAGGAAAGCAGGTAGCGCACCTCGGCCGGCGCCTCGATGGCGATGGCGAGCGCCTCCGCCAGGTCCCGGTCGCTTATCCAGCAGTTTGCCTCGTCGCCGCCGTGGCGCACCACCTCGCGGTCGTCGCACCAACCCATGCGGATGCAGATCACCGACAGGCCGTGGATCTGCGAGTAGTGCAGCCCCAGCGCCTCGCCCCAAAGCTTGGTGCAGGCGTAGAGGGTGATCGGCCGCGGGAGGCTATTCTCATCGGCCCGGGCCGCCGGATCGGCGCACGGAGGGTAGCCGCCGCCCACCTGGCCGCTGCTGGCAAAAATGACGCGCGGCACCCCCGCCCGGCGCGCCGCCTCGAAGGCGTGGTATGCGCCCACCACGTTGTTCGGCAGCAGCACGGAGGTGAAGTCTGCCTCGCCAGGGTGCGCCGCGAGGTGGACCAGACAGTCGGCACCGCGACATAGCTCCGTGAGCGTCTCCAGGTCGGTCACGTCGCCGCGCATCACCTCCGTATCCGGCGGCACGTCTGGCAGGCGGTTCCGATAAAGGAGGCGCAGGCGGTAGCGGTCGCCCCAGACCGGCAGGATCGCCCGCCCGACGCGCCCGCCGGGCCCCGTCAATGCAACCAACGGCTTCATGGCAGCCTCCCCACGCCGCCCGCTCTCGCCGGCAGGCGCTCCCATTTCCTGAACTCTTATCAGGGATAAACACGCTTGCTGCGTTCACGTTCTCGTGCCTGAGGGCCGCCACCCTGGTCGGTGCCCGATGCAACCGGCAAAGGCGCCATTCACCCCGGAGGCAAGTTCGGGCGCCAGGGAGGGTTCTCCTCGATGGGGCCCGTGCCCGCCATGCCCGCCGGGGCCTCCGGGCACGGCGCTTGAGTGGCACCCATATTGCACCGCACCGGGCGATGCCGCCGTGTGCTGCCGGTTGAGCAGCGCGGAGGAACCCCTTGCCGGCGGGCGTCGGACCCACTCCGCTTCGGCGCCGGGGCGATCTGCCGCCGGAAGACACCCTGGTTCCGATTCGGGATCACCAGGTGGCACTGTGGTTCTGATACGGTATCACGGGAGGAGTATCCATGTCGGAAATCGTGCATGCCCCCAACCCGGAGCCGGGGGGCCCGCCCGCGGCATACCGGCCGCCCGCGCCTCCGGCCGCGCCGGAGGAGGGGATCGACCTCCGCCGGATGGCCGAGGCGGTCCACCGCCGCCGGCGGACGCTGTTCGTCAGCATGGCCGTGGCCCTCACGGTGGCGGTGGCCGTGGCGCTGCTGCTGCCGCGCACCTACGTTGCCCGCACCTCGGTCCTGGTGCAGCCAGCGCGCGGCGCCGACTACCTGGGCGACCGCGGCAGCCGCGAGGCCACCCCCGTGCAGAGCCAGGTCGACATGCTGCGCGAGTTCATCTACTCGCGCAACTTCATGGAGCCAACACTGAAACGCCTCGGCCTGATCGACGACTCGATGAGCCCGCTGCAGATCGAGCAGACGATCCGCGCCATTCAGGCCAACCTCAAGGCGCGCGCCACCGGCGCCTCCACCTTCGAGGTAGTCTTCACTGGCAAAGACCCGCTCTGGCCGGTGCGTATCGTGCAAGCGGCCACCGACGCGTTCATCGCGGTGAGCACCAGCACCCGGACGCAGCAGACCGAAGACGCGATCCGCTTCCTGGAAAGGCAGATGGCCGAGTACCAGCAGCGGATGGCGGAAACGCGGGAGGCGGTGGAGCGCTTCCAGGCGCGCAATGCCGGGCTGCTGGCCCAACTGCCGGAGGGCACGGCCGGCCGCCTGGCGGCGGTGGAAGACGGCCTGGCGGAAGCCCGGATGAGCGCCGTCGATGCTCAGATGCGCATTGCCCTCATCCGCAAGCAATTAGAGAACACCCCCGCCACCATCGTCGCCGAGCGGAGCACCGTGCCGAACCCGCGCGTCACTGCCTTCCAGACGCGCCTTTCCGCCGCCGAGGCGGAGCTGGCAGCCCTGCGCTCGCGCTACACCGACGAGCACCCCGAGGTGCGCGCCAAGAGCCGCGAGGTGAGCGGTCTGCGCGAGCAACTCGCCCAGGCCCAGCAGCAGCCGACCGCCGCTGGCGCCGAGACCACGCGCGTCAACCCCGCCTACGAGCGGCTGAAAGACGAGCTGTTGGCCGCTGAGAACCAGCTTCAGACCGCCAGGGCACGCGAGCGCCAGCTCACCGGCCGCCTGGCGCCGATACAGTCGGCGGCGCGCAGCGTGCCGGCCGCCCGCAGTCAGTTGGAGTACTTGATGGCCCAGGCGCGAACCCAGGAGACGCTTTACAACTCGCTGGTGGAGCGCCTGGAGGGAGCGCGCCTGGCCGGGCAGTTGGAGAGCCGCCAGCATGGCATGATGTACCAACTGGTTGATCCGGCGCGGCTGGTCTCGTCGGCCGATGGCACGCGCCGCCTCGGCATCCTCCTGGCCGGCCTGGCGATCGGGCTGTTCCTTGGCCTGGCGCTGCTGGGTTTGCAGGAGGTAACCGACCGTCGGGTCCACTCAGTACACGACCTGGAGCGCACCGTGGGGGTGCCGGTGCTGGCCGCGATCCCGCTGCTGCCGGAGATGCCGGTGGAACTGCTCACCCGCCGCCGCCGCCGCCGCCTCTTGCTGGGCGCCGTGGCCGCGCTGCTGCTGGCAACCACCCTCTTCATCCTCGGCACGCGGACCCAAACGGGTCGCGACTTCATCCGGGAGCGGACGGCCCCGATAACGGAGGTGCAAGCCAATGGATAGGAAGCTGCTCCCCTCAGTTCGGGAAACCTATACCGACCAGTACAGCCTGGTGGAGCAGCCCGGCTACGGGCTCCGCCTGCTGGAGGAGTATCGGGGGCTTTACACGGCTGCCCTGGCCCAGATCGGCGGCAGCAGCGGCATCGTGCTCGGGGTGACCAGCCCGATGCCGCGCGAGGGGAAAACCACGGTGGCCACCAACGTCGCCGGCGCCCTCGCCGCCGACCTGGAGAAGCAGGTGCTGCTGACGAGCTGCGCCTTCTCTTCGGGCGATACGGCCGCCGAGGGCCAGCACGTGCGCCCGGGCCTCGCCGACTACGTGAACGAACCCGATCGCGACCTGGACGACCTGCTGGTGCGCACGCCGCTGCCGAACCTGTCGGTGCTCTTTCCGGGAATCCGGCCGGACAACCCCAGCCGCCTGCTGCGCAGCGACCGCATGCGCGAGGCGATCACCGGCTTTCGCCAGCGCTTCGACATCACCGTGGTCGACCTGATGCCGATGCTGTCCGCCAGCGACTCGCAGGTGATGGCCGCCCTGATGGACGGCATCGTGCTGGTGGTAGGTCTGGGCGACACGCCGATTGGCGCGGTGCAGCGCGCGGTGCGGATGATGCCGGCGGGGCGGCTGGTCGGGATCGCCGCCAACCGGGCGCAGCCGATCCTGCCGCCGTGGCTGACGCGCCTGGTAGGGGGGAGCGAGTGGGCAGCATAGCGATTGTCCTCGCGCTGCTGGGCGCCGGCATCTTCACCGGGAGGGCTGCCGGCGCCTCCCTGGGCGCGCGCTACCTAATGAGCATGCTCTTTGCCCTCGCCGGCAGCGCCGCCCTGTTCGCCTGGGCGCTGTTCGCCCAGTGAGAACACGCGCCATCCCCTCCCATGTTCGGCCGAGGGGTGCCAACACCCCTCCCCGGTGTCGGAGACACCGACAGGTCGGAGCGCCGGCGTCCCGCCGGCCGCCGTAGGAGGCGCACCTCCGACGCCGATGGTTCGCGGGTCTCCAGGCGGTGGTAAGGGCGAAGCATTGGCGGGCCAGACGTACTGCGTCGCAATCGGTCTGACCTGCCAATGCTTCGCCCCTACGGTTCACGTACGGTGGTGGTAGCGAGGCCGGAACGGCGGAGACGGCCGGCCAGGATTCAGCGGCGCCCAAGACGAACCCCAGGGGCACGGAAGGGAACCGCGATGCCTGCCTGCCTCATCGGGGTGTTGTCTGCCTTGCTGCTCTGCGTTGCCGGGCTGCCGGTGCCGGCCAGCGCCGAGGACGCCTGGCGCGATGATGGCGACTCCGCCGCCGTTTGGGTTGCTCAACCAGGGTGGATCCCGAACCCGTCTGCCGGCGCCGACGTGCGCGCGGCGGACGGCGTCCTCGTCTTCAGCGTGCCGGAGCCCAACCGGGCGATGAAGTTCTCGCGGTCGGTGCGCTCGTTCCCGCTCTCCTTCTACCGCTACCTGGTGCTGCGCTACCGCGCCGAGAACCTGCGCGAGGACCTCGAGGGCTACTTCGTCTACCTGAACGACGGCGGCCCCCGCGAGTGCCACGCTCTGCGCCTGCGGGATCTGCGGTCGGACGGCGAGTGGCACACCGTGGCTGTTGATGTCTCGCGTCTGGCGGCCCAGCCCACGATCACCGCCCTGGCAGTGCAGGCAGTCACCACCGCGCGTGGTGACGGGCGCCTCTTCATCGATTGGATCACCTTCAGCGACGCGCTACCCGCCGGCGCGCAGGAGCTGCGGCAGCCAGAGCCGACGCCGGTCGCATCCCGGCCCGATTGGGTTTTGCCCCTTGCCACGTCGGGGTGGACCGCCCGGCGCGACTGGCTCGGCAACCCCGGCCAGAACCCACGGGTGGTGCTCTCCAAAGAAGGCCTCACCTTCCGCGTGGCGGAAGCCTACCGAGGGATGAAGTGGAGCCTCCGGCTTCCAGAGGCGGTGCCGCTGCAGGAGTATGCCTACCTCACCCTGCGCTACCGTGCCGAGGGCCTCCATCCGGCGGGCGACTATGCCCTGTGTGTGATCGGCACGCCCGGCAGCGACGGCCTGGACTACACCGCGGTTGTCGCGCCGGGGGCGCTGGTGGCCGATGGCTCCTGGCACACCCTGAACGTGCCGTTGGCCGGGGCGGCTGCCCGGTTCCCAACGATCCACCAGATCGCCTTCCAGGTGCAAACCGGCGCGCGGCCGGGGGCCTCGCTGACCGTCGCCGCCCTCCGCTTCACCAACAAGCCGACACCCCCGCCGGTCAGTGACTTCGTTCGCGCTCGTCCCGGCTGGCCGGCCGAGACAGCCGGGTTCTTGCCGCTGAGCCTGACGTCACTGCCACCATCGCCCGCCAGGCAACTCCAGGACCAGCTTGGGCTGGCCGATTGGCTGTCCGGAGAGCGGATCACCGCCGAGGGGGTTCCCTTCGCCCTCCGTGCCGGCGGCCGGGAGGTCTGCCGCACCGGCGTGCTGGCGCGCCAGCGCCTCGCCGTGCCGGTCGGCCGGCGCGTCTCCGCCGTCTACCTGCTGCTGGCGACCCTCTTTGCCGGCGAGGAGGAGGATGTGCGTGGCGGCGGCTCCTTTGCCGCCTTCACCGACGTGGACCGCTTCCGGGTGCGCCTGGAGTACGCCGATGGCATCGTCCACGAGTGCCTGCCGCTGGACGTGCGGGCGCGCACGCGCCGGGTGCCGCTCGGCCCGCGCGTGCTGTGCGCCTTCGCCGACCCAAAGCGGACGCTCGCTCGCGTGGTGTTGGACGACCGCTGCGGCAGCGCCGCGTTTGCCCTCCTTGCCGCCACCGCGCACACCGGGGCCCGCTGCCCGCTGGAGGCCTACCGCCTGCGGCCGGCCCTGTCGCCCCAGACGCCCGCCGGCCGCCTGCCCGCCGCCACCGCGCCAACACTGAAGCGTGAGGGCGGGCGCCTCCGGCTGGCTAACGGCCGCCTGGAGGCAGAGCTGACGACCACCGCCGGCCTGCGCCTAAGCCGCCTGGCGCGCGTGGTGCCGGGCAAGCTCGCCCGACTGGAAGAGGCGCTGCCCAAGGGCGGCGGCCCACTGCTGACCCTCACGCTCGCCGGCAAGCCGCTGCCCCCGGCGCACCTGCCGGTCGCCAGCATCCAGGAGCGCGCCGCCGGGGGGCGGAAAGGGGTCGACTTCACCCTCTCCGGACGGGGGCCGGCTGCCGGGCTGCGGGTTCAGGTCCGGGTTTCGTTGGGCACCGCCCCGGAGCTGCTGGTGGAGGCTACGCTGACCAACACCGGGACGCGGACGGTGAACGTCGGGGTGCGTGGGCCGGGGGTGACCGGCGTGCGCATCGGGGCGCGCGCCGCCGACAACTACTATCTCTTCCCCCAGTGCGGCGCAGTGTGGAACAACGTGCCGGTCAGCCTCGAACAGCCGTTCTGCGGACTGTTCCCGGTGCAGTTCCTCGATGTCTACAACCGGCGCCAGGGCGGCGGCGTTTGGCTGCGCACCGAGGATCGCGTGGGTGACGACCGCTCCTACACCCTGCGGCGTGGTGAAGACGGGCTGACCGACCTGGGCACCGCCTATCCCGAGCGGCCCCTGGCGCCCGGGGCGCGGCGGCCGCTGGTGCGCACCCTCATCGGCGTTCACCCGGGCGACTGGCGGCCGGCGTTGGCCGCCTATCAGACGTGGCTGCGGCGCTGGTACCGCCCCGTCACACCGCGCAAGCCGTGGTTCCGGGAGATCTTCAACTTCCGCCAGCGCTTCCTTTGGTGGCTGGACCCACTCTACCAGGATGGCTTCCACCTCGACCGCGCCATCACCGAGGCCCAACAGCGGTTCGGTGGCATCGACTACCTGCACTTGTTCGACTGGGGCGTCGTTCCCGGCATCGGCCGCGTCTACGGGCGCACCGGCGACCATTCGCCCTACGACCACTGGCAGGGCGGCCTGCCGGCGTTCCGTGAAGCGATCGCTGGGGTGCAGGCCAAGGGAGTGCCAGTCGGCCTCTACATCGAGGGCTACCTACTGGAGGAGCGCGGCAAGCTGGGGCAGACGCACGGCAAGGAGTGGCAGCGTGTTGATGCCACCGGCCAGCGCGCCTACTGGCCCGGGGCCACCGAGGCGTTCATCTGCCCGTGGCTGCCCGCCTGGCGCGAGGTGCAGGCCGACACCTACCACCGCGCCGTGCGCGACATGAACGTGGATGGGATGTACCTGGACCAGTTCGGCTTCTGCTCGCCCCACTTCGCCGCCTGCCACAGCCCCGACCACGGGCACCCGGTGCCTGGCTCGGCCCTGCTGGGCGAGCGCGGCCTCACCCGGATGGTGCGCCAGCGCATCGAGGCCGCCAAGCCCGGCGTGGCCCTCTACTCCGAGGAGACCCCGCCGGACGTGAACAGCCTCTACCAGGATGGCAGCTTCACCTACGCCCTGGCCCGCGCGCGCGCCGGGCAATCGCGCGTGCCCTTGAACCTGACCCGCTTCGCCATCCCCAGCTTCAAGACGTTTGAGATCCTGGTGTGCGACAAGCCGACCGCCTCCTGGGCCACGGGGGTCCACTGGGTCTTCTTTAACGGCGAGGGGATCTGGCTGGAAGGCCCGGCGGAAGAGTGGTTCGAGCCGCAGACGCTGGCCGCCATCCGCCGCGGCTACCGCATCCTGCGCGCGCATCGGGATGCCTTTGCCGGCGACGACGTTGAGGCGCTGGTGCCCACCCGTATCGAGGGCATCTTCGCCAACGCCTTCAACGCCCGCGGTAAGCGCGTGCTGACCCTCTACAACAGCCACCCGGAGACGGTTTCCGGCGAGCTGCTGCGCCTGCCCCACCGGTCCGGCCGGCGCTACGAGGATGCCTGGAATAGGCGGGAGCTACGCCCGCGTATCAACAGCGGCTACGCCTACCTGCGCCTCACCCTCGGCCCTCACGAGCCCGGCTGCGTGGTGATCCGTGACTGAAGCCCGCCTGGCCGCGTCGCCAACGCCCGCCCGAGCCCGGCTCAGCGGGGCTACGGTAGCGCTGATCCTGCTGCTGTGCGCCGGATGGGGCGGGCTGGCGCCGGCCATCAAGATCGGCCTGCGCGAGCTGCCCCCGATCGCCCTGGCGGCATGGCGCTTTCTCTTCAGCCTGGCGGCGGTCGCGGCCTGGTGCTGGCTCCGCCGGGTGCCCGTCGCGCCTGGCGCGGGGAGGACTGGCTACCTGGGCCTGCTGTCGGCCACCTTCGTGCTGCAGATCATCCTCCTCAACGCCGGCGCGCGCACGACCAGTGGCGGCCACGCCATCCTGCTCCTGAGCACCCATCCCCTCTTCGTGGCGCTGCTGGCGCACTTCGCCCTGCGGGGCGACCGCCTCACCGCGCCCAAAGTGGTCGGCCTCCTGGTGGCGCTGGCGGGGATCGCCGCCGTGGTCTCCGAGCGCCTCTCCGGCGGCTCGCTGGCCGGCGACTCCCTGGTGCTTGCCAGCGCCCTCACCCTCGGCGTGCTGGTCACCCTGACGAAGCGCGGCATGGAGCGCGGGATGACCGCCTATCAGCTCCTCCTGTGGCAGATGTTCCCGGGCGTGCCGGCCTACTTCCTCCTCTCGCGCCTGGTGGAAGGGCCGCTGGCGCTGCCCCAGGGCGCCGCCGTCTGGGGTAGTCTCCTTTATCAGGGGTTGGTCGTCGGTGGGTTCTGCTTCGTCGCCTGGAACCGGCTGCTGGAGCGTTACCCCGCCAGCCAGCTCACCGCGTTTCAGTTCACCACCCCGATCTACGGGGTGCTCTTCAGTGCCCTGATCCTTGGCGACCCGCTCACCGGGGGCGTGGTGCTCGGCACGCTGCTGGTTGGCGCCGGCCTCATCCTCGCCAACCGGGGGTGAGCTAGCGCCAGCACGCCGCCCCTCAACTCGGGTCAGCGCGACGCAGATCCCGCTGCTGCTCCTCGACGCTCCAGCCCAGCAGCCGTCCCATCGCCTGGGAGACGGCCGGTAGGGCGGAAAGGCCGTGGTCCGGGGCATAGCCGATCCCGGTGCGGCGCCAGAGGAAGTCAGCCGAGGTGCGGGCCATCTCGGTGTGAACGGCATAGTGGACCTGCGCCAGGATCTCCGGGCGGTCGGGAGTAAGGCGCCGGGCCAGCTCCGGCTCCGCTTCCGCCAGGGCCAACACCTCCCCGGCGGCGGTGCCGTAAAGCGCCACCAGCGCCTCGGCCTGATCCGACTCCAGCCCGAGCGCGGCGGCGCGCGCGCTGACCTCCGGACGCAGCCGCTCCGGGGGCACCTCGCCGCCAAAGTACGGCTCGCGGGTCGTGGTGCTGGCGCGCCGCACCCCAAGGCGGTGAGCCGCCACGTCCACCGCCTCGGCGGCGATCGCCCGGGCACCGGTGATCTTCCCCCCGAAAAGCGAGATCAGCCCCGGGGCGCCGTCGCCAGCGTGGTCTAGCACGCGGTGCTTGCGGGAGACGGCCGACTCGGCCGCCCGCCGTGAGCGCACCAGGGCCCGCACGCCCGCCATCGCATGCTGGATCTGACCCAGGTTGGCCTGGGGAAAGACGCGCCGCGTCTCTTCCACCAGGTAGGCCACCTCCTCTGGCTCGGCACGGACCAGGTCCGGGCTGCATTCGTAGTCAGTGTCGGTGGTGCCCACCAGCGTGCGGCCGGCCCAGGGCACGGCAAAGAAGACGCGCCCATCGCGCCGCGCCAGCAGCACGACGGCGTGGCGGGTGAACGCCGGCACGACGAGGTGGATCCCTTTGGTGCGCCGCAGTACGGGTCGGGCGCGTGGGTCTGCCAGGCGCGCCACCTCGTCCGCCCATGGCCCCGCGGCGTTCAGCACCACGCGAGCGCGCAGCCGGTGCTCCTTCCCCGACAGGCGGTCCTCCACCACGGCGCCAACTACCTGCCGCCCCTCCCGCAGCAGCGAGCGCGCCGCCGCGTAGTTGGCAACGTCCGCCCCGCGCCTGGTGGCGCCCAGGATGCTGGCCAGGCAGAGCCGCTCCGGGAACTCCACCTGACCGTCGTAGTAGAGCGCGCCGCCCAGCAGGCCCTCGCTCCTCAAACCCGGTTCCAGCTCGCGCACCTGCGCCGGCGACAACATGCGGTGCGACGGGAGGCTTTTGCCCAGCGAGAGGAGGTCGTACAGCACCATGCCGGCGCGCACCATCCCGGGGCGCCAGCGGTCGCCGGCATAGACCGGGGTGACGAACGGGAGCCCCCGCACCAGGTGTGGCGCGGTACGCAGCAGCACCTCCCGCTCGTGCAGGCCCTCGTGGACGAGCCCGAAGTCGTACAGCTCCAGGTAGCGCAGGCCACCATGAATGAGCCGCGTCGAGCGGGAAGTGGTGCCGTAGGCGAAGTCTTCCTTCTCCACCAGGGCCACACGCAAGCCCCGCCCGGCGGCGTCGCGGGCCACGGCGCAGCCAAGGATCCCCCCACCAATCACCAGGAGGTCGTACTCCCGGTGCTCCATCGCCGCCAGATCACGCGTCACGGGCCCACGTCCTTGCCGTCCGCACTGCCCGCTGCCAGCCGGCGTAGAGCGCCTCGCGCCGCTCCGCCGGCAGGGAGGGATCAAACTGCCGGTCGAGCTGCCAGTGCGCCCGCAGCGCCTCTGGATTGGGCCACACTCCCGCCGCCAGGCCGGCCGCGTAGGCCGCGCCCAGCGCCGTCGTCTCCTGCACCACCGGGCGCCACACCGGCACCCCCAGCAGGTCGGCCTGGAAACGGCAGAGGAAGTTGTTGCGCACCGCGCCGCCATCCACCCGCAGCGCGGTGATTGCCACGCCCGCGTCGGCGCGCATCGCCTCCACCACGTCGCGCGTCTGGTAGGCCATCGCCTCCAGCGCCGCGCGCGCCAGGTGCGCCCGCCCGCTGCCTCGCGTCAACCCGGCCAGGGTGCCGCGCGCCTCCGGATCCCAGTAAGGCGCGCCCAGGCCGGCAAACGCCGGCACCAGGTAAACGCCCCCCGTGTCGGGGATCGATTCGGCCAGCGCCTCCGTCTCCGCCGCGCTCTCAATCAAGCCCAACGAGTCGCGCAGCCACTGCACGGCCGCCCCGGTGACGAAGACCGACCCCTCCAGGGCATAGCGCGCCGGCTCGCCCTCCCGTTGGTAGGCCACTGTGGTCAGCAGGCCTTGCCGGCTGACCACTGGCGTCTCTCCGGTATTCAAAAGCAGAAACGAGCCGGTGCCGTAAGTGTTCTTGAGGTCGCCGCGGGCAAAGCCGGTCTGCCCGAACAGGGCCGCCTGCTGGTCGCCCAAAATGCCGCAGACCGGCACGCCCTCCGCCGGCAGCCCTGCCGCCACACGCAGGTCGAGGCTCTGCCCGGAGCTGGGCACCACCTCCGGGAGCATCGCCGCCGGCACGTCGAACAGCGCCCGCAGTTCGTCGCTCCACGCCAGGCGGTGCAGGTCGAACAGGAGGGTGCGCGAGGCGTTGGTCGGATCCGTGACGTGGGCGCCGGTGAGCCGGAAAAGGAGCCAGGAATCGAGGGTGCCGCAGCGGGCGCGCCCGGCGGCGGCGGCCTCCCGCACGGCGGGCACCTCGCGCCGCAGCCACTCCAGCTTGGTGGCGGAGAAGTAGGGATCCAGCGGCAGCCCGGTCCGCTCCCGGATGTGCGCTTCGTGGCCGGCCTCGATCAACTCGCGGCAGCGCGCCGCCGTCCGCCGGTCTTGCCAGACGATGACTGGGTGCAGCGGCCGGCCGTCGCGCGCGTCCCAGACCACCACGCTCTCGCGTTGGTTGGTGACGCCGAGGGCACGCAACTGCCCCGGCCGCAGGTTCGCCTGCGCCAGCGCCTCAGCCATCACGGTGAGCGTGCACTGCCAGATCTCCTCTGGGTCATGCTCCACCCAGCCCGGGCGCGGGAAGAACTGCCGATGCTCCCGGTAAGCGGCGGCGACCAGGCGCCCCGCCGCGTCGAAGAGGGCAAAGCGCGTGCCGGTAGTGCCCTGGTCCACCGCGCCGATCACTGCTTCCATCGTCGTCTTTCCTCGTATCCCCCGCGCGGCGCGCCTCGGCGATGACGCGCGCCCCCGCTACCAAGGCACTTCGGCGCCGCGAGGCGCACTCCTCGCCCGCTATGCCACACTGCAACTTATGTCACAGAATGCCGCGCCGCGACCTGCTATGATTGGGGCAGTGGCGAGCCGGCAGCGACGGGCCGGCCGGAAAGGAGAGGGAGATGTCGGAGCTGGTGATCAATCCGGGGATGCGGGTGAGTGAGGTCGCGGCGCGCTACCCGCAGGCGCTGCGGATGCTGGAGGCCCTGGGCATCGACTACTGTTGTGGTGGCAAGCGCCCGCTGGCGGAGGCCGCGGCGCTGGCAAAGGTGCCGGTGGAAACCGCCATCACCGTGCTGCAGACGGCAATCACCCAGGCCGCCGCCGCGGACGCCGGGGAGCGCGACTGGACGCGCGCGGCACTGGACGATCTGATGGCGCACATCGTGGAGAAGCACCACACTTACACCCGTGGGGAGCTACCGCGCCTGGAGAAGATGGCGGCGCTGGTGGCGCACGTTCACGGCACAAACCACGGTGATGTACTCGTACCGCTGGTCCAGGAGTACGCCCGGCTGAAGGCGGAGCTCGACCGCCACCTAGAAAAGGAGGAGGCGGTGGTCTTCCCGGCCCTCGCGCGCCTTGCCGCCGGGCAGGAGAACGACGCGACGCTGGCGGCGCTGCACGAACTGGAGACGGAGCACGACACCGCGGGAGAGGCGCTGGCGACGATGCGCGCGCTCACTGACAACTACACCGTTCCGGAGGATGGCTGTACCACCTACGCCGCGCTCTACGACGGCCTCCAGGCCCTGGAGCGCGACCTCCACCAGCACATCCACCTGGAGAACAACATCCTGATCCCCCAGGCGCGCGCGCTGGCCGGCACCGGCCGCAGCAGCTAACCCCCGGCGTAGGAGGCGAGGCGTCTCCGACGCCGATACGGACAACCTATCGGCGGCAGGAGACGCCGCCTACGGCGGCCGGCGGGACGCCGGTGATCCGACCTATCGGCATCGGAAACGCCCCCTGGTATAGGAGACGTCTCCAACGCCGATGCCGCTCCGGAGGCTGGGGCGTTCCGCGCGGCTACAGGAGGTTTTCCAGGCCGATGATCAGGCCCTTGTGGCCGCGAATGCGCCGGGCGGCCAGCAGTACCCCGGGCATGAAGGAGGTGCGGTCGATGGAATCGTGGCGGATGGTGAGGATCTGCCCGACGCCGCCGAAGATCACCTCCTGGTGTGCCACCAGACCGGGCAGGCGCACGGAGTGCACCGGGATCCCGTGCTGGTCGCTGCCGCGCGACCCGGGCGCCTCATCCAGTTGCTCCGGGCGCTCCGCCCGCTCGGCGCTGCGGCTCTCGGCGATCAGCTTCGCGGTGAGCGCGGCCGTGCCGGAGGGCGCATCCATTTTGCGCTCGTGGTGCAGCTCGATGATCTCCACGTCGCCCAGGTAGCGGGCAGCCTCCTGGGCAAACTTCATCATCAGCACGGCGCCGATGGCGAAGTTCGGGGCGATCAGCCCCCCGATGCCGTTCTCTTCGCACAGCCGCCGGGCTTCCGCCAGCGCCTCGGCCGAAAGCCCGGTGGTGCCGACAATCGGCGAGACGTGCAGCGGCACCGCCGTGCGGAACAGCGCCAGCGCCTCGGGGCCCTTGGTGAAGTCGATGGCGACCTCGGGGTCCTCCGCCCGAATGACCGCCTCCAACTCCTCGGGGGGGCGAATGGCAACGTTTGCTGGGCCGATGCCGGCGACGCGGCCAGCATCTTCGCCCACGCCCACGCGGTCAATCGCCGCCACCAGGCGCAGGTCGGCCGCCCCGGCCACCGCGCGGACCACCTCGCGCCCCATGCGGCCGTGGGCGCCGCGGACTAGTACTCTTATAGGCTGCATTGAGATACCTCCTGTATATAGGTGTCTGGGAGTGTGGGGGATGGGTGCGCGGGCCTTCCGTGTACTCGGGCCATCCGGTCAGCCCCGCGTCCCCCTGAAGGATGTCAGTGCGGCCGTCATCGGCCTCGGTAGCTGCCTGCGGTAACCGGTCGCAACCATAGCCGGGGTACAGAACCGTGTGCGGATGCACCATCATCCCGCCCAGGTAGTCGCGCGCCAGCGACTGGGCCATCGCCGGCGTACAGGACCGTGTGCGGATGCACCCACTCCATAGCTATCTATAAGCCACCAGAATCTGTCATCCTGAGCGTAGCGAAGGATCTCTTCCCAAGGCAACGCAGTCGCTACGGTGCCGCCTGTAGATCAGCGCAAAAGCACCCGTTCCGCTCCCGGTGGCACAGGCCAGCGCGCCACTACCTGCCGGCAGAGATCCTTCGCGTCGCTCAGGATGACAGATTCGCAGGTGGACGCCTAGAACCCGCAGGGATGACAGATTCACAGGTGGGCGCCTAGAACCCGCCTGTAGGGCAACGTTCGTTGGCAGTGCCCCTATCCGCACAGTGGCGCAGTGCCGTAGCGATGCGGCTTCCCAAACGCTGAAGCCCGATGGCTCGGGCACTCCGGCAATCCCCCAGGAGAGTAGCGGAGTGCCGCAGCAATGCGGCATCCCACAGTGCGATGCCCGATTGCTCGGGCACTCCAGCAATCCCCTGGGAAAGCAGCGGAGTGCCGCAGCCATGCGGCTTCCCAAACGCTGAAGCCCGATGGCTCGGGCACTCCGGCAATCCCCCAGGAGAGTAGCGGAGTGCCGCATGTGGGCCACCCGCGCGGCCTTCTCCGGCATCAGTTGCGCGTCGGCAAAGATCGTGATCTGCGTGCACCGGCCGTAGCGGTCGTAGGCAAGGTCCACCAGTTCGCGGAACTGTGTCCAGTAGTCCGGCCACGCCTTCACCCTCTTGCCGGCGCGGCTGGTAAAGCGCACCGGAGCAATCTCCAGGCCGTCCTACGCGGGGTACCAGCCGACCATGGAGAGCATCCGGTAGTAGCGGAACCCCTGCTGTGACAAGAACGCGAGGTCGCACTCGAGGCGCGGACGGTCGTGCTTGCAGCGCCACAGCGCCGTGAAGTAGGAGACGCCGAGGCCCAGGAATGGCCCCCGGTCGTCAACCAGCGAATGCCCCTGCAGGCGTACCCGGCCTGATGGCGGCCGCTCGCCAGCCCCCAGGGCGGTAGCTACCACCAGGAGACAGGCCCCGAGCGCGAGCGCAGGCTGCGTCATTCCGCGCTACCCCGGGTGTTACGCCCGGCGGCGCCGTAGCCCCTTGCCCCGCGGGCCCAACACCACCACCGAGGTGTTCTCGGCAGGGAGAATCGCCCGCGCGACCCGGTTCACGTCGTCGGTGGTGACGCGGTCGATGTCGCGCACGATCTCCTCGATCGGGATCACCCGGCCAAAGTAGAACTGCGACTTGGCAATCCGCGTCATCCGCGCGCCGGTGCCCTCCAGCGCCAGGAGCATCGAGCCTTTGAGCTGGCTGCGAACCTGCTCCACCTCTCGCTCCTGGACTCCTTCGTCAAGCACCCGGTCGAACTCCTGCCGAACCAGGTCGAGCACCTGGTCGGCGGTATCGGGGCTGGTGCCGGCGTAGATGGCCAGCACGCCGCCATCACGGTAAGAGAGGGCACACGAGCCGATGGTGTAGGCCAGGCCGCGCTTCTCGCGGATTTCCTGGAAGAGGCGCGAGCTGCTGGCGCCGCCCAGCAGCGTGTCGAGCACCGCCAGCGGGTACCGCTCCGCCTGAAGCTGCGAGTAACCGGGCACGCCCAGGCAGAGGTGAACCTGCTCGGTGTCGCGCGTCACCCGCCGGGTAAACGGAACGCTTCGCGGCGGCGGGAGAGTGCTGGGATGGCCGGTGGGCGGCAGCTCGCCTAGCAAGTCCGAGACCTGCGCCAGCACGTCCTGGTGTCGCACGTTGCCGGCGGTAGCAACCAGCACCCGGTCGCCCGTGTAGTGCTGGCTCATGAACTCCAGGAGGCGGTCGCGATCGAGGGCGCGCACGGTGCCGCGGGTGCCGATCACCGGACGGCCGAGGGGATGGCCCTGCCACATGCGCTGCAGGAGGAGGTCGTGGACCAGCTCGTCTGGCTCATCTTCGATCTGGCGGATCTCCTCCAGGATCACCCGCTTCTCCAGGCGGATGTCCGCCGGGCGGAAGAGGGAATTGAGGAGCATGTCGCAGAGCAGGTCTACCGCCAGGGGCAGGTGCTCGGAAAGCACCTTGGCGTGGTAGCAGGTGAACTCCTTGTCGGTGAAGGCGTTGAGCTGGCCGCCGACGGCATCGAGGGTCTCGGCGATGTCGCGGGCGGAGCGCTGGCGAGTGCCCTTAAAGAGGATGTGTTCCAGGGCGTGGCAAGCGCCGGAGAGAGCGGGTGGCTCGTGGGCCGAGCCCACGGCCACCCAGATGCCTACGGTCGCCGAAAGGACGTACGGGATCTCCTCGGTGAGAACCCGTACGCCGTTCGGCAATCGGTCGCAAAAGATGCGCTCTGTCAACTACCCCCTTCGCTCTTTGGGCCGGAAGCGCGCGCCGCCGCCGGGGCCACCCCCACCGGGACCGTGCTCTTCCCGCCCCCGCTCTCGGCCGCCAGCGAACGGCGGTCGGCCACCGCCCCCACCGCCGCGGCCACCCCGGCCACCCCGGCCGCCACCACCGCCATCGCCGGACGGCGGTCCGGAAGGACCGGACTCCTCGCCTTCCTCGGGTTCAAGGAGACCTTTGCGGGTGAGCTTCACTTTGCCTTGCGGGTCGACGTCGATGACTTTGACCATCACCTCGTCGCCCATCTTCACCACGTCTTCCACCCGCGCCACGCGGCGGTGCGCCAACTCGGAGATGTGCACCATCCCCTCGCGGCCGGGCAGAATCTCGATGAACGCCCCGAACGACTGGATGCCGACGACCTTGCCGACGTAGGTCTCGCCGATGCGCACGTCGCGGGTGATGTCGTCGATCATCTTGCGGGCCATCTCGCCGCCCTGGGCATCGGTGGAGGTGATGAAGACGCGCCCGTCCTGCTCGATGTCGATGGTGGCGCCGGTCTCGGCGGTGATCTTCTTGATCACCTTGCCGCCGGGGCCGATCACCTCGCCGATCTTGTCGGGGTGGATCTCCAGGATGAAGATGCGCGGCGCGTACTCGGAGAGCGCCTCGCGCGGCGCGGGGAGGATCTCCAGCATCTTCCCCATGATGTGCATGCGCCCGCGCTTGGCCTGGGCCAGCGCGTCGCGCAGGATCTCCATCGAGAGGCCCTCGATCTTGATGTCCAACTGCAGGGCGGTGATCCCGTCCGCCGTGCCGGCGACCTTGAAGTCCATGTCGCCGGTGAAGTCTTCCATCCCCTGGATGTCGGTGAGGATCAGGTAGCGATCGCCGCGGGTGATCAGGCCCATGGCAACGCCGGCCACCGGCTTGGTCAGCGGCACGCCGGCATCCATCAGCGACAAGGTGGTGGCGCACACCGAGCCCATCGAGGAGGAGCCGTTGCTTTCCAGCACCTCGGATATCACCCGGATGGAGTACGGGAAAGTGGTATCGGGCGGGAGCATCGGCAGCACGGCACGCTCGGCGAGAGCGCCGTGCCCAATCTCGCGCCGGCCCGGGCCACGCAACATGCGCGTCTCCCCGACGCTAAACGGCGGGAAGTTGTAGTAGTGCATGAAGCGCTTCTGCTCTTGCGCCAGATCCAGGCCCTCCAGCTTTTGGCCTTCGCCGGGAGAGCCGAGGGTGGTGATGCTGAGCACCTGCGTCTGGCCGCGGGTGAACAGCCCGGAGCCGTGCGCGCGGGGCAGCAGCCCCACCTCGCCGGTGATCGGGCGCACGTCCTCGGGGGAGCGGCCATCGGGGCGCTTCCCCTCGTCCAGGATCAGGCTGCGGATCTGCTCCTTGATGACCTTGTCTACCGCCTCGCCGAGTTCCCCTTCCCGGCCGGGGAACTCCGGGGCCAGGGCGACCACGATCTCGTCGCGCAGGATCTGCAGGCCAGCCTCGCGGGCCGCCTTATCCGGCTGCTGGATCGCCGTGCGAATGCGCTCCGCCTCGCGGTCGCGCACGGCGTTCACCAGCGCTTCATCCAAGACGAACAGCGGGAACTCGCGCTTCGGCTTGCCGGCCTTTGCCGCCAGCTCCTCCTGGGCAGCCACCAGCGTCTTGATGTGCTCGTGGCCGAACGCCATCGCCGCGAGCATGTCCTCCTCGGTCACCTCGCGGGCGCCGGCTTCCACCATGACGATGCTGCTCTTGGTGCCGGCCACCACCAGGTTCAGGTCCCCCTCCTCCGCCTGGACCCAGGAGGGATTGATGACGAGCTGACCCTCCACCCGGCCAACGCGCACGGCGGCGATCAGGTTCGGGAAGGGGATGTCGCTGACGGCCAGGGCAGCGGAGGCGCCAGTGACGGCCAACACATCGGGGGGATGATCTTGATCGACGGAAAGCGGAATGGCGATGACCTGGACCTCGTTGCGGAGGCCGGCGGGAAACAGAGGGCGGATCGGGCGGTCCATCAAGCGGGAGGTGAGCACCGCCATCTCGCTGGGTCGGCCTTCGCGCTTGATGCGCCCGCCCGGGATGCGGCCGACGGCGTACATCCGCTCCTCAAAATCGCAGGTGAGGGGGAAGAAGTCAACCCCCTCTCGTGGTTCGCCACTGGCAGTGGCGGTGACCAGCACCACCGTATCGCCGGAGCGCACGGTCACCGCTCCGCCGGCCTGACCCGCAACACGACCCGTCTCGTAGGTGATCGTCAGGTCACCCAGGGCGGCCTCAACTGCAGTAGGCATCGGTATTCAGTTCTCCTCTGAGTGCGCTGACGCCCGGGCCTCTTCGCTGGACGGCCGGCGAGCGGGCATCGCCCAGCGAAGGGGTCCTGGCGCTGGTCAGCAGGCGCGCGCCGCAACCCGCCGCGTTAGCGCCTCAGACCGAGAGCTGCCACCAACGCCCGATAGCGCTCAATATCCTTGTTGCTCAGGTAGTTGAGCAGGCGTCGCCGGTGCCCCACCATCATCAGCAGACCGCGGCGCGAGTGGTGGTCCTTCTTGTGGGTGCGCAGGTGCTCGGTCAACTGATTGATGCGGGCGGTCAACAAGGCGATTTGGACCTCGGGCGACCCGGTGTCCTGCTCGTGCTTTTTGTGCTGCCCAATGATGGCTTGCTTCTTCGTCTGCTCCAAAGGCATGTCTACGGTTTCCTCCGCGTTGGGGGAAGGGGTTGCTCCGGCAAGCGAGGCTGCCGGCGGCGCGCGTCCCGTTCCGCACTCTTCCTCTCTTGTTTTCCTGACTTGCGTCGCGCGCTATTGTAGCACAATCGGGGCCAGTGTGTCAAAACAAGATCTTGCCCGGCACCCCGGCCTTTTTCGCGGGGCAGAACAGCTCGCGCAACCCCCGAACGCCCAGGCGTCCCCCGGCCGGAGCCGCCAGCGCCAGCCCCAGGAGGCACCCCGGCACGCCCTCCGCCCCGGCAACCGGCAGGGACCGCTCGCCGAAGGGTGGGAGCCAAACCGGGGCGGGACGGGTCCTTGATCGGGGGCGAGGTGCCCGGCCGTGGTGAGCCGGTTTGGCCGGTGCCCCGGTGGGTAGAATATGGGAAGGAATCCCACGCGATTCTCCCGTTGACAGTTTCCCCTGCCCGTGGTATTATGTTAGTTCGTGGTGAAGCTACTGGAGACGGAGGGCATGCATGAGCGTAGTGGACGATGTGGGCAGGGCTTCCCCCCCCGATGTTGCCGCTGTCGGCGATATCCCCAACCTCATTGAGATCCAAACGGAGTCGTATCGCTGGTTTCTAGACGAAGGCCTTCGCGAACTCTTTCACAACTTCTCCCCGATTGAAGATCCTACGGGGACCTATGCGCTTTACCTGGACGACTACCTGCTGAAGGAGGCCAAGTACACTATCGAGGAGTGCCGCGACCGCGACATCACCTACGAGCGTCCGATCAGCGCACGCATCCGTCTGCTGAACAAGCGCACCGGCGAGATCATGGAAGACGAGGTGTACCTCGGCGACCTGCCGATCATGACCGACAAGGGTACCTTCGTCATCAACGGCGCCGAGCGCGTGGTTGTCAGCCAGCTCGCGCGCTCCCCCGGCGTGTACTTCCGCGATAACATCGACTACTCCGGCCGCGTCCTGTTCTCGGCGCAGGTAATCCCCGCCGAGGGCGCCTGGATCGAAGTGGACACCGATGCCAACGACGTGATCTACGTGCGCATCGGCCAAACGCGCAAGTTCCCGATCACCACCCTGCTGCGCGCCCTGAACGCCTTTGACCACGAGCAGCAAGGGGGCGACCGGCTGCAGACGGCCACCAACATCCAGCTATTCCGCCTATTCGGCACGGTGCGCGTCGTCGAAAACCCCACCCGCGAAAACCTCCTGGGGCCCGACCCGAACACCCCGGGGCCGCGCGTCTACGAGGACATCACCGACCCGAACAACGGCCGCCTGCTCGCCAAGGCGTTCGAGCGGATCGACCGCCACCTGGCCGAGAAGATTGAGGAAGCCGGCATCCAGAACCTGGAGATCATCGAGGTGCCCCGCTACATCGAGGCCACCCTCGAGCAGGATCCGGTGACCGAGCGCGACGACACCACCCGCGCCGAGGATGAGGCGCTTCTCGACATCTACCGCAAGGTTCGCCCCGGCGACCCGGCCACCCGCGAAAGTGCGCGCGCGCTGCTCTCCAGTGTTTTCTTCGATATTAAGCGTTACGACCTGGCGCGTGTTGGCCGCCACAAGCTGAACAAAAAGCTGGGGATCGACCTGCCGCTCCACGTGCGCAGCCTCACCCGCGACGACCTGATCGCCATCGTGCGCTACATCATCCGCCTCAGCCACAACGAGGGCGGGGTGGACGACATCGACCACCTGGAGAACAAGCGCGTCCGCTCGGTGGGCGAGCTGCTGCAAAGCCAGTTCCGCCTGGGCCTGCTGCGCATGGAGAAGGTGGCCAAGGAGCGCATGACCTCCCTGGAGCCGGACGCCGTCTCGCCGCAAGCCGTGGTCTCGGTGAAGCCGATCTCGGCGGCGATCAAGAGCTTCTTCGGCAGCAGCCAGCTCAGCCAGTTCATGGACCAGACGAACCCGCTGGCGGAGCTGACGCACAAGCGCCGCCTCAGCGCCCTCGGCCCGGGCGGCCTCTCGCGGCAGAGCGCCAAGCTGGAAGTGCGTGACGTTCACCACAGCCACTACGGCCGCATCTGCCCCATCGAGACACCGGAAGGCCCCAACATCGGCCTGATCGGCTCGATGGCAATGCACGCCCGCATCAACGAGTTCGGCTTCCTGGAGACCCCCTATCGCAAGGTGGTCAACGGCAAGGTGACCGACCAGATCGACTACCTGACCGCCGACGAGGAGGCGCCGTTCCACATTGCTCCCTCCAGCGCGCCGCTCCGCGACGACGGCACCTTCGTCGGCGACACCGTGGTCGTGCGCTATCGCAACGACTTCCCGGCGGTGCCGCCAGAGCAGATCGACTATATGGATGTGTCACCGCGCCAGATCGTCAGCGTGGCGGCGGCGCTGATCCCGTTCCTGGAGAATGACGACGCCAACCGCGCCCTGATGGGCTCCAACATGCAGCGCCAGGCAGTGCCGCTGCTGCGCTCGGAGCGCCCGATCGTGCGCACCGGAGTGGAGTACCGCGCCGCCACCGACTCCGGCGTGGTGGTGCGTGCGCGCAACGACGGCATCGTCGAGCGCGTTACCGCGCGCGAGATCACCATCCGTCGGCGCGACGGCGAGCTGGACGAGTATCGCCTGCTGCACATGCTGCGCAGCAACCAGGCCACCTGCATCACCCAGAAGCCGCTGGTTCGGGTCGGCGAACGCATTCGCAAGGGCCAGGTCATTGCCGACGGGCCCTCCACCGACGGCGGCCACCTGGCGCTCGGCAAGAACGTGCTCGTCGCGTTCATGCCCTGGGAAGGCTACAACTACGAGGACGCCATCCTGCTCTCCGAGCGCCTGGTGAAGGACGACGTCTACACCTCGATCCACATCGAGAAGTACGAACTGGAGGCGCGCGACACCAAGCTGGGGAGCGAAGAGATCACTCGCGACATCCCCAACGTCGGCGAGGACGCCCTGCGCAACCTGGATGAGTTCGGCATCGTCCGCATCGGCGCCGAGGTAGCGGCCGAGGACATCCTGGTCGGCAAAGTGGCCCCCAAGGGGCAGGGCGAGCTGACCGCGGAAGAGCGCCTGGTGATCGCCATCTTCGGCAAGAAGGCGGAGGAGACGAAGGACGCCTCTCTGCGGCTGCCCCACGGCGAGAAGGGCCGCGTGGTCGACGTCAAGGTCTACGCGCGCTTCAAGTACCGCTGCTCGCAGTGCAACACGCCGCTGCTGCTCTCGAAGAAGCTGGAAGAGCGGGAGGCGATCTGCCGGCTGTGCGGCAACGAGATGGTGCGCGAGGCGGGCGACGAACTGGCCGCTGGCGTCAACCAGTTGGTGCAGGTCTACGTGGCCCAGAAGCGCCCGGTCATGGAAGGCGACAAGATGGCCGGCCGCCATGGCAACAAGGGCGTCATCTCTAAGATCCTGCCGGTGGAAGACATGCCCTACCTGGCCGACGGCACGCCGGTAGACGTGGTGCTGAACCCGCTGGGGGTGCCCTCGCGCATGAACATCGGCCAGATCCTGGAGACGCACCTGGGGATGGTCGGCCGCTTCCTGGGCATCGAGGAAGGCTTCACCAACCCGATCTTCGAGGGCCAGAAGGAAGAGCAGATCCTGGTGAACGTGCAGCGGCTTGCCTATCACCTGCGCAACCGCATGCTGCACGAGTACTGCACCCTGGACCTGCGCGCCACCGGCATCGAGGGGTTCGAGGGGATCCCGCTGCCCCCGCCGGTGATTGAGACCGGCGATATCGAGGAGCTGGAATCGCCTGCCGACCGGCAGTGGATGCTCACCGAGCGGGAGAAGGAGCTGCACGCGGAGATGCTGGCCCAGGTCCGCGACACTCTGCGGGCGCTCTCCGCGCAGCAGCAGGACCAACTGGCGGCGGTGCTGGCGCTGAATGGCGAGGCCTGGCCGGCGGGCGGCAGTGCCGCCGAACGCGCCGACCGGCTGGCGGAGCGCATCGACGCGATCGCCGAGGAGCGCGCCGGCGTCAGTGCCGACACGGCGAAGTTCGTGCTGTACGATGGCAAGACCGGCCAGAAGTTCGACCAGCCGGTCACCGTCGGCTACGCCTATATCATGAAGCTGCTGCACCTGGTGGAAGACAAGATCCACGCGCGCTCGACCGGCCCCTACTCGCTGATCACCCAGCAGCCGTTGGGCGGCAAGGCGCAGTTCGGTGGGCAGCGCTTCGGCGAAATGGAGGTGTGGGCGCTGGAGGCTTACGGCTCGGCCTACACGCTGCAGGAGATCCTCACCATTAAGTCCGACGACGTGATGGGCCGGGTGAAGACCTACGAGTCCATCGTCAAGGGTGAGCCGATCATGGAACCCGGCATCCCCGAATCGTTCAAGATCCTGGTGAAGGAGCTGCAGAGCTTGGGGCTGTCGGTGTCGGTGGAGACGGACAAAGGGAAGCCGTTCGACCTGCGCGACACTGATGAAGAGTACTCGGATGCCGAGGCGGAGCGCCAGGCGCGCCGCAAGCTGCGCCGGTTCTAATTTGCTGCCGCGGGCCGTCTTGGCGGCGGCCCGCGGCATGCCTGCTTTCGGGAAGGAACACGAATGGCCAACGGCGCGAACTTCGATAAGATTAGGATTGGGATCGCTTCGCCCGAGGAGATCCGCTCCTGGTCCTCCGGGGAGGTGAAGAAGCCGGAAACGATCAACTACCGAACCTTCAAGCCGGAGCGGGATGGCCTCTTCTGCGAGCGAATCTTTGGTCCGGTCAAGGATTGGGAGTGTCACTGCGGCCGTTACAAGAAAATCAAGTTCAAAGGGATTATCTGTGACCGGTGTGGGGTGGAAGTCACCCGGGCGAAGGTGCGTCGCGAGCGGATGGGCCATATCGAGCTGGCGGCGCCGGTGTCGCATACCTGGTACCTCAAGGGTGTGCCGAGCCCGATGAGCCTGATCCTCGATGTCGCCCCGCGCCCCCTCGAGAAGGTCCTCTATTTCGTTTCCTACATCGTCACCCACATGGACAAGGCGTTCCTGAACGACCATTGGGACGCGATCAAGGAGGCGGTGGCGGACCAGATTCGCGAGGAGGAAGTGGCTCGTGACGCGCACATCCGCGCGCTGAAGGAGCAACTGGAGCAGGAGCTGCAGGAGTCCGAGGATCTGACGGAAGAGGAGCGCGCCGAGAAGCGCGCCCTGGAGCTGGACCGCGAGCGCCTCGAGCAGCGCAACGCCGAGGACAAGGCCAAGGAGCTGCAGGACGGCCTGCAACTGCTGCAGGAGAAGGAAGAGAAGCAGCTCATCACCGAGGCGGAGTTCCGCGTGATCCGGCGCGTGCTGGAGGTAGCCAGCGAGCGCACCGGCATCAACTTCGAGGCGGCGTTCCGGGCCGGCATGGGCGCCTCCGCCGTCAAGGAGCTGCTGGCGAAGATCAACCTGGAGGAGCTGAGCCGGCAACTGCGCAAGGAGGTCGATTCCAGCCAGGGCGCCAAGAAGCTGCGCGCGATCAAGCGCATGGAGGTGGTGCGCTCCTTCCTGCGCTCTCGCAGCCGCCCGGAGTGGATGATCCTCGACGTGGTGCCGGTGATCCCGCCGGAGCTGCGGCCGATCGTCCAACTCGACGGTGGGCGCTTCGCCACCTCGGACCTGAACGACCTCTACCGGCGCATCATCAACCGCAACAACCGCCTGAAGAAGATCACTCAGATCCGCGCGCCGGAAAGCATCATCAACCACGAGAAGCGCCTGCTGCAGGAAGCCGTCGATGCCCTGATCGATAACGGCCGGCGGCCGCGCCCGGTGACCGGTTCGAACAACCGGCCGCTGAAGTCGCTCTCCGACATGCTGAAGGGCAAGGAGGGGCGCTTCCGCAAGAACCTCCTCGGCAAGCGCGTCGACTACTCCGGCCGCTCGGTGATCGTGGTCGGGCCGGAGCTGAAGCTGCACCAGTGCGGCCTCCCGAAGGAGATGGCGCTGGAGCTGTTCAAGCCGTTCGTGATGAAGATGCTGGTGGAGCAAGGCTACACCAGCAACATCAAGACGGCCAAGCGCATGATCGACCGCATGCGCGAAGAGGTGTGGGACGCCCTGGAAGAGGTAATCCGCGAGCACCCGGGGCTGCTGAACCGCGCCCCGACGCTGCACCGCCTCGGCATTCAGGCGTTTGAGCCGGTGCTGGTG
>JAAZEB010000225.1 GCA_012512505.1 Armatimonadota bacterium | reverse complement strand
GGCTTTGCAGGGTGAAGTACCACCGCCGGGTGGCATCCGAGCTGTTGACCGCCTCGGAGAAGGTCACGGTGACCACGCCATCGCTGTTGGCGCTGGAGGACTTCACCGAGGGCGGCGTCGTGTCGGCCGGGGTTTTGTCGACGACCGTGCCCGTGGAGGCCTGGCTCGACGTCATGCGGTTACCCGCGGTGTCGCGGATGTTGCGCACCGTCACCCGGTAGGTGGCGCCGGGAGTGAGGCTCAACCCGGCGAGGGTGGCCGTCCGGTCGCTATTGTTGTAGGAGAGGGTGATGCTCGAGGCCGCCAGGCTGATGGCCGTGCCGGTCGGGCTCTCCAGGGTGTAGTTGGCCTTGGTCTCGGCGTCGCTCTTGTTGACATCCTCGGAGAAGACGACGCGCACCACGCCGGTGCTGTCGGCGGAGGAGGAGGCGAGTGCCGGCGGCTGGGTGTCACCGCCACCGCTGCTGGGAGCGGAGGAGAGGACCACGAAGGCGCCGAACTCGGGGCTGCTCTGGCCGCCGGACATCGGGATGGTGATCGAGCCACCACCGTAGGTGCCGCTGGCCACTGCCGGCCCCAAGAAGTTCTCGACGTTCTTCACCTGGTAGGGGGCGCCCACGGCCACCACCCCGCTGAGGTTGACGCTAACGGTGGACGTCTTGGCCCAGTTGAAGACGGTGATGTTGGCACGCCCCGGCTCGTAGGCGTTGGGGCGGATAAACACCTTGGTGCCCGTCGGCAGGCTGGCCGTGTAGGTGCTGTTGCTATCCCAGCCCTTGGTCTGCCGCCAGGTGTTCCAGTCCATCAGGCGCGACTGGTCGCCGAAGGCGGCGTCGGAGCGGGGGGAGTAGTAGGTGTTGGAGTTCCAGGTGTAGGAGGAGGGGCTCACCCCGCTCGACATCTGGACATGTGCCAACTGGCTGGAGCCGCAGAAGGTGTTGCCGGTGACGGTCACCGGGGCTCGCCAGTAGAACAGGTTGAAGGCAACCGAGCCGCCGGCGATGTAGTTGTCACGCATCGTCAGGTCGATGTTGCTCTGGTTGCTGTAGCCCAGGCGCAGGCCACCGCGGCCGGTGGAGAGCGCCCGGTAGAGGTAGTTATTGTTGAAGACGATGTGCTCGTCGGGGGGCGTGCCGCCGACGAGCATCTCGCCGTGCGTTGACTGGGTGCCGTTGTTGAAGAGGGTGTTGCCCTGGAAATCGAAGTTCCGGAGCTGACCCCCCTCGGTGTAGCCGTGGATGCCGAAGCCCGAGGCCCCCCAGCCGATGTTGTTGTGGACCCGCTTGACGCCCTCACCGTTCTGCAGGTAGATGTGATAGGCGTAGCCCGGCCGGCGGCCGTTGCGGTACATCACGCACCCGTAGATCTCACAGTCTACCGCGGCCATCCAGGCGCCGATGCCGTTGAGGCAGCAGTCATGGATGACCAGGTTGATCAGGCGGTTGTTGGGGCCATAGAGATCCACCCCCGAGGGTCCGTTCGACCGCGTGGTGGGCTCGCTGTTGGTGATCTCGAAGTCGCGGAAGTCGGTGTAGCGTCCGTTCACCGCGAGCGTGGCGCTGGCGGTGGGGGCGGCGGGATAGGCATCCAGAACCGCGCGCTCGCCGGGGTAGCCCCGCACGGTGATGCGTGCCGAGGCGGTGCCGGCGAGGGTGCAGTTGAAGGCGCCGGAATAGACGCCGCCACGCAGCCAGATCGTGTCGCCAGGGCGGGCAGGGCTGCTGGAGCTGCTGAGCGCCTTGGCCAGGCTCATCGGACTGGAGATGCTGCCGGAGCCAGAGCTGGTCCCGTTTGGGGCCACGTAGTAGTCTGCCGCCGCGGCGGGGAACAGGGCGGCTGCGAGCATGACGGTGAGCGTAAGGCCTCTCGCCAACGCGCGAGATACCGCGCGAGCGCCTAAAGAGACTTTTCCGGGCTCTCGCGCCGAGCCCGTGGACCGGTGCCGTCCCGGCCCGAGGTGGCGATCCTCAGCGTATCCCGAGGATCCTGAGCGACGTACCATGGTGACTAGCCTTTCGTGAATGGCTTTCTCGGTGACGCTGCACCGCGCTCACGGCATCGGTGCGCGTGAGGCGGTAGTGTTGCCAGTGCTGCCCAAAGCAGCCGTCTGCCAAGGCGCGTGAGTGGTCGGGAACACCAGGGGCGGAGTTCGCCCGGCGAACTCCCGCTCCAGGTACCACCCAATGGCGGTGCCGACTGCGCGATCCCTCACCCGAGTGATCTGTCGGGAGCACCAGGAGAACCGCCTGAACCGAGGCGGTGTCATAGGCCAGCGCCACCTCTGCGCCAGCAGCCCCGCTTCAGGCAAGCGCCTCCCTGGGCGCGATCCCGTGGAGCACTCCGGGTGAGACCGTGGGCTCCTTCTCTTCGCTGTAGGTAGTGGCGACCACCCCCTCCTCGGACACCCGGCGGCGCTCCTCAGCCACTCAGAGCCTATCCGGAAAGCGGCGGAGTGCCGCAGCAATGCGGCTTCCCAGACCGCCGAAGCCCGATTGCTCGGGTACTCCGGCCCAAACCCGGAGAGCAGCGGAGCGCCGCAGCACTGCGGCTTCCCACAGTGCGAAGCCCGATTGCTCGGGCACTCCGGCCCGGATCCGTGCTTTTCAGATAGGCTCGTACCAGCGAGCGGGAGAGTGCTGTCCGGGCGCTCTTTAGTTGCGTGACTAACTATTCGCCCGCTAATCCTCTGGTTCCTTCCCGGCCGTCACCGGAAGCCTTTCTGGTGGCCACGACGCGGCGGGAGATCCGCTAGGCCGGCCCGGAGGCTGGCCCTTGCGGATGCCTCAGCGGATGCGCCTGGGTGACAACGCGACCAGGGTGGAACAGCCGGATGTGCTGGTGCCGACTGGGGGCGCTATGGCGCCGCCCGGGTCCACCGAACACGGCGGCCCCCTCGCTTGCGGCCCCCCTGCGGTACGGAGGGCGGAGGATGGCCTGGCCCAGGCCGGTGGCGAGAGCACCCTCTTTGGGTGCCTCTATTCGTATGTTCGGCTGCTGTGCCTTTGTTCTCGATGCCTCAATGGGCCTGCTTTTCCGGCAAGGGGACGGGTGAGAGATCTCATCCGTGGGGGAGTACGCCGCGCCGCCGACGGCTGCACCGTCCAGCCAACCGATTGGTTGGCTGGGCACCAACACCTCCGTGAGTTCGATGCCAGGGGATGTTGCGCCGGGCAGCACACTTTCGTGCGACAGATCGCGTGGCTTCCCCGGCTGGATCCCCGGGGAAAGCGGTGCTATCCTGTAGCCACCGGCTAATGAATGATGCCGGTCCGGAGTCGGTTGGAACGAGGTGCTCTCGGAGGGCGGAAGAATGGAGATGCGCCATCTTGGCAAGGGCCACGCCGTCGACCGGTGCGGGGGGCCTTCGGCCTGCGATGATTGCGCCCGCGAGTGGGGCTTCGCCGATGCCGCGGCGTATGCCCAGGAGACGGGCGCGCTGCCACGGCAGCCGGTTCAGCAGCGGTTGCCGCGCCAGAGCTGCTGCGAGCGGATGGATATCGCCCGGATGGAAGGCGCGATCCTCTTCGACGGCGGGCCCGTGATCCGGGCGCTGCCGCGCCTGGATGGGGGCGGCGAAGAGATGCGCTTCCGGGTAGCCTATTGTCCCTTTTGTGGGGCCCGCCTGGAGGTGATGGGCCGCGAGTAAGCCACGCCCGTCTGGCCCGGCGACGAGGGCCGGGCCAGACGGCTGCCCCTTGCCGGCGTGCGCGCAGCCCCCGCCGCGTCAGACACCGCGTTCCGCTACCACCCCTTAGGCATGGCCGCGCCGGCCGGTCGCCCGGGCGCAGAGCAGCCCCTGACAACCCCGCAGCCGCGTCGAAGACAGGGTTGACGCGCAACCAGCGGTGTGGTATACTGGTGCGGCTTATCCTGGGTGCCCCATGGGCGTGCGGTTGCCGCCTGTCTGGTGGCGGAACCTGCTGCTTTGCCTGGGCCTGCCCCCAGCTTCGCGCGCCCCCGGGCGTGCGGGAGGACACTGCGTTGACGACGCCACGAATCTCTGCCCCCCGATGGTTGCTCTCGTTGGCCGCGTGGTCGGTGCTCCTCGTGGCCGGGTTGGCGGGCGCCTCCCAGGCAAGCGCCCAGGAAACTGGACCACAGATCCGGTTGCGCTACGCCACCTTCGACCCGCTGCGGAGCACGCCGGTGGTGCCGCCCGAGCTGCGCCTGCCGCCCATGCAAAACGATGAGACCGGCCGCTTTCTGCTCCAGTTTCAGGGGCCGGTGCGCCGGGCGTGGGTTCAGGCCGTCCAGGCCACCGGCGTGGTGTTTGAGGAGTACGTGCCGGAGTATGCCTTCGTGGTGCGCACCACGTTGCGCCAGGCTGCCAGCCTGCCTGGACGCTTCTCCTTTGTGCGCTGGACCGGCGCCTTCCATCCCGCCTATAAGATTGACCCGCTCCTGGCTCAGCAGCAGGGTGCCGGGCAGTTGATCGCCCGAACGGAGACGGCCGCGGAGGGCCAGGCCCTGGCGTAGCGGCTGAAGCGCTACGGCGCCGGCGTCACTGAGGTGGTCGGCCGGGCAGTGCAGGTGAGCGGTTCGCCGCAGATGGTGGCGCAGCTTGCCCGGGCCCCCGAGGTCAAGTGGGTGACGGCCGCGCGGGTGAACCAGTTGCGCAACGGGCGCTCGGCCGCGATCCTGGGTGCCAAGCGCGCCGGTGGCGTGCGGGCGCGCGGCCTCTTTGGCGAGGGGCAGATTGTTGCTATCTGCGATAGCGGCCTCGATACCGGTGACCTCAACACGCTCAACCGCGACTTCGCCGGCCGGGTGATCCAGGGGATCTCCTTCGGGCGTGCGCAGACACAAGACTGGAGCGACCCGCCCACCTGGGGAACGGTGGGCCACGGCACCCATGTAGCCGGCTCGGTGCTGGGCAGCGGCGTCAACTCTGGAAGCGACCCGGCCAGCCGGAACTACGATGCCTCCCATGCCGGCGTTGCCCCGGAAGCCCGGCTCATCTTCCAGTCGCTGGCCGACGAGCAGGGCAACCTGCACGTGCCGGACGACTACTACACCGGCCTCTTCGCCGAGCCGTATCAGCGCGGCGCCCGCGTTCACACCAACTCCTGGGGGTTCACCGGCTATGGCTACTACTACCCGGAAACGCAAGACATCGATGCCTTCGTTTATGACCACCCCGACATGGTGATCTGCTGGTCCGCCGGCAACGAGGGGATCGACGTGGATGCCAACGGCGTTGCCGATGGCATCATCAATGATGATGGCTGGATCGACGCCCAGCCGGCGGCGAAAAACGTCCTCTGCATCGGCGCCAGCGAGGGGAACCGGCCCCCCGCGGAGAACTGGGGCGGGCTTAGCTCCTGGACGTGGTACGAGCTCAACCCGCTCTACTACCCCGGGCCGCCGTTCAACAGCGACTACGTCTCCGACAACATCAACGGCATGGCTGCCTTCAGCAGCCACGGCCCCTGCATTGATGGCCGCATCAAACCGGACCTGGTGGCGCCGGGCACCAGCATCGTCTCGGTGTGGGCGCGCTTCGTCGGGGAAGCGGGCATTGCCCCGGAAGGTTCGTTTGCCGGCGACTACAACGTGGCCAAGCCGAGCAGCCTCTACCAATACATGAGTGGCACCAGCATGGCCACTCCGCTGGCCGCCGGCGCCGCTACCCTGGTGCGCGAGTATTATGAGAAGGGGAAGCCGTCCTGGAACGCCTCCGCCGCGTTGGTGAAGGCAACGTTGATCAACGGCGCCCACGACATGTACCCCGGCCAGTACGACCCAGCCACCTACCCGGAGATGTCGCAGCGCCCCAACAATGCCGAGGGCTACGGCCGCATCGACCTGATGCGCTCCCTCTATCCGCCCAAGCCGCGCCAGATGCATTGGATCGACCGGCCGGCCGGCCTGGAGACCGGTCTCTACCACCGGCTGCGCTACGTGGTGAAGAGCGCCAGTGAGCCACTGGCGGTTACCGTCGTCTGGACCGACCCGCCCGCCGCCACCTTCTCCGGCAAGGCGCTGGTCAACGATCTCGACCTGAAGGTGATCGCTCCCAACGGTACCGTCTACTACCCCAATCGCCTGCTGGGGGCCGACAACACCAACAACATCGAGAACGTGGACGTGGTCAACCCGATGGTGGGCACCTGGGAGTTCCGCATCGAGGGCACCAACGTGCCGGTCGGGCCGCAGGATTACGCCCTGGTGGTCTCCGCGGCCGGCGAGCCGCTGGGCGGCCGCTTCCCGGACATCGTGCCGCCGCAGGTGGCCATCACCGCGCCGGCTCCCGGCAGCCAGGTGTCCGGCGTCGTCCGGGTGGAGGTCACCGCGACCGACAACCAGGCGTTGGACCGGGTGGCGTTGTGGATGGACAACCGGATCTACCTTGGGGCGCGCTTCCGGGCGCCGTACGTGTTCCACATCAACATGGCCGGGGCCCAGCGGGGTGCCCACGTCCTCAAGGCGATCGCCACCGACTTCGGCAAAAACAGCAGCCAGCACCAGGTGTCAATCACCATCCGCTGATGGCTTGCCTGTCATGGCTGTAGCTGATGCGAGCGTTTGCCGCGTGTGGTGGCGTGGCGCGACCACGAACCCCCGCGCGCGGCAGACGCTCCCAGCGTGGGGCCTCCGGCGCAGGCACGGTGGGTGGTAGCGCGGTGACTGACCGCCGCCCCCGCCGTTGGCGGCCCTGCCGGCGGTAGACTGCGTCAGTGCATGCGGATCGCCCAGTCGTAGGGAACCTCGGGGCTATCGGGGGGCAGGCGATACTCGTCGGGGGCCTGGTGGTCGTAGACGTGGGTGGGGAAGTTCAGCAGCAGTGCCGTCTCCACGCCAATCGTCTTGTAGCCATGGAGCACACCGGCGGGGATCCGCAGCAGGATGCGGTTTTGCTCGCCCAGGAAGAACTCGTTAAGCTCCCCGCGCGTCGGTGACCCCTCGCGGTTGTCGTAGAGGACCGCCTTCACCATCCCCTTGACCACTGCCCACAGGTCATCCTGGTAGCGGTGGTAGTGCCAGGCCCGGACGACCCCGGGGTAGTTGCTGGTGACGTAGACCTGACCGAAGCTGCTGAAGATCGGGTCGTCGTTGCGCAAGATCTCCATCAGCGCGCCGCGTTCGTCGGCGTGGGCCACCAACTGCTTTATCTGGACTCCCTCGATCATGGCGTGTTCGGCACCTCCGCCGGTGGGCTGGCCGCTGGCGTTGCTGCGGGCGTCTCAGCGCGGCGGCACGCTCTGGCGCGCGGCCTGGAGGGTGTTGCGCAGCAGCATCGCCACGGTCATCGGCCCGACTCCGCCCGGCACGGGAGTGATGGCGCCCGCCACCTCCACCGCGGAGGGGAAGTGGACGTCGCCGACTACCTTGCCCTCCACCCGGTTGATGCCCACGTCGATCACCGTCGCGCCGGGGCGGATCCAGTCGCCCCGCACCATCTGCGCTCGCCCGATGGCGACCACCAGCACGTCGGCACTGCGGCACACGCCGGGCAAGTCCACCGTGCGCGAGTGGCACAGCGTCACCGTGGCGTGCTGCGCCAGCAGCAGCAGGGCTGTCGGCTTGCCGACGGTGTTGCTGCGCCCGACCACGACGGCATGTTTCCCCTTCAGGTCGATCTCGGCGCGCTTCAGCAGTTCCAGCACCCCCAGGGGCGTGCCGGGCACGAAGCCGGGGAGGCCAAGCACCAGGCGCCCCATGTTCACCGGATGGAAGCCGTCCACGTCTTTGGCGGGATCGATAGTGTCGAGCACCTCCTGGGCGTTCAGTGGCTCGGGGAGGGGGAGCTGGACCAGAATGCCGTGGATGTCGGGGCGAGCGTTGAGGTCACGCACCTGCGCGAGCAGCTCCGCCTGGGAGGTCGTCGCGGGCAGGGCGTGCTCCTCGGAGTAGAACCCCACTTCGGCGCACGCCTTGCGCTTGTTGTTGACGTAGATGCGCGAAGCCGGGTCATCGCCCACGATCACCGCCGCCAGGCCAGGCACGATCCCGTGCTGCTCCTTGAGAGTGGCCGTTTCCTGCCGCACCTCGGCGCGGATCTGGGCGGCAATCGCCTTGCCATCGATGATCTTCGCTGCCATGCCTCCTCCAGGTGGAACGGGCGCGGCTGCCGGCCGCGCGGGGGTAGCTACCGCGCGCATTGTAGCACAGTCCGGGACGGACGTCAACGCGCTGCAGGCAAGCGCGGGACAAGTGCATCCGGCTGCCGTGCAGATGCTTCGCCCCTACAGGATGTGTCGTTGCAGCGTTCACCAGCAGCGCAACTGCCCCCGAGCCGCATGAAAAGCAGATTGTCACCCCTCTGGATCGCGGATTTCGCGCATTGCGTGTATTTCGAGTAATGTGGTAAAATGGCGTGGGGGTAACGCACCATGGCGGCACTGCTCAATGGGTCTGTGGAACCTTATTCGCTTCCGGAAGGGGAAGCGCAGCGCGCCCGCGAGTCTAGCGCAGCTCTCGCGGAGTTCATCCGCGACGATGTCACGCAGGTCACGCTGCGTCTGGAGGATCGGCGGTCTGGCCGGCAGCTTGAAGCGAGCCTTCCATCCGCTGTCTTACGGCTCCTCACTCAGGCGCTGGCACAGATGGCCGAGGGGCAGTCCCTCACCCTCATTCCCCTGGACGCGGAACTCAGTACCCAGCAGGCTGCCGATCTCATGGGGGTCTCTCGCCCTTACTTCGTCAAACTCCTGGAAGAGGGCCGCATCCCCTTCCGCAGGGTGGGCTCTCAGCGGCGGGTTCGCTTTGAGGCGCTGCAGCGCTACATGGAGGAGTATCAGCGGGAGGCCATCCGGGCGATGGAGACGATGACCGCGGAAGCGCAGCAGATGGGCCTTTACGAGTGACCACCGCGGTTCTCGATGCGTGTGTCCTCTACTCGGCGCCGCTTCGAGACTTCTTCATGCACCTGGCTGTCCGCTTTGTCTTTCAGCCCAAGTGGACGGAGCGGATACACGCCGAGTGGATGGGGAATGTTCTGGAGAAGCGTCCGGATCTCTCCCGCGCAGCGTTGGAGCGCACCCGCGACCTGATGAACCGGTGGGCGCGCGACTGGCAACCCCCCGACTACGAAGCCCTCATTCCCACGCTATCGCTACCGGATGCAGTATCTGGAAACGCTCCGCGGGTGTGGGCTGCACAAGACCGCTGCTCGGATTGCTGCCCGCCGTGAAGAGATCTAGGCAAGCGCGCACGAACAGCCCGGATCGCCCGGCAATCCCCGCCCAGCCTGCGCTCCAGCCGCATATACGGGGGAGCATTACGGGCTGCTACTCGTTCTGCCTCTCGACACACACCTCACGCTTCCCTCAGTCTGGTCACGGTCCTGATGCCTCGCCCCGCAGGCAAGCGTTCGGGGGCTTGACACTCCCCTGGGGTTCTGGTACACTACCCCCCGTGAGGCTCCCGCGACGCACCCTCCATGGCCTACCGGCGAACGCCCGGGGATGAAGGCGCCCCTGTGTTGGTTTTCCGTGGTACAGCATGCCTGCGAGGGTGTGACGGCGTGGGCCGCCAGGCCGGCGCCGGCCAAACGCCGTCCCGTCGGCCCTGCCCGCGGAGAGGGATTGGGAAGGCCCCAAGGATGTTGAGGATACGCCCCCACCTCTGGATTCACCCGCCGGCGGTCGGCCGCGGCTGCCACACGGCTGGCACTGCGCCGCGGCGGTGGCTGGTGCTGGCGGCACTCCTTGGCGGCGCGCTGGCCGTGCCCGCCCAAGCGGCCCCGGCCACGGCCCAGCAG
>JAAZEB010000224.1 GCA_012512505.1 Armatimonadota bacterium | reverse complement strand
GCTCGGGCCGGGCGCGCCGCGGCGGCGGTTGCCGCAGCCGCCAAGCCGCTCGGCCACGCGATCGAGGTGCTGGGGCCGGCGCCAGCGCCCCTCGCCCGCCTGAAGCGGCGCTACCGCTGGCACGCGCTGGTGCGCGGGCCAAGCGACGAAGTGACGCAGGCCACGGTCTGCGCCGGACTGCGGCGGCTCGCCACCGCCGACCGCGAGGGGCTGGTGGTAGATGTCGATCCGATCAGCCTGGCGTGACGGCCGCCGCGGCAAGCAGCCACTCGGCTGGAATGACCGCGAGCGCGCGCGAGGAGGCGCCGTCTCTGGTCATCGGCGGTCCTGTGCGGTCTTCCAGCCGTCCTGGACGAGGCGTGGCACTATCCGGCCGGCAGCGTTGTTGCAGAAGTAGAGAGATCACGACGGAGATGACGGCATCCTCCGTTGGCGTCCGCGTAGAGATGAGGTGGAGGCAGGGGTGGTCAGAGAAATCGTCAAGTACCCCGATCCGGTGCTGCGAAAGAAAGCTAGGCCGGTTGCGGAGGTTACCGAGGAGATCCGGGAGCTGATTGGCGACATGCTGGAGACGATGCGCGCGGCGTCGGGCGTGGGCCTGGCGGCGCCGCAGGTGGGCATCTCAAAGCGCGTGATCGTCTGGGATGTCGGCGATGGACCCGGCGCGTTGGTCAACCCGAAGATTGTGCGCACGTCTGGATCCCAGGTGGGCCCTGAGGGATGCCTCAGCCTGCCCGGTTTGCAGGGGACGGTAGACCGGCCCGACCGGGTGGTGGTCCGCGGCCTGAACCACGATGGCGAGGAGGTGCGCATCTCCGGGGAGGGCCTGCTGGCACGCTGCCTCTGCCACGAGATCGACCACCTGGATGGCTGCCTCTTCATCGACCGCGCCGACCAGAACAGCCTGCGGTGGCTGGATGTGAGCGACACCGAGGAGGAGCTGGAGGACGAAGCGCTCCCACTCCCGGAACCGCTGGAGACGGCTGGGCACGCCGGCTAAGCGCCCGGCACGGCGGAAGGAGGCGCGGATGCGCGTTGTGTTCATGGGTACGCCGGAGTTCGCGGTGCCGCCGCTGCGCGCCCTCCACCACGCCGGCTACCAGGTAGTCGCCGCGGTATCGCAGCCAGACCGCCCGCGCGGCCGCGGCCACTGCGCCCAGCCCACCCCCGTCGCCGCTGCCGCGCGCGAGCTGGAAATCCCCTTGTTCCAGCCGGCCACCGTCAACGACCCCGCCTTCCTGGATCAGCTTCGCGCGTTGGCGCCGGACGTGATCGTGGTTGCAGCTTTCGGGCAACTCTTACGCAAACCGATCCTCGACCTGCCGCGCTACGGCTGTATCAATATCCACGGATCGCTGCTCCCCCGGTATCGGGGTGGCTCGCCGGTGCAGCACGCCCTTCTGAACGGCGATACGGTGACCGGCATCACGATCATGCAGATGGACCCGGGGATGGACACCGGGCCGATGCTGCTGCAGCGGGAGGTGGCCATCGAGCCGGACGACACCGCTGGCACGCTGCTGGAGCGCCTGGCCCACGTGGGCGCCGCCTTGCTGCTGGAGGCTCTCCCCGCCCTGGCGGAGGGCCGGCTCACGCCGGTTCCCCAGGATGCATCCCAGGCCACCTACGCCCCCAACCTGAGGCGCGAGGATGCCCGCATCGACTGGAGCCGACCGGCCGAGGCGATCCGCAACCAGGTGCGCGCCTTCAACCCGAAGCCAGGAGCCTGGGCCGTCTATGGGGGCAAGGAACTGAAGGTCTGGCGCGCGGCTGTCGACCCCGGCCCCACCCCGGCGGCTCCGGGCGAGGTGCTAGACGTGGGGCGCGAAGGGATCGTGGTGGCCACCGGCGAGGGCCGCCTGCGGCTGACGGAGGTCCAGGAGGCCGGCAAGGCCCGCCTGCCCGCCGACGCCTATGCCCGGGGCATCCGCCTCAAGCCGGGCGACCGCTTCGCCTAGAACACCTCCGGCAACTGACCGGAGTGCCCGAGCCATCGGGCTCCAGGGTTGGGATGCCGCATCGCTGCGGCACTCCGCTGCTAACCCAGGCAACTGTCCGGAGTGCCCGAGCAATCGGGCCTTCCGACTGCAGGGGCGGCGGAGGTTGTCTGCCACTCCCCTAGAAGCGGATGCCGAGGCCGGCGCCGGTAACCACGTCGGAGCCGGTGACGTGGATGGCGTCGTCGCTGGCCAGGAAGACGCAGGCCCGGGCGATGTCCTCCACGGTGGAATACTCGCCCATCGGCAGTTGGGCGGCGCGGTCCAGCATCGTCTGGCGGTCGTTCCCCTCGCCGGCCTGCACCTCGAACTCCTTCTCGGTGAGCACCCAGCCGACGGTGATCCAGTTGACGCGGATCCGCTGGGGGGCCAGCAGGCGCGCCAGCGTTTTGGTCATCGTGTAGAGGGCACCCTTGCTACAGCCGTAGGCGAAAAGGCGGTCGGTGGTGCCGAAGGCATGGCTGGAGCCGATGTTGATGATGCTGCCGCCGCCGCGCGCCCGCAGCAGGGGCACCGCCGCCTGGCTGCAGAGGAACGGCCCCCGGGCGTTGATCGCCAGCATCTCGTCCCAGAACTCCGGGGTCGT
>JAAZEB010000223.1 GCA_012512505.1 Armatimonadota bacterium | reverse complement strand
TCCTAACAGTGTGAAGCCCGATTGCTCGGGCACTCCGGCCATCCCCCCTGGAAGAGTAACATCTCCCCGGCATCGGACGCCTCCGACGCCGGCCGGCGAGACGCCGGCGATCCGACCTGTCGGAGTCGAAGAGCCCTCCTGCCTCGGGCCGAGCGCCTCTCTGCGGGCCGTTTGCGGGTCTCCGGGCGGTGGTGGGAGCGAAGCATTTGCGGGTCATACCGATTGCGCCGCAGTACGCTTGACCCGCCAATGCTTCGCCCCTACGGTTCGCGTACGGTCTGCGGTACCCCAAACCGCTGCACAGCCCCGAAACCGTGGTTATGCCGGCCTCTACCCGGGCAGGACCGGCCGCAGGCAGCCGTCAACGTCGAGGTAGCTTTCCAGCTTCTGAATCCGCAGGCCGGCGGGGAGGTCGTCCGGATCCCAGCCGAAGAGGGCGGCGGCCACGTCCAGCGGGCGGGCGCGGGCGCCCTCGCCCTCGCGCAGCAGCATCTCCAGCACCAGTTCCTCGCCCGCGACGCGCGCTGAGAGATCGGCCACCAGCGGGCGCAGATCCACCGGGCGGGGGCCCTTCTTGCCCCGGCGGGTGATGGGGCACTCGGTGCGCGCGAGGAACTGGCGCACCCGTGCCTCGGCGTTGGCCCCGTCCGATAGCCCGGCCGGCAGGACCACCTGGTAGCGGGCGGCGGCAATGGCGGCCATCAGCGACGGGGCGTGCAGCGGCACCTCGGCGGCGTCCAACACGCGGAACCCCTCGGGGAGGACGCGGTTCAGCCGTTCGACGAACGCCGTGGGGACCAGGTGCTCGTTCAGCACGAGATCGGCATACTCCCCCTCGCTGGCCACGCCGACGGCGAGCGCGGTGCCGAAGGCGAGCTTTGGCTGGGGGTGGAAGCCCTGGGAGTAGGCCAGCGGCACGCGGGCGCGGCGCAGGGCGCGCGTCCAGACCCCCATCGTCTCCAGGTGGGAGAGGAAGCGGACAGCGCCGGTTTTGGCGAAGCGGAAGCGGAGCCGCTGGACCGGGTTCAGCGCCGGGCGTGGCGGCAGCTCTGGCAGGCGCCAGTTTGCCTCCTCCTTGGCACCGAAGCGACTCTGGCGCTGCATGGTGCCGCAGAGCGCCTTGGCCTGCTCAGTGACGCCACAGCGGTGACAGCGGTCGCGCCGGCAATCCACCGACAGGGTGCTGGCACGCGAGCGCTCGTATTCTTCCCGCAGGAACCGCTTGGTGACCAGGGTATCGATGTGATCCCAGGGGAGCGGTTCGTCGAGCGAACGGGCGCGCAGGTAGGTGTCCGGGTCGAGGCCGGCGGCGGCGAACGCCTCCTGCCACCGGGCGAAGTCAAGGTGTTCGCTCCAGGCATCCATGCGGCAGCCGCGGCGCCACGCCTCCAGGAGGGCGCGCCCGACGCGCCGGTCGCCCCGGGAGAAGACGCCCTCCAGGTAGGAGGTGAGGGCATCGTGGCGCCCGAACTTCAGGCCGGAGCGCAGGTGTGCTTTCAGGAGTGCCTGCCGCCGCTGCGTCTCGGCGATGGAGATCTGCGCCTCCCACTGGAACGGCGTTTGCGGCCGTGGCACGAAGGTGGAGACGCCCAGGTTCAGGCGAGCCTTCGGCTGCTGGCGCCGCCCATGGGCTAGCACGCGCCGGGCCAGGTCGGCAATCGCGAGCACGTCCTCGTCCGTCTCGGTGGGGAGGCCGATCATGAAGTAGAGCTTCACCACCTCCCAGCCGCGCCGGAACACCTCGCCGGTGGTCTCCAGCAGTTCCTCATCGGTGATCCCTTTGTTGATGACGGCGCGCAGGCGCGGGGAGCCGGCCTCCGGGGCGAAGGTGAGCCCCGACTTGCGCAGGCTTTGGGTCATCTCCGACAGGTCGACCGAGAAGGAGTCGAGCCGCAGCGATGGGAGAGAGACGGCAGCGCCCCAGGGGGTGGCGATCTCTACTGACTGCTGTACCAGCGCGCGCACGCGCGAGTAGTCGCAGGTGCTGAGGCTAGCGAGGGCGATCTCCTCGTAGCCGGTTTGCGCCAGCGACTCCTGGGTGAGCCGCCGCAGCGTTTCCAGCGAGCGCTCGCGCACGGGGCGGGTGACGGCACCGGCCTGGCAGAAGCGGCAGCCCTGGGTACACCCACGCAGCACCTCCAGCGAGACGCGGTCGTGCACCTGCTGGGCAAACGGCACCACGTAGGCGGTGGGAAAGGGCGCCTGGTTGAGGTCTGCCACCACGCGCCGGCGCACCGTGGGGCCGACCGGGATGACGGTGCCATCCGCCAGGGTGCGGGTGTCATAGAGCGCCGGCACGTAGACGCCGGGGATCGCCGCCAGGTGGCGCAGGCGCTCGGCGCGCGGCTGGCCCTTCGTCTCCTTCAGGCAGTTGGCGATCTCCAGGATCACCTCTTCGCCGTCGCCGATGGCGAAGGCATCGATGAAGTCGGCCAGTGGCTCCGGGTTGAAGGCGCAGGGGCCGCCGGCCAGGATGATCGGGTGGGCGTCGTCGCGCTCGGCGGCGAGCAGGGGGATGCCGGCCAGGTCGAGCATGTTCAGCAGGTTGGTGTAGGTCAGCTCGTACTGCAGAGTGAAGCCGATGCAATCGACCTGGCCCAGCGGCGTGCGCGTTTCCAGGGTGAAGAGCGGCAGCCCGCGCGCGCGCAGGATCGCCTCCAGATCGGGCGCGGGCGCGTAGACGCGTTCGGCCTGGATCTCCGGGCGGCGGTTCAGCACCTCGTAAAGCACCAGCAGCCCCAGGTTGGGCAGACCGAGGTCGTAGAGGTCGGGGAACGCCAGGGCAACGCGCAGTGCCACCGTGGACGGCTCCTTGCGGATGGCGTTCACCTCGCAACCCAGGTAGCGGCTTGGTTTCTCCACCTGAGGCAGGATCTGTTCCTCGACTATTCGTGAAAGCTCCTCGGCGCTGATCATCTCCATGGTCCCATTCTAACAGCGCCTCGGAGGCAAGTCAACCGCGGTTGGTGACCACGGCCGGCGGGACGCCGGCGATCCGACCGCGTCGGGGGAGGCCGCCGGGCAGGAATGCCGGGCCCTGGGCAGCGAACCGGTTAAGTGTATGGCGGAAAGGAGATCGAGGATGGGACGCGTGTTCCAGACCGGGCGACTGGTGGCGGTATGCCTGCTGATCGGGGGATGCCTCGCCGGGGGAACGTCCGCCTGGGGAGCGGTGCAGCGTGGCGAGAACCTGCTGCAAGACCCGGGCTTTGAGGCGGACGCGGCCGCCTGGGAGCAGCTCGATGACCGGGCGTTCGACACCAGGGAGAAGCACTCCGGAAAGCGCTCACTGCGCTGTGCCGCCGCCCAGAGCAAAGGGGCCTATGGCGTGCGGCAGGTCATCACCCTTGACCCGCCGGTGAAGCATCCGCTGCTCCTCTCCGGCTGGAGCAAGGCCGAGGGCGTCACCGGGCAAGACTACTCCGTCTACCTCGATATCTTCTATGCCGATGGCACGCCCCTCTGGGGCCAGACACTCAACTTCACCCACGGCAGTCACGATTGGGAGTACCGCGAGAGCATCATCGACGTGGGCAAGCCGGTCGCCAAGATCGAGGCGTTCGTCTTCCTGCGCAACGGCAAGGGCACCGCCTGGTTTGATGACCTGCGCCTGACGCTGGCGCCGTTCCAGTGGGAGGACCTTCGCCTGCTGCCCGGGCTGTACGGCGGGCTGGGCGTGGACGTGGCCGGAGGGCTCTCGCTGCCGGGGAAGTGGCAGGTGGCGCTGATCCGTGGCGGGCGCGAGGTGGCGCGGCAGGAGGGCAGCGGCCGACGCCTGCGCGCGGCGTTCGCCGGCAAGGCGGTGCCGCCGGGCGACTACACGGTGCAGCTCTCGGCCACTGATGATGCCCTGGGCGAGACGATCCAGCGCCGCGAGCGCGTGCGCCTGCGGCGCACCGACAGCGGTTCGTACGCGGCCTGGGTGGAGTCGGCCATGGTGCGGGTGATGCCGCGCGCGCTCCCGGCGGCGCTGCCGCCGCGCCGCCCCCAGGCACAGATCCGGCTGGCCAAGGGCGAGGCGGAGAGCTTCCAGGTGGTCCTTCTGCCCGCCCCGGAGCGGCCGCTGCGCAACGTGCGCGTGCGCCTGAGCGACCTGGTGCGCCGCGATGGCAAGGCGCGCATCGCCGCCCGCCACCTGGAGTGGCAGCAGGTTGGCTACGTGTGGATCGAGAAGACCTGGCGCTTCCGCCATCCGTTCGTGCGCGACCTGGACCCCGGGTGGTGGCCCGACCCACTGCTGCCGGTGGAGCAGTTTGACGTGCAGCCCGGCTTTGCCCAGCCGGTATGGGTCACCCTCACTGCGCCGCGCGATGCCGCCGCGGGCGACTACACCGGCCGCCTGCAGATCCTGGCGGATGGCGAGCCACCCACCACCGTGACCGTGAACGCCCACATCTACGACTTCGCCCTCCCCGTGGCCGGGCGGCTGAAGAACGCCTTCGCGCTGATGGACGGCTTCCTGGAGCAGGTCTACGGCCCCCTCACGCCCACCCTGCGCCGGCGCTACGGCGATTTCGTCTTGCGCCACCGCCTGAACCCGGACGACATCTCGCGCACCGCCCCGCCCGATCCCGACGACATCGCTTACTACCGTGACCGCCTCAACGCCTACAACGTACTGAACATGGTGCAGGAGCGCGGCAAGGCGGCCTGGGTCTGCTACAGTGAGCCCAGCACCTACACCCCGGAGTTCAAGGCCCGCCTCATCGAGCGCCTGGATCCGGCGGTGGCGGAGCTGCGCCGCCGGGGCCTGCTGGACAAGGCCTACATCTACACCTTCGACGAGCGCGGCGAAGAGTATTACGACATCATCCGCGAGTACTTCGGCCTGGTGAAGGAGCGCTACCCCGAAATCTACACCCTGACCACCGCTTACGTGGATGTGGACCCGGCGAAGATGAAGGCGCTCAACATCGACGCGCTGTGCCCGGTGACCTCGCGCTACAACTACGAGCAGGCGGAAGCGGCGCGCCGCGAGGGCCTGCAGGTGTGGTCCTACATCTGCCTGGGGCCGCGCTATCCGTACGCGAACTGGCTGGTGGAAGAGCCGCTGATCGAAGCGCGCGTGATCGGCTGGCAGGCTTACCGCGAGAAGATGGATGGCTTCCTCTACTGGGGCCTGAACATCTGGTCGCGCAAGAACAACGACCGGGTAGTGGACCCGAAGCGGGGCCCGTTCCTGGATTTCAGCATCACGACCGGCTACGAGTATGACGATCTGAACGGGGATGGCGTGCTCCTCTACCCGGGTCCGGACGGCCCGATCGGCTCGATCCGCCTGGCCGCCATCCGCGACGGCTTCGAGGATTACGACTACCTGGCCCTCCTGGCCGACCGGCACAACGGCGACTGGGAACCCGCGCGCGCGGCGTGTCTGCCCGTTACTCGCAGCCTCACGGAGTTTACCCGCGACCCGGCGGTGCTCCTTCAGGCGCGTGACCGCGTCGCCCGCCAACTGGAGCGGTAAGCGCAGCCGACAAGCCCGGGGAATGAGCCAGGCGGCCCGAGTCGCGATGGCCCGCCGGCGGGGAGCCGTGGCCTGGAAAGGTGAGCGATGAACTTCGGCATCATCGGGTTCGGGCGAGTGGTGGAGAGCTATGCCCATGCCGGCATCACCGCCGCCGGCGGGCGGGTGGTGGCGCTGAGCGTGCGTGACCAGGAGCGCGCGCGGGCGCTGGCGGAGCGCTATGCCGTGGCCGGTGCCTACGATTCTGCCGAGGCGGTGGTGGCCGATCCGGCGGTGGAGGCGGTGCTGGTGGCCTCGCCCAACCCGTTGCACCGGGCGCACGTGGCGCTGGCGGCGCGGGCGGGCAAGCACGTGCTGTGCGAGAAGCCACTGGCCCTCTCCAGCGGCGACGCCCAGGCGATGGCCGACTACTGCGCCGCCGCCGGTGTGCAGCTCCACGTCGTCCGCCCGTGGATCTTCCCCCCGCTGGCCGGCGCGTTCCGGGATGCGCTGGCGGAGATCGGCCCGCTAGGACGCGTGGAGGCGGTGCTGGAGAAGCGCGCCGAGATCGACCCGGAGCGCTGGCGGCGGCAGCCCGGGCACGGCGGTGATGTCCTCTTCGAACTGATGCCGCACTGCCTCGATATGGTTCGCGCTTACGTTGGGGAGATAACGCACGTCGCCGGCGCCTCGGTTCGCGAGTTGCGCGGCTGGGGTCTGGTGGATACGGTGACCGCGCTGCTGATTGCCGGCGAGGGGGTGCCCTGCACCGTCAGCGTGAGCTATGCTCTCTCCTCGTGGCGGGGCATTCGGGCCTGGGGCGCGGGCGGGCACGCCGAGCTGCGCCAGGAAGGCGCGGAGTGGGTGGTGGCCGTCAACGGTCGGGATGTGCGCCAGGCGATGAACCGTTATCTGCCGCAGGTGCGCCACTTCATCGCCTCGGTGCGCGGCGCGGAGGCGCCCCTGGCCGACGCGGCACACGGCGTGCGCGCGCTCGAGGTCATCGAGGAGATCCGCGCCGCCAGCGACGCGTAGCCCAGGGGTATCGTTCCGCTACTCCCGGGCAACTGGCCGGAGTGCCCGAGCCATCGGGCTTCACACCGTGGGGAGCCGCATTGCTGCGGCGCTCCGTTGCTCTCCCAGGGGATAGCCGGAGTGCCCGAGCCATCGGGCTTCACACTGTGGGGAGCCGCATTGCTGCGGCGCTCCGCCTGTTGCGCGGGGGGCGCTGGTCCTCTACACTCCCATACGCCTCAATAGGCGTGGCCAACGCCGCGATGGCAATCGAAGCAGAAGCGGTCGCGCCACTCCTCGGTGCCGCGGACGAGCATCACCATCTCGCCGTGGCAGTAGAGGCAGTTGCGCTGGATGAGCCGCCGGGTGCGCGGCCGGGCGTGGATCACCTCCGGCGGCCCGAAGGTGAACGCTACCGAGTGGTGGAAGCCGTTCTCCGCCTTGGTGAGCCACTTGGCAACGAGCGTGTGCGGCACGTGGCAGTCGTTGCAGGTGATCTCCTGGTGGCTGGAGCGATCCCAGCTATGGTAGTTGTCGCGCATGATGTGGCAGTTGATGCACACCTCGGGGTCGTCGAGCAGGTAGGAGTAGCCGCGGGCGAACCAGAAGGTGTAGCTGCCGGTGCCGACCAGAATGGCCGCAGCGATCACCGACGCCCGCCATGCCACCTTTGCGCCTGGTAGCCGCATCGCCTGCTCCGGTTTCCCCTCGTCAGCGCCGGGTGCCGCCCTGGCGCGCCGCCATCACCTTGTAGGCGGCCAGCTCCGCTTGGCGGGCGAAGTCAATGGCATCACCCAGGATGCGGTTTGCCTCGCCGCCGCTGTGGAACCCCATGCTGTTCTCGGCGCTGATGAAGTCCCAGCGCAGGTGGGCGCGGCGGTGCAGTCGGCGGGGTTCCTCCAGTTCAGCGTCGGTGGCGCCAGCGGCGATTGCTAGCTTGATGCCGTCAATCGCGGCGATCAGGGCTTCTTCCGCGCGGCTCAGCAGCGAGTAGGTGCGGTCCTGGATCTCCAGCACGCGGGCGCGCATCTCGGCTTCCGAGGCGCGGTGGCAGGTGGTGCAGGCGCGCGCGACATCGGCCAGCGGGGTGGCGATCCAGTGGTCGGTCACCTTGATGGAGCCCTCCCGCTTGAACGGCATGTGGCAGTCCGGGCAGCTCACGCCGGCACGGGCGTGGATACCGGACGACCACAGCTCGTAGTCCGGGTGCTGCATCTTCACCAGCTTGGCGCCGGTCTCGGCGTGCGTCCAGTCCGAGAAGCCCATGCGGTCGTAGTACTCCTCGATCTGCTCGAGGCGCATGCCGCGATCCCAGGGGAAGGTGAGGTAGTTCGTCTCCTTGGGCCAGTAGTACTCGACGTGGCACTGGCCGCACACGTAAGCGCGCATCTGCTGGTGGTTGGCGGTCGGCACCGGCGTCTTCCGGCGCTCCATCGCCTCGCGGAAGGCCGGGCGGGTGACCTGCAGCGCCATCGTGCCAGACTGGTGGCAGTCGGCGCACGAGATGGAGTGCTTGATGTCGAACTTCGAGACGAGCTGCTTGACCGGGGTGCGGTAGAACTGCTCGGGGCCGATCTGCGCCATGATCCCGGGCACCTGGCTGCTCTTGCAGGTCATGCACGGCCCTGGCTTCTTGTCGCCGAGGCGCTTGGTGGCCAGCATGTCGGCCACGGCGTGCAGGTGCCCCCGCTCTTCACGGTACTCGACCGAGAAGGGGTAGCCCGCGAAGAGGCGGGTGATGTTCGGGTACTTGTGCAGCTTCGAGAAGTTCTCCGATCCGCCGTAGCGGCCGTACTTGCTGTACTGGGCGAAGGTGCTGGTCTTCAGCGTGCGCTGGTAGCTGTCGTACTCGTTGGGGAAGTTCGCGCCCCAGACCGCCGGGTCCGGCTCGTTAGCCGGAATCTCGACGACATGGCGGTAGGTGATGCGGGCTTCCTGCTGGCGCCGGAAGATGTTCACCAGCAGCGCCAGCACGGCGATGGTCACTAGGACGATGCTCCCGAAGAGGATCCAGGTACGTGTCATTCGGCAGTCTCCTCAAACGGAGTGGGTCGCAGGAGCGCGCCCGCGCTTCGCTCGCCCGGCCGTGCTGAGCGGCGAGCGAACACCAGGGCCGCGCGCAGCCCGGCCGTCGCCTCTCGCAGAACGGTTCGAGAAGACGCTGGCCCACTCCTGCGGCTTGCCGGCGGCCCCCTGCAGGAGCACATTGTAAAGGATCTTACCCGCCTGGCTGCTTGCTTAAACCTCCCGCGAGCGGTTACCACAGGCCTGGGGTGCTGCCGGTAGGGGCGCCTGTTCCCGGCGGGCGCCCGATGCATTCGCTGACGAAGGGATCCCGTGCCGGGGAGCGAACTTCCTTTCTCGCACGCCATGGAGCCCATTGCCCACCCGAACCAGGCAGCCGCGACGAACAAGACGCCTTCCGCGCGCCGAGGTGTGATCCTTGGCCTGGTGCTGATCCCGCTCAACGTCTTCTGGGTCACCTACATGGAGATGGCGGGCACCTCGGTTCATGGCGGCTCCACCGCCGGGCCGTATCCCACCACCTTTTCCCTCTTCGCGAACGTTATCTGTCTGCTGCTGGCGCTGATGCTGCTGAACGTCTTCCTGCAGCGCCGGGCGCCGCGGTGGGCGCTCTCCCGGCCGGACCTAGTCACCGCCTACGCGATGCTGGTGCTCTCCACGGCGGTGGCGAGCGTGGACTTCATGGACGTGCTGGTGCCGATGCTGGGGCACCCGACGCGCTTTGCCACCCCGGAGAACCAGTGGGCCACGAAGATGCACCCGCTGCTGCCGCGCTGGTGGGGCGTGTGGAACGCGGAGGTGCTGAACGGCTGGTATGAGGGGGCATCCACGCCCTATACCTGGCGGGTGCTGCGGGCGTGGGGGCCAGCCATCGGGGTGTGGACGGCGTTCATCGCGGTGATGCTGTTCACTATGCTCTGCCTGGCGTCGCTGGTGCGCCGCTCCTGGATGGAGCACGAGCGCCTCAGCTATCCGATTGCCAGCGTGCCGCTGCACCTCACCGACCGCAACGCCGCGGTGTTCCGCAGCCGCGCGCTCTGGATCGGCTTCGGCATCACCGCGGCCATCAACCTGGTGAACGGCATCAACGTGTTGGTGCCCTCGTTCCCACGCATCTACGTGCGCCTCACCGACCTCAGCCCCTTCTTCCCGTTCCCGCCCTGGAACGCCATCGGCTGGACGCCGATCTCCTTCTACCCGTTCGCCATCGGGCTTGGTTACCTGCTGCCGGTGGATCTGCTCTTCTCAAGCTGGTTCTTCTACTTTTTCTACAAGGCGGAGCGGGTGCTGAGCCGGGCGCTGGGATGGATGCAGCCGGGCACCGGGTTTCCCTACGTGGAGCAGCAGTGTTTCGGGGCCTACGTGGTGGTGGCGCTGATGGCGCTGTGGGGCAGCCGGCGCTACCTGGGCGCGGTGGTGGCCGGGGTGTTGGGCGGAAAGCCGATGCCGGGCGAGGAGCGCGAGCCGCTGCGTTACCGCTGGGCGCTGGGTGGGGCGCTGGGCGGTTATCTGCTGCTGTCGCTCTTCTTCGTGGCCGGGGGGCTGTCGCCGTGGCTGGCGCTGGCCGGGTTTGGCATCTACTTCCTGGTGGCGTTTGGGATCACCCGGATGCGGGCGGAGTTGGGTCCGCCGGCGCACGACCTGCACAACGGCGGGCCGGACTACATCCTGGTGGGCGCGCTGGGCACGCAGTTGATCGGTTCGAAGAACCTGGCGGTGCTGAACTATTTCTGGTGGTTCAACCGGGCCTACCGCAGCCTGCCGATGCCGAACCAGCTTGAGGCGTTCTACATCGCTGGCCGGATGGGATACCGGCCAGGGAAGCTGGTGCTCCCGCTGATGCTGGCGGGGGTTCTGGGGGCGCTTTGCTCTTTCTGGGCGTACTTGCACTTTGGCTACACGCTGGGCGCCCGGGCGCAGATGGCGGGGCACGTGGTGGGGTTTGGCTGGGAGGCGTTCGGCCGGCTCGATTCCTGGCTTTCGACGCCAACACCGGCCAATCTGCCGGCGGCGCGGGCGATTGGGTTTGGGGCGGGTCTGTCGCTGCTGCTCTACTGGCTGCGGCTGCGGTTGGCGTGGTGGCCGTTCCACCCGCTGGGGCTGGCGCTGGCCGGCTCGTGGTCGATGAACACGGTGTGGCTGCCGATGCTGCTGGCGTGGGTGGCGAAGCTGCTGGTGCTGCGCTACGGGGGGCTGCGCCTGCACCGGCGCACGCTGCCGTTCTTCCTGGGGCTGATCCTGGGCGACTTCACGGTGGGATGCGGCTGGGCGGTGGCCGGGTGGGCGTTCCAGATCCCCTACTACAGCTTCCAGCAGTGAGCACTATTGACACATTCGGTCCGACTCGGCTAAGATAATGGGGTAGGCCACGGGGAAGGGTGGCGGAGTGGGCGATCGCGACTGTCTTGAAAACAGTTGGCCGATGAGGCCCGCGGGTTCGAATCCCGCCCCTTCCGCCAGGTGAGAACCTACCAAGATCAAGGGCTGCAGCCTCCTCCTCCGAGGCCTGCGGCCCTTGGCGTTTGCAGGGCCGATACCGGCAACCCGTCGGCGTCAGAAACGCCTCCTACGGCGGCCGGCGGGACGCCGGCGCTCCGACCGTCGGCGGCGGAGACGCCTCCTACGGCGGGGGGGGTGCTGTACGGAGAACGGGGCGCCCGGTGGGGGCGCCCCGTCGCTGGGTAATGGCCGTTGGCGGCCTGGTTACTCCTCGTCGTCCGGCTCGGCTTCGCCAAGCCCGAGGCGCAGCGTGGCATCCAGGTCGAAGTCGTCCTCGTCCTCTTCCGGCTCTTCCTCCTCGGCCTCGACGTACTCCGGCTCTACCTCGGGAACGGTGGCGAGGATCGGCAGCTCCTCTTCCTCGCCGTCGCGGTCGATCACCGACACGCTGCGCGAGGGGGAGTAGGCCTCCGCCGACAGGTCCTCATCGGCCGGCAACAGGCGGTCGAACGACGACAGATCGCCGTCGGCCGGGCGCACCCGCATCTCCCGATAGGGCACCATGCCGGTGCCCGCCGGGATGAGGCGGCCGATGATCACGTTCTCCTTCAGACCGACCAGGTGGTCTTCTTTGCCCTTCACGGCGGCATCGGTGAGCACCTTGGTCGTCTTCTGGAACGAGGCGGCGGAGAGGAACGACTCCGTGGCCAGCGACGCCTCGGTGATGCCGAGCAGCAGGTACTCCGCGCGCGCCGGACGACCGCCGGCCGCCTCCACGCGCTGGTTCTCGGCCTGCAGCTCGAACTTGTCCACCATCTGGCCCGGCAGCAGGTCGGTGTCGCCCGGATCGAGGATCTTGCGCTTCTTCAGCATCTGGCGCACGATCACCTCGACGTGCTTATCGTTGATGTCAACGCCCTGGCTCTTGTAGACCTGCTGGATCTCGCCGACCAGGTAGGTCTGCACGCCCTCGACGCCCTGCAGCTTCAGGATGTCCTGGGGATGCAGCGGACCTTCGGTCAGCCGGTCGCCGGCGCGGATCCGGTCGCCGCGCTCCACTTCCAACTTGCCGCGGTAGGGCACCAGGTGTGGCCGGCGCACGGTGACGGTCTTCTTCTCCATCTCGCGCAGGCGGCGGAGGATCCGCTCGGTGATCTCGCCCCCCTTGCGCAGGAGCACTTCGCCCGTCTCGGCGTCGATGAGGTCGTTGGCCGCGTACTCGCCGACGACGCGCTCCGGCCCGTCGATGGGCAGGTCGGCGTGCAGGATCACCTGGCGCAGGCGGTGCGTCTCGATATCGGCGACGGTGCCGTCGATGTCGGTGATGATTGCCTGCCCCTTCGGCTTGCGCGCCTCGAACAGCTCCACGACGCGCAGCAGGCCCTTCACCTGCTCCTCCAGCACCTTCAGCAGCTCTTGCACCTGGCGCACGCGCTCGCGCTCGCCCACCGACACCTCGAAGGCGCTGGTGTCGCCGGTGTCTTCGGCGCCGCTCACGTCGAAGCGGATGATGCCGCGGCGGATGTCCTCGTGCAGCTCGCGCAGCGCCTCCTGCTTCTTCTTCTTGACTTCAGCGACGCCGGTCAGGTACTCGGCGGCCACGCCACCGGTGTGGAAGGTGCGCATCGTGAGCTGGGTGCCCGGTTCGCCAATCGACTGGGCAGCCACGATGCCAGCCGCTAGCCCGACCTCGGCCAGCCGCCCGGTCGCCATGTCGCGGCCATAGCAGCGGGCGCAGATCCCGTAGCGCAGCTCGCAGGTCAGTGGCGAGCGGATGCGAACCTGCGTTAGGCCAGCCTGCTCGATCTGCATGGCGAGGGCATCGGTGATCTCTTCCCCCTTGCGCAGCAGCACCGGCAGGTCCGGGGCCACCTCTTGCTCGATCACCTCGCCGGTTTCCGGATCGGCGCGGTTGACGCCCTCCTCCGCGAGCTGGATGAGCGTGCCATCCGGCTGGATGTAGATCGTCTGCGCCAGGGTGCGGCCGCGGATGCGGTCGCGCAGGGCCAGCACCTCCTCGTCGTCCTCGTTCAGCAGGCGCTCCACCTGGATGCCGTCCTCAGTGCCGCAGTCGACGGCGCGGACGATCACGTCCTGGGCCACGTCCACCAGGCGGCGGGTGAGGTAACCGGCGTCGGCGGTGCGCAGGGCCGTGTCGGCCAGGCCCTTGCGGGCGCCGTGCGTGGAGATGAAATACTCCAGCACGTTCAGGCCCTCGTGGAAGTTGGACTTGATCGGCAGCGAGTCGATGATGCGGCCGAACGGGTCGGCCATCAAGCCGCGCATTCCGGCCAACTGCGAGATCTGCTTCACCGAGCCGCGGGCCTTGGAGTTGGCCATCATGTAGATCGGGTTGAAGCGGTCGATCTTGTGCAGGATGGCGTCGACGATCTCCTCGCTGGCGTCCGTCCAGTACTTCAGCACGTTCTCTTCGCGCTCGCCGGCGGTGAGGAAGCCCTCCTGGTACTGCTGGTTGATGGAGGCAACCTGCTGCTCGGTGCGGCGGATGATCATCTCGCGTCCGGCCTGGATGTTCATGTCGCTGGAGGCGATGGAGATGCCGGCGCGGGTGGCGAAGCGGAAGCCAAGCGCCTTCAGGTCGTCAAGCAGCTTCACGGTGCGCTCGGACCCGTGCATCTGATGGCACCAGGAGACCACGCGCGCCATAGCGCCCTTGTCCAGGTCGCGGTTGTACTCGGGCGCGTAGCGCATGTCTTCCGGCAGGATGTTGTTGAAGATCAGCCGGCCCACGGTGGTCTGGATCTCCTGCACCTCCGTGTGCAGCTCGGCGGCGCCATTTCCATCCGCCTCCGCCCGCCGGGTGACCGGCACGCGCACCCGGATGAGCTGGTGCAGATCCAGCTCGCCCAGTTCGTAAGCCAGGATCGCCTCCTCCGGCCGGTAGACGTGATCCTCACGCAGGGGCGCGTCCTTGGTGAGCGTCAGGTAGTAGCAGCCGAGGACGATATCCTGGATCGGGGCCACGATCGGGCGCCCATCGGCCGGCGAGAAGAGGTTGCTGGTCGAGAGCATCAACACGCGCGCCTCAGCCTGCGCGGTGGCAGAGAGGGGCACGTGCGCCGCCATCTGGTCGCCGTCGAAGTCGGCGTTGAAGGCGTGGCAGACCAGCGGGTGCACCTTGATCGCCTTGCCGTCCACCAGCACCGGCTCAAACGCCTGAATGCCGAGGCGGTGCAGCGTCGGGGCGCGGTTCAGCAGCACCGGGTGCTCGCGGAT
>JAAZEB010000222.1 GCA_012512505.1 Armatimonadota bacterium | reverse complement strand
GCGCAGCACCTCGGCGTGCGGCACCACCACGCCCACCCGCTCCAGGATGGCCAACGACGTCTCGTGGATCTTGACGATCTGCTCCTCGGAAAGAACGCTGGTCTGCAACGGCTTCTCCCATCGGGAACAATGCGTCTTACGCGCGGGCCATTGGCCACGCCGCGGCCGGCCCCGCCCTCCAAGTGCGACGCTGGCGGGGAAAACCCTCTTCCGGCTCCCGTGGCCCGATCAGGGAGGAGCCGCCGCCTGCGCTGGCGAACTGCATCCGTGATGATGCAGTCGCAGGGCCACACTTCCACTATTCTGCAGCTTGGTGCCGACGTTCTGGAGACCGAGGCGCGGGCGATTCTGCAGGTGCGCGAGCGCCTGGGCGAAGCGTTCACCCAGGCCGTGCAGCTTCTGCTGCGGTGTGAGGGGCGCGTCGTGGTCACCGGGATGGGAAAGTCTGGTGCCATCGCCCGCAAGATCGCTGCCACCTTCGCCAGCACCGGCACCCCGTCGCTCTTTCTGCACCCGGCCGAAGGCGTCCACGGCGACCTGGGCATGGCAACCCGGGGCGACCTGGTGATCGTTCTCTCCTACAGCGGCGAGACGGAGGAGATCGTTCGCATTCTGCCCGCCTTCAAGCGGTTGGCGATCCCGATCATCGCCCTGTGTGGCAGCGCCACGTCTACCCTCGGCGAGCAGGCCGATGTCTTCCTCGATGCCTCGGTGGAGCGGGAGGCGTGTCCGCTGGGGCTGGCGCCCACCACCAGCACCACGGTGATGCTGGCGCTGGGAGACGCCCTGGCCGTGTGCGCCATGCAGGAGCGCCACTTCACGCGCGATGACTACGCCCGCTTCCATCCGGGCGGCTCGCTGGGCCGGCGCCTCCTCCTGCGCGTGAGCGACCTGATGCGCACCGGCGACCTGGTGGCCACCGTCCGGGAGGAGACCACCGTGCTGGAGACGCTGCTGGCGATCACTGAGGCGCGCGCCGGCTGCGCTATCATCACCGACGACGAAGGCCGACTGCAGGGGATCATCACCGATGGCGACGTGCGCCGCCGCCTCCTGCAAGATCCCGATTGCCTCCGCCGCCGCGCCGCCGAGGTGATGAACCGCGAAGCCGCTACCATCGGGCCGGACCGCCTGGCGACCGAGGCGCTGCACATCATGGAGTCGCACCGCCCCGGCGCCATCGGCGACCTCCCGGTGCTCGATGATGCCGGGCGTCTGGTGGGCGTGGTGGCCCTGAAGGACCTGCTGCGCGCCGGGATCGTCTGAGAGCCACACCGATGCCCATCAGCGAAGCGACACCAGCGCGCGCGCGGGAGATCATCGCCCGGCTGCGCGCGGAGTACCCCGACGCACACTGCGCCTTGCACCACACCAACGCGCTGGAGCTTCTGGTGGCGACGATCCTCTCGGCGCAGTGTACCGACGAGCGGGTGAACCAGATCACGCCGCACCTGTTCCGCAAGTACCCCACCGCGGCAGACTATGCCGCCGCCCGCCCGGAGGAGTTGGAGCAGGAGATCCACTCTGCTGGCTTCTTCCGCAACAAGGCGAAGGCGATCCGCGGCATGGCTCGGGAGTTGGTGACGCGGCACGACGGCGCCGTGCCCGCGAGCCTGGAGGCGTTGGTGGCGTTGCCTGGCGTCGGCCGCAAGACGGCCAACGTGGTCCTCGCCACGCACTTCGGGGTGCCGGCTATCCCGGTGGACACGCACGTCACCCGCCTTGCCAACCGCCTGGGGTTGACCGAGACGACGGACCCGGATCAGATCGAGCGCGACCTGCAGCGGCTGCTGCCGCGCGAGGATTGGAGCTTTGCCTCCCACGCCCTGATCTGGCATGGCCGTCGAGTGTGCCAGGCGCGCAAACCGGCGTGTGCGCGCTGCTGCCTGCGCGACCTCTGCCCCTCCGCCGCGAGCGCTGGCGCAGCTACTCCACCACGGTGAGGGTCAGTTCCTCCCGGTCTCGCGAGGCGAGGATCTGCGGGTCGAAGGTGAACTTGCGGGCTTTCCAGAGGGAGAGCTTCTCTGCCAATACCTCAGGCACGGCGGAGCGCGGCCCATCGGCGCTGGCCGGCACGGAGCGCAGCGCCAGGAGGATGATCTTCTGGTCGTTCAGCGGCCACTCGGCGCCCACCTTCATCTGCCCGCGGAAGAGGCCCGGATCCTCTGCTACGGGCTCGAGTGGCACCATCTCCTCGGTGCGGTCACTGCGGGCGATCACTTTGATGCCTTCAACCGCCTCCGGGGGGATGGTGAGGCGCACGGAGATGGTGAACGACGAGTTGCGCGGGGCGATGCTTGGTTCCAGCGCCGCCTGCCGCAGGCGCATGAACTCCCCCCGTGGCCCGGAGCGCAGCTTGCTCTCCTTGTCGTCGGTGCGCGGCGCCAGGGCAATCGGATCCAGCCAGAAATCGAGGGTGTTGTCGCCTTCGTCGTCAGGCGGGTCCATCCAGTAGGCCTGAACCGGCCCCTGGTAGTCCTGGTAGCCGGGGCAGACCACCTTGGCGATGAAGACGCCGGGGCCATCCTCGTCGGGCACCTCCGGCAGCACGCTCTCCGGCACCGGGGCAACGGCACCAGCGACGGCGCCGGCCACGTCGGCGCCGATGGCACCACCGACGGCGGCACCGGCGGCCTTGGCGGCGGGGCGCACCACCCGACCGATGTTGTGGCGCGCGATGCGGAAGACGCGGCCGGCGCCACGGGCGATCTGGCCAAACAGACCGGGGCTCTTATCGCGGTAGTCGGGCAGGCGGACGTGCTCCACGTAGCTGCCCTCGATGTCGAATTCGCCCGCGGCGTTGGTCTTGCCCCAGGCCAGCACCTTGCCGTTGCGGGTGCGCACCGCCACGGTTGCGCCGGCGAGCGGCTGGTGCGTCACCAGATCCACCACGCTGCCGTGGACGATCTCTTTGGGGGGAGCGGCCGGTTGCTCGGCGCCCTCGGCCGGAGTACTCGCTTCCGCCGGTGGGGCAGCCGCCGGCTGCCCCTCGCCGCCTTCAGCGGGGGCGGGGGCCGGAGTCTGCTCCGCCGGGGGCGACGCGGGCGTGGGCTCTGCCTCGTCAGCGCGCGTCACCGCACTCGCGGAGAGCAGGCAAAGAACAGCCAGCAGCAACCGCGGTATCACTAGCACGTGCTTCCCTCCCACACGTTGTTGGACGCCACAGCGCGCCAAAAGTTCGCGGGGAGTGGCGGGATGCCCGCACCCCCAGGCCGCCTCTCGCCCACCACGCGAGAGAGAGGCGGCCAAAAGGTCAGAGCGAGGGCCGGGTGGCCCGCCCGGCTCAGCGGACCTTGCTGCCGACGGGGACGTCCTGCTCGGGCTGGAGGAGCACGGCGCGCCCCTCGGTGTCGGCGGCGAGGAGCATCCCTTGCGACTCGACGCCGCGGATCTTGGCGGGCGCCAGGTTGCAGACGAGGACGACCTTACGGCCGACCAGCTCTTCCGGCGCATACCAGAGGGCGATCCCGGCCACCACGGTCCGGGTGTCAGTGCCGGTGTTTACGGTGAGCTTCAGCAGCTTGTTGGCGCCGGGGATGCGCTCGGCCGCCTCGATGCGCGCGACGCGCAGGTCGAGGCGCTGGAACTCGTCAAAGGTAATCGTTGGCTGGGCAGGTTCGGCCGGCTTCTCGGCCGGCGCGGGCGTGGTCTCGGCCACAGGTTTCTCCTTTGCGGGGCGGCGCTTCTCCTCGATGCGCCGGAAGATCGGTTCGGCGGTGGCCGTCACGGTGGCGGCGGGCAGCCCGCCGGGGCGCATTGCCTCGTCCCAGCGCTGGGCGGCGAGGGGGGTGGGCATCCCCAGTTGGCGCCAGATCTCGCCGGCGGCCACCGGCATGAAGGGCGAGATGGCGACGGCGACCAGGCGCACTCCGTCGAGCACCGAGTACATCACGCGCGCCAACTCCTCGCGACGCTCCTCGCGAGCCAGCCGCCAGGGTGCCTGCTCGTCGACGTACTTGTTCAGCGCGCTGATGAAGCCCCAGATCAGGTCGAGTGCCTGGTGGAAGCGCAGCTCCTCCAGGGCGGCGGGCAGGTCGCGCACCAGCGGTTCGGCCAGGGCGACCAGCGCCGGGTCGGGCGTGGCGGCGGGCACCACCCCTTCGTAGTAGCGGTGGAGCATCGAGATGCTCCGGTTGACCAGGTTGCCAAGGTCGTTGGCCAGGTCGGAGTTGAAGCGATGCACGAAGCCGGTGGTGGAGAAGTCGCCATCCAGGCCGAACGGCACCTCGCGGAAGATGAAGAAGCGCAGCGCGTCCACCACCACGTCATAGCTGGAACCGGAGCGCTCGGCCACCTCGGCGGCCAGTTGGCGCGGGTTGATCGCGTTCCCCTTCGACTTGGAGATCTTCTCGCCGTCCACGGTCCAGAAGCCGTGGGCGAAGAGGCGGCGGGGCAGGGGCAGCTCCAGGCCCATCAGGATCGCCGGCCACAGGGTGGCGTGGAAGCGCACGAAGATGTCCTTGGCCATCAGGTGGACATCGGCCGGCCACACGTCGCGCAGCTTGGCCTCATCTTGCAGGTAACCGGCAACGGTGATGTAGTTGAGGAGGGCGTCAAACCAGACGTAGATCACCTTGCTCGGGTCGTCCGGCACGGGGATGCCCCAGCCGTAGGCAGAGCGGGTGATGCTGGCGTCGCGCAGGCCGCTGCGGATGAAGGAGAGCACCTCGTTGCGCCGGAAGTCCGGCTGGAGCACCTCGGGATGGGCCTCGTAGTACTCCAGGAGGCGGTCCTGGTAGGCGGAGAGGCGGAAGAACCAGTTCTCCTCCTGCACCTTCTGCACCGGGCGACGGCACTCGGGGTTGGGACAGCGCCCCTCGATCAGCTCCGACTCCTGCCAGAATGTCTCGTCGGGCACGCAGTACCAGCCCTCGTAGATGCCGCGGTAGATGTCGCCCCGCTCGCGCAGGCGCTCGAACGCGGCGGTGACGACCGCCTTGTGGCGCGGCTCGCTGGTGCGCACGAAGTCGTCGTAGTCGATGTGCGTCTCCTGCCAGGTTTGCAGGTAGGTCTGCACGATCTCATCGACGAACTGCTGGGGCTCCTTGCCGCGTTGGCGCGCCGCCTCAGCCACCTTGGGCGCGTGCTCGTCAGTGCCGGTGGCAAAGAGCACCTCGCGCCCGCGCAGGCGCTGGAAGCGCGCCAGCACATCCGCCGCCACCGTCGTCGAGAAGTGGCCGATGTGCGGCGCGTCGTTCACATAATAGATGGGGGTCGTGATGTAATAGACCTTATCACCCATGTTGCTCTCTCCGCCCGCGGGGCGGTCAGGCTGCCGAGAACGGGCAGTGGGCTTCCTTGCCCCGACCGGGGCACTGCTCACAGGCCTCGGGCGCTGCCTTCGCCTTTTGCGCCGAGCGAGAGAAGAAGCTGGAGAGCAAGCGGCGCACCTCTTGACCCCCGCACTGCGGACAGACTGTCTCCTTAGGGAGAGTCATTGTGGGGGTCAGCACCTCAAACGTGTGCTGGCACTCCTCACAACGCAGTTCATAGACCGGCATTCAAACACCCCCAGACACGATTGCCGATTGCCGATTGTCGGTTGCCGATCGGGTTGCCAGGCGCGCGGGCGCCGCCCAATCCGCAATCCTCATTCGGCAATCGGCAATCGACAATCGGCAACGCGTCAGCGCGGCGGAATGGTGAACGTGCCTCCGGGGAAGCCGCCCATGCCGCTTTGCTGCTGCTTCATGAACTCGTCGATCCAGGCCTTTTCCTTGGCCGCCAAGGCCGGCTGCTTCATCTCGCTGAAGATGCCCTGCAGCATCATGTGGACGAAGTAGTGCTGTTGCGAGGTGGTATCCGACGCCATGTCGGAGGCCAGCTTGTAGCTCTCAAGCGCCGCTTCGGTCTTCTTCAGCTCCTTCTGGGTGTCGGCCAGGGCCATGTAGATTTCCGGCGAGGGGCGCGCTTGCGCCGCCTGGCCGAACGCCTCGGCCGCCTTGGCCAGGTTCTTGTCTTCCCGGTGCATCTGGCCGAGGGTGTACTGAACCGCCGCCAGGGTATCCGGCAGGTAGACCTTCGGCAGCGCCTCCTGGAACAGCTTCATGGCGGCGGCACGGTTCTTCTTGCGCTCCGCGTCGTCCTTGGCCGGGGCGATATACTGCCGGTAGGCGACCAGCAGCGGGTCTTGCACCTCGATCTTCGCCTTCTTCTTCAGCTCGGCCACATAGGCATCCCAGTGCCTGCGGGGGCTGAAGCGCCGGCCTTCCACCTTGAGAATGTAGTAGCCGTTGCGCGTCTTGATCAGGTCGCTCGCCTGGCCCGGCTGCAGCGCGAAGGCGGCCTGCTCCAGCTCTGGACCTTCCCAGAAGCCGCTCTTGCCAACCCACTGCCGGTCGCCCCCCTGCGCCTTGGTGGCCGTATCGTCAGACTTCTCCTTGGCGACCTTGGCGAAGTCCGCCCCCGCCTTCACCTGGGCGAGCGCGGCCTCGGCCAGCTTCTTTGCCTCGGCCTCCGAGCGCTTGTCGGTGGTGATCACGATCTGGCGGACGTGGATCTCGATATCCTCCGGCTTCGCCTTATCGATGGGCAGGCCAGCCGCCTGCTTCTCGATCTTGCGCTGCAGGTTCTCTATCAGGATCGCCTCGCGCGAGGCGGCAATCCACTCCCGGCTGATCTGGCTGCGGATCTTCTTGCGCAGGCCGGCCTCGTCCTTGACCTTCATGCGCTTCTCAAGGAACTTGGTCTGGAAGTCTTTCGGGTCTTTGAACTGGCTCTTAGCCTGCATCACCTCGGCGTCGATCGCCTGGTCAATGCGCTCCTGGAGCTGCTTGCGGCCGACCTTGTTGCCCTCGCGGCGCGCCGCCTGCAGCTTCAGCCGGCGGTCGATGATAACTTCGAGCACCTGGTGGCGCGTGGCCAGCTCCTGGCCGGGGCCGCCCCCCATCAGGGAATAGTAGGGGGACTCCTTGCGGGCTTCCACTTCTCGCTCGAACGGCTCGCGCTCCACCTTGTAGCCGTCGATGCGGGCGACAACACCGGTGCCGGCCAGGTCGCGGTCGCTGCCCATATTGGGTACGGAGCCGACAACGCCAACCACCATCACCACGCCCAGGCCGATAAAGATCCAGCGGATGAGGTTGAAGTCGTGCATGCGTTGGCGCAGCACGGTCAGGGAGCCGAAGGAGGAGGTGTGCGATACGGGCCGTCGCTGGCGCTTCTTCTTGATGGCCTGCCCGTCGGCGCCACTTTTCCCGGTGTTGGGAGTAACACGGTTACTATTCGCCATACCCGATGTTTGCCTTCCCCCGCACAACGCACGCGGGCCGAATGGGAGTTGCTCAACTGGTACTGAAAGCGTCAATGCGCCCGGCGCCTGGCAGCGGGCGGCGAAGCCCGCGCGGCGGGCCGCGTTCGCCCGTGAATTGCGGCGCCAGGAATTCCGCGCAACTGTATCATACCTGTAGGGCAACGCTTTTGTCAAGGCAACGCAGGCGCCGGCCGGAACACTCGCCCGCGCTCTGCCCAGGCTCGCTGGCGACGCGCCAGGCGGCCCGGCACGGCCGGCCGTCGGCCGGTGGCGGGCGCGGCAAAGGAGGCTCACATGTGGAAGGCAGGTATCGGGAGGATCGCGATCACCCCGGAAAAGCCGCTGTGGCTGGCTGGCTACGGCTCCGCGCGCCCTTCCCAGGGGAAGCGGCACGACCTGTGGGTGAAGGCGCTTGCCCTGGAGGATGCCGATGGCCGGCGTGCCGTGATCGTCACGAGCGACCTGGTCGGCTTCTCCAAGGAGATGTTCGACCGCGTGTGCGCCGTCGCGCGCCAGCGCTATGGCCTCGACCACTCCCAGCTCATGCTGACGGCCAGCCACAACCACTGCGCCCCGGTTACCACCGGCGTCCTTCCGGACTACTATCCGCTGGACGCGGCCCAGTGGCGGCAGGGGGACGACTACACGCGCTGGCTGGAGCCACGCCTGGTTGAGGTGATCGGCGAGGCGCTCGGCAGGCTGGCGCCGGCGACGCTTTTGGCCGGCGAGGGCACCGCCGGCTTCGCCGCCAACCGCCGGGACAACCCTGAAGCCGAGATGCCGCGGCGGCTGGCCGAGGGCACCCTGGAAGGCCCCGTCGATCACAGCGTGCCGGTCTTGGCGGTGTACTCGCCCAACGGGGAGCTTCTGGCGGTGGCGTTCGGCTATGCCTGCCACCCGACAACGTTGAGCGACCAGTACTGGTGCGGCGACTACCCGGGCTATGCGCAGGTGGCCCTCGAGAAACGCTACCCGGGCGCGGCGGCGCTCTTCTGGACCGGCTGCGGGGGCGACCAGAACCCGGTGCTCCGCCACACCGTGGCGTTGTGCGAGCAGCATGGTATCCAGCTCGCCGAGGCCGTCGAGAAGACGCTCGCGCGGCCGCTGCGGCCAGTTGCCCCGCGGCTTCGCACCGCGTTCACCTTCGTGCCGCTGGAGTTCGAGCGGCCCGCCACGCGGGAGGAGGTGGAGCGCGACGCGGGGGCCGACGGCGTGCTGGGCCGCTGGGGGCAGCGGATGCGGCGGCTGCTGGATGCCGGGGAGACGCTGCCGCGGGGCGTCCAGTACGGCGTGCAGGCCTGGCGGCTGGGCGAGCAGCTCTGGATCGCCCTCGGCGCGGAGGCGGTGGTGGACTACTCCCTCCGCTTCAAGCGCGAGTTTGGCCCGCAGACCTGGGTGTGCGGTTACGCGCACGACATGGTCGGCTACGTCCCCTCGCGCCGCGTTTGGGACGAGGGCGGCTATGAGGGGGGCTTCCTCTACGAGTACGGCTGGCTCGCCTACCGGTGGGCGCCCGACGTGGAGGATCGCGTCGTCGCCGCCGTCGCTGGCGTGGTGCGGCAAGTGTGCTCGGCAAGGTGAGCGGCCGGGCGGCCTTCGCTTCAGGCAGGGACGAGGGCCACGGCGGCGCCGGGCAGGCAACCGGGCGCGGCAGCGCGAATAGAGCCCCGATCGCGCTGGCGGGCCTGCCGGCTGGGGGAAACCATGATGCGCAGTGTTCGAGTGGCGGCCGTGCAGTTCGAGCACGTCGCCGGAGACAAGGCGGCCAACCTGGCGACGGTACAGCGGTTCGTAGCGCGGGCGGCCGAGCGGCAGGTGGAGATCCTCGCCTGTCCGGAGTGCTGCCTCACCGGCTACTGGCACCTGCGCCGCCTCAGCCGCGAGGCGCTGCTCGCGCTGGCGGAGCCGGTGCCGGAGGGTCCTTCCTCCCAGGCGCTGCGGGCGCTGGCGCGCGAGAACGGCATGACGATCGGCGCTGGCCTGGTGGAAGTGGATGCCGACGGCACCCTTTACAACTGCTACGTGGTGGCGATGCCGGATGGCGCGGTGCGCCGGCACCGCAAGCTGCACGCCTTCGTCAGCCCACACCTGCGCTCTGGCTCCGAGTATACCGTCTTTGATACGCCGCACGGCTGCCGGGTGGGCGTGCTCACCTGCTACGACAACAACATCGGTGAGAACGTGCGGATCACGGCGCTGCTGGGGGCCGAGGTGCTGCTGGCGCCCCATCAGACCGGCGGCTGCTACTCGCCCAACCCGCACCAGATGGGCCTGGTGGACACCGACCTCTGGGCAAACCGGGAGGCCAACCCGGCGGCGATTGAGGCGGAGCTGCGTGGCCCCAAGGGTCGCGGCTGGTTGATGCGCTGGCTGCCCGCCCGCGCGCACGACAACGGCCTCTTCCTCGTCTTCAGCAACGGCGTCGGCTATGACGACGAGGAGATCCGTACCGGCAACGCCATGGTGCTCGACCCCTACGGGCGCATCTTGGCCGAGACCTGCCGCGCTGGCGACGATTTGGTGGTGGCCGACCTCGATGCTTCCCTGCTGGAGGGCTGCACCGGGCGCCGCTGGATCCGCACGCGCCGACCGGAGCTGTACGGCCCCCTGGTCTGCCCAACCGGCCGGGAGCAGGAGATGCGCGCCGCCCTGGCGGAGGAGAAACAGTTCTGATCGCGTGGGCCCTCGTGGTCGCGCGGAGCCTGGTGGCCTGGGGTGAGGCACCCCGGCCCGCATCTGGAGAGGACAATCCGTTGCGAATCGTGGAAGGTGGAGTGTTGACGTTCATTTGGGCCTGCTTGCTGGCCGCGCCGGTCGCGGCCGCGGCGGCGCCGCTGGGAGAGCCGGGCACGGTGGGCACTTACCGCCTGCAGGCCGACCCGGCGCAGCGGCCGGAGTTCGAGCGCACCCGGAAACTAACGGTGGTGAGCGCCCAGCTTCAGCTCGGGCCGGTGGTGCGGCGCGGCGGGCGCCAGTTCCAGTGGGCCGGGCTTTCCTTCACCCGGCTGAATGGGCAGACCTACCAGGCCTGGCTGCTGATGGATGCCTGGCCGCGGCCGGAACGCGCGCCGCAGGTGATCCGCTACCTCTGGTGCGAGCCGGAATGGCCGGATGCCGTCACCTTCCTGCACGAAACGACGGGGGTGGCGCTGCTGCCCCGGCTGTCGCTGTGGGAGTATGGCTGGCCGCGCACGGCCGATGGGAAGGCGCCGCTGGCGCTCAAGCCGGGCGAGCCGCTGCCGGCGCGCATCCAGCTTCAGGGCTGGCCCTTCCGCCGGGAGAAGCTGGCGCGGCAGGCCGCGGTGGCGCCGCCGGCGAAACGCACCGTCGTCAAGCTGAACCCGGACCTGCTGATCGGCTTTAGCTTCACCTACCGCGATACCGAAGGTCGGCATCGGCAAGCCATCGGCAAAGAGCAGCACGAGTACGTGGAGACCTCCGAAGAGGACTGGCGTAAGGATATCGCCGCCGGCTTCAACGTGCACCAAAGCCTGAACCACGCGTCCTGGCTGTGGCGGGAAGGCGTCTACTCCAACCGCCTCTACTGGCTGCCGGACGACTGGCCGGCGTACCTCTACCGCCCCAACTACTGGGGCCGGGCGATGTACGTCGACGAGCCGGCGATCCACTATCGGGCCTGGGCCAACAGCCGCGAGGAGCTGGCTGGCAAGCTGACGCCGGCGGAGTCGGCCAAGATGCTGGAAGCCCGCGCCATCGAGCCACTGTGGAAGGAAACCGGCAACTACTCCGCGCTGTGGTTCAACCACTTCGTGGACCAGCGCTTCGGGCGCGGCAACCTCACCATCGTTGAGCGGGACTACCCGGTGTGGGAAGCGATCTGGCACACCGCCTGGTACCAGCTTGCGCCGGACAACGGTGTCGCCGGCCTGGTGGACGAAGACTTCTACCCCGAGGATCTGGTCGAGGCGTATAACCGGGCGTTCGGCACGCAGATCCCGGCCACCCTGGAGAATGCCTGCGCCATCCGCGTGGCGGTGCTGCGAGGTGCCTGCCGCAATTTCGGCAAGAAATGGGGCACCGCCATCTATTCTTACACCCCGGAGGCGCTGAACCCGAAGCTGGATCAAACGCAGCTTCGCTACATGTACGAGGCGGGCGCCACCTACTTCTGGTTCTGGAACTGCTGGCCGGGCTTGAGTGATGCCCACGTACCTTACTCCTACAAGCGCGCCTACGCGGCGGCGGTGCGCCAGGCCTATAAGGAAAACCCCAAGCGTGACCTGCAGGCCCTCCTGCACGCGGCGAAGGTTTGCATCGTGCTGCCCTACGGCTACACCTTCGCGCCGTTCCCGCTGCAGTACGTGAAATGGCTGCACCTGGAGCGCAAGACAGAGGCGGGGACGACCTACCGGCAGGTGCTGGCCAACGCCGCCACCGAGGTGGAGCGCTGCCTGCGCGAAGGCGTGAAGTTCGACATCGCCATCGACGAGCCGCGCTTCCGGCCCAAGGGCTACACGGAGCTGATCTACGTGCGCGAGGACGGCACACTGCGCCTGGTGCGCCCGGGCCAGCCGGATCGTCTGCTGCGGCAGCCGCGCACTCCAGAGCGGCCGGACCTGGGGCCGCCCCCTTCGGTGACGATCACGGTAGTGGACGCGCCAGCGGCGGCGCCCTGCACACTGAAGCTGAAAGCCACCGCCACGCCGGGCACCGGCGAGCTGGCCGGCGGCATCACCTGGGAAGTGTTCCTGCCGGGCGGCGACTTCCGCTCGGCCGACGGCGAAGAGCTCGCCATCAAGGCCGAACGCGGCGGCACCTACCGGGTGCGCGCGGCCGTGACCGACTGCTTTGGGCGTCCGGCCATCGCCTGGAGCGAGTTGACGGTGACCGAGACGCGCCGCGACATCTCCACCTTCCCGGAGGAGTGGCTCTTCCGGAAGGATCCCCAGCAGGTCGGCGAAGCCGAGGGGTGGTTCCAGGTGGAGGCGGCGGAGGACGGGTGGCAGCGCATCCCGGTGCCCCGCTGGTGGGAGGAGACCGCGGTCGGTGCCTACGACGGCGTCGCCTGGTACCGCGTGCGCGTTCCGATACCCGCCGAGGCGCGGGGAAAGCCGCTGCGCCTGCTTTTCGGCGCCGTTGATGAGGAGGCGTGGGTCTACCTGAACGGACGCCTGATCGGCGAGCATTCCTGCCAGTCTACCGGCAAAGGGCCGAACGACCTGTGGGAGGAGCCGTTCGCGGTCGTGCTGCCGGCGGAGGCGGTGCGCTTTGGCGAGGAGAACGTGCTGGTGGTGCGGGTGAACGACTCCGGGGCGGCAGGCGGGATCTACAAGCCGGTTCGGCTGGTCGTGGAAGAGTGAGGCGGTACATGGCAGCAACAACAGGGCGCTTGCGGGCGGGCGCGGCCCAGGTGAGCATCACCCCGGGTGGTGGGGTTCATCTCTCCGGAGCGGTAGGGGCCTACCGGCCGGCGAAGCTGGTGGCCGATCCCCTCTACGCGAAGGCGGTGGTCTTCGAGCAGGACGGGCGCAAGCTCTGCTTCCTGGCGCTCGACGTGACCATCGTCTGCGCGCCCTACACCCGGCGCATCCGCGAGGTGGCCGCGCGGGAACTGGGGTTCGACCCGGACGCGGTGCTGGTCCACGCCACCCAGACCCACTCGGCGCCGTCGCTCGGCTACTTCATGGTGGACGACGACTTCCCCGAGATGCCGGCGGAATTCGAGTGGGTGCGCGGCAGCGAGGCGCACTACGGCGATTGGGCCGTGGAGCAGGCCATTGAGGCGATCCGGCTGGCCTGCGGGCGGCTGGAGCCGGTATGCCTGGGGATGGGGAGCGGCATCGAGGGGCGAATGGCCCATAACCGCCGTGCGGTGATGCGCGATGGGAAGGTGACCATGCCCGGGCGCGCCTGGCCCAGCCCCCTCGGCCCCACCGAGATCCGCTACCTGGAAGGGCCAATCGACCCCGAGGTGGGCGTTGTCTGCGTGCGCCGGCCCGACCTGAGCGTGGCGGCATTCCTGCTGCACCACACTTGCCACCCGGTGCACGTCTTCCCCAAGCTGATCCTCTCGGCCGATTGGCCCGGCGCCTGGGGCGCGGCGATGGCGCGGACGCACGGCGCCGACACCGTCTCGCTGGTTTTGAACGGCGCCTGCGGGAACATCAACCCCTGGCCGCCTTTCGACCCGGACTACCCCGACGACCACCATCTGATGGGTGACACGCTCGCCGCGGTGAGCGAGAAGGTGCTGGAGACGCTGGAGTTCACCGACCAGGCCGCGCTCGACTGGCGGGTGCGCCACCTGAAGATCCCGCTCCGCGAGGTGCCCCGCGCCGAACTCGACTGGGCGCGCGGCATCCTGGAGCGGCAGCCACAGCCGGCCTGGGCCGACGCGGCGCGCACCCACATCGACGCCGACTGGACCACGGCCGCCAGCATCTACAGCGTTCACCTGGCGCGCGAGCGCGACCCCAACCTGGACTATGAGGTGCAGGTGCTGCGCCTGGGCGACCTGGCCGTGGTGGGCTTGCCGGGAGAACCGTTCGTGGAGGGCGGCCTGCGCCTGAAGATCGCCTCGCCCACCTACCCGACCTACGTGGCGCACTGCACCTCGCACTACGTCGGCTACATTCCCACCCGCGAGGCGCTGCATCGCGGCGGCCACGAGGTGAACACCCGCTACTGGGCCAAGCTGGTGCCCGAGGCGCTCGACCAGATCGTCGATGGGGCTACCGAGGTGCTGAGAGAGGTGTTTGGTGGAGAGGTGAGAGGTGATGGGTGAGAGGTGAGAGGTGACAGGTGTCAGGTGATAGGTGTCAGGCGGCACTGCAGCGGCTGCGCCACCTGGGGAAGAGATCCTTCGCTTCGCTCAGGATGACAGATCCACAGGTGGGTGCCCAGGACCCGCCTCTATGGCATACGGTCGTTGGCCGGACACCTGACACCTAACACCTGACACCTATCACCTCTCACCTGACACCTGTCACCAGGGGGGATCATCCAATGCCGGGTTTCGCACTCCTTGCCGTGCTGGCGGCCACACTGGTACAGGCTCCGTGGGGCGCTGACCAGACGCCGCGCGCCGTTTTCGAGGCGCTGGATACCTTCGGGCCGGGGGAGGAGCTGGCCACCGGCGAGCTGGCCGACACCCCCGGCGATTACGCCTGGAGTGAGTCGTACCTGCTGATGGCCTACGTGACGATGTACGAGGCCACCGGCCAGACGCGTTACCTCGACCAACTCGTGAGCCGTTTCCGCGTTCTGCTGAGCCTGCGCGATGACCGGCGCCAGCAGCGCGATGAGCTGCGCGGCAAGGTGATGGCCGCCTGGGGCACCACCCGGTACTCCGATGGCAAGCGCACCTGCTGGAATGCCCACGCCGGGATGCTCACCGCGCCGGCGGCCCAGTTCGTGCGCCTGGTGCGGGAGCGGCGCGCGCTGCAGCAGCGCTATGGGGCGGTTGCCCGCGAGTTCACCACTGCCCTGGAAGAGACGGTGGCCGCCTACGACCCGGAATGGCGCGACGGCCCCAACCCGGACGAGGGTTACTACACCGAGCCGTCGCTGGGAGGCAAGCACCTGCCGCTGAACCAGCAGAACGCTCTCGGGCGCACCCTGATCGCCCTGGGGAAGGCAACGGGCAAGGCTGCCTACCGCGAGCGAGCCACGAAGCTGGCCGCCTTCCTGAAGCGGCGGCTGCGCCTGCGCCCCGACGGCGCCTACGAGTGGTCGTACTGGCCGAACCTGGAACCACCTTTCACCCAGGGGAACGAGGATATCTCTCACGCCGCGATCAATGTTGACTTCGCCGTGCAGTGCTACGAGAACGGCATCCTCTTCACGCAGGAGGAGATCCGGCGCCTGGCCGCCACGCTGCTGAAGGTGGTGATCCAGGGCGAGGGCCAGTACGCCAACGACGTGGGTGGCGGCGGCAACGGGGAGTACGCGGCCCAGCTTGGGCGTTGGGGCCGGCTGGCCGCCGTCGAGCCAGAGGTGGCGAAGGCGATTCGCGCCTACTTCTGGAGCCAAGACCCTCCCCTCGCCGGCACGACGACGCTGCTGGGGCTGGCCTATCTGGCGAAATATGCCCCCTGATCTGGCAGGGTACGGCAGGCTCACACGCAAGAGGAAGCTGGTCCCAGGCTGGCGGCAACTCATCAGGGCCGAGCGGCCCTTCGCCAGCCTGGGAAACTCACCACCCATTATAGCGCCTGATCGTCACAGAACTATCAAAGAATCGCCCGTTTGGGCAGCGATCCACCAGGGATGCCGGTCGAAAGGTGGGCCAGAGCCGTCTCCCACCCTGCCGGAGCGGGAGCTTGGCAGGGCAGCGGTTGCCTCGTGGCTCCGCTCTTCGGCCGGCGGGAGGGGATGCCACCATGAGCCGCTTCGCCTGCCTCGTTGCGTTGGGAGGGATCCTCATGGCAAGCCAGGCCCGGGCGGCGCTGGACGCCGCGGTGAAGCCGCACCAGGGTTCGCCCACGATCTTCGTCAACGGCAAGCCGACCAGCCCGCTGATGTTCTTCGGGTGGGCCACCGGCGCCGGGCCGACCGCCGCCCGGATCGACACCGAGTGGAAAGAATACTCCCTCTCCTTCATTGCTCCCGAGGATAACGAGGGGCACGCCGGCGTCCACTTTCGCGTGGGCGGTGCCGGCCCCGGCACGGTGTGGGTGGACAACGTCCGCCTTTACCCTGGCCCAAAGGTGGAAGAGCCGACCGAAAACCTGCTGCGCCACGGCGACTGGGAGGCCTCCAAGGAGGAGATTGGCCAGGCCTGGAGCCTGTACCAAGCGGAGTACGCCGGGGCGGACGCCGACTGGTCGCTGGATCCGACCACGAAGGTGACCGGCCAGCAGAGCGTGCGGATCGACATCCGCAACGCCGGCCGCGAGACGATGCACCTGCACTTCTACCAGACCGGCTGCACGGTGAAGAAGGGCCAGCGCTACACCTACTCCCTCTGGATGAAGGCGGACAAGCCGCGGAAGGTGGACTTCATGGCGCTGCGCATCGGCGAGCCGTGGACGATCTACAGCGGCGAGCAGAGCCACTATCAGGAGCAGGTGCGCCTGGCGCGCCAGGCGGGGGTTCATCTCTACTCCTTCGGGATCGACATGCCGTGGCCCCGGCCCGGCGAGGACCCCAACTTCTCACAGTGTGACCGCGCCATCGAGAACACCCTGAACGCCGACCCGGAGGCCTTGCTGCTGCCGCGCTTTGGCATGGGCCCCCCGGAGTGGTGGCTGCAGCAGCACCCCGACGACCGCATGCTGTTTGACGACGGCCGAACCGAAGGCTGGTCGATGGCCTCCACCGCCTGGCGCGCGGAGATGCAGGAGCACCTGCGCGCCCTGGTGCGCCACTGCGAGGAGAAGTACGGCGACCACATGCTCGGCTACCACCCTTGCGGGCAGCACACCGGCGAGTGGTTCTATAACCGCTCCTGGGAGCCGGTCCTCAGCGACTTCTCGCCCGCGATGAGCCGCGGCTTCGCCGCCTGGCTGCAGACGAAGTACCCGAACGTCGAGGCCCTGAGGACGGCCTGGGGCGACCCAGACATCACCTTCGCGGCCGTGGCCGTGCCCACCAAGGAGGAACAGCTCACCACGTCGCTCGGCTTCTTCCGCGACCCGCGCCGCGAGCGCAAGGTGATCGACTACTTCGAGTACAAGCAGGTCGCCATGGAGGAGCCGCTGGAGTTGATGGCGCGCGTCATCAAGGAGGAGACGGGCGGCAAGAAGCTGGTCTGCCTCTTCTACGGCTACCTCTTCGACATGCACGGCCTGCCGATGGGCGCTCAGCACAGCGGCCACCTGGCAATGGCGAAGCTCGTCCAATGCCCCGACGTGGACATCCTCTGCTCGCCTATCTCCTACTTGGACCGCGAGCAGGGCGGCGCCGGCAACTTCATGGCCGCCGTCGATACCGTGCGCGCCGCCGGCAAGCTGTGGCTGAATGAGGATGACACGCGCACCTACCTGACCCCGGTGGACGCGGGCTTTGGCCGCGTGGAGACCCCCGAGGCCACGCTCTGGGTACACCAGCGCAACTTCGCCCAGATCTGGCCGCGTCGAATGGCCTGCTGGTACATGGACCTGGCCAACGAGGGGTGGTTGAACGGCCGCGACCTTTGGCAGAACATCAGTCGCTTGCAGCGCTTCGCCCAGGAGAACCTGGACCGGCCCGCGCGCTGGCAGCCCGAGGTCGCCCTGATCGTCGACGAAGTGGGTCCCTTCTACACTCGCTGCACCAACGCCCTGCTGTCGCCGCTGGTCTACCAGATGCGCAGCCAGTTCTCGCGCCTTGGAACGCCCTTCGCCATCTACCTGCTGAGCGACCTGGTGGCGGGCCGCGTGCCGCCGATGAAGGCCTACTTCTTCGCCAACGCCTTCCACCTCGACGCGGCGCAGCGGGCGGCGGTGGCGCGCGTCACCCGGGGGAAGACGGCGGTGTGGTTCTACGGCGGCGGCTTCCTGGACGACGATGCCTCGGACGAGAACATGAGCCGGGCCATCGGCCTGAAGCTGGTGCGCGTCGCCGCCCGGCCCGGCCGCGTCATTCCCGCCGGCGGAGAAGGCTCGCCGCTGGAGCCGTTTGGGAACGACACCCGGCTCGATCCCTGTTGGGTGGTGGCCGATCCGGCGGCCCAGGTGATCGGCCGCTACGCGGACGGGGGCGTGGCCGCGGCGGCGAAGCGGACTCCCGCGGGGCTGCGCGTCTATCTCGGGGCCCTCCACTGCCCGGCGAAGCTGCTACGCGCCATCCTGAAGCGATCCGGCGTGCATCTCTACTGCGACTCGGACGAGGTGATCCTCACCGATGGCGAGTTCCTGAGCATCACCGCCACCAGCGCCGGCGAGAAGCGGCTCCGCTTCCCCCGACCACGCACCGTCGTGACCGCCTACGACGGGCAGGAGATCGCCCGCGGCGTCCGGGAGCTGCGAGTACCGATGAGAATGGGGGAGACGCAGACCTACCTGCTGCGGTAGGGGTGGTGGTAGGGGGCGGCCCCCCTATCCCCCCAATCCTGGGGGGAACTGGTGCTGGTAGTTGGCCCCCCTGGCCCCGCGAACTCGGGGGGAACCGACGCGCGGCCCCCTATCCCCCCAATCCTGGGGGAACTGGTGCTGGTAGTTGGCCCCCCTGGCCCCACGAACTCGGGGGGAACCGACGCGCGGCCCCCTATCCCCCGAACTCGGGGGGAACCGATGCGCGGCCCCCTATCCCCCCGAACTCGGGGGGAACCGACGCGGTGGCGCCCGATTGCAGGTTCCCTTACGCAGGCTGCTCCCGTGAGGGTGCCGAGCCGGGGGCGGGGTGGGGCGGCCCCCCCGAGTTCGGGGGGATAGGGCGGGCCACCGCCGCTCACTGCCGAACCGTTTCCTCCCCATTATTGGGGGGGCCAGGGGGGCGGGCCACCGCCGCTCGCGTCCGAACCGTTTCCCCCCATCCTTGGGGGGCCAGGGGGGCGGGCCACCACTCACTGTCGAGCCGGTTCCCCCCCATTATTGGGGGGGCAGGGGGGCAGGCCACCGTCTGCCTTAGGAGGAAGCCATGGACCAGCAGTTTGCCGCGATTGAGCAGCCAGCGGGGCCGCCGCTGGTGGAGACGGTGGATCCGGAGGCCGTGGATGCGCGCCGGCGGGAGGTCTACACCTCCTACGAAGCGTTCCTGCGCGGCCGGCTGGCAGCGCTGGAACGCGCCCGGCCCTCGCTGTGGCAGCGTAACTACGGCAGCATCGAGGCGTATCTGCGCTCGGTAGAGCCGATGCGCCAGCGCCTGAAGGAGATGCTGGGGTTCTGGATCGAGCCAGAACAGCGGCCGCAGCTTCGGACGTGGGGGCACGAGACGCTCCTGGAGACCGACGAGCTGACGGCCACCCGCTTCTCGCTGGAGGTGATGCCCGGCCTGCAGAGCTACGCGGTAGAGCTGGTACCGAAGGCGCCGGGGCCGCACCCGGGCTTGCTGGTGCAGCATGGCTACGCCGGCACGCCCGAGCTGGCGTGCGGCCTCACACCGAAGGCGAACGATGAGGACTACAGCTACCGCTCGATTGGGGTGCGCGCCGTGCGCTGGGGCTTCCACGTGGTCGCCGTCCACCACCCGACCGGCTACGGCACCCTGAACGACTGGGTGGACCGGCCGCTGCCTGGCTACGAGCAGTTCCCGATGCAGTATGGGAAGAACCGCTTGCACCGCATGGCGATCATGGCCGGCGGCACCCTCTTCGGGCTGGACATGATGGCGTCGTCACGCGGCATCGACTTGCTGTTGGAGCGCGCCGGGGTGGCCCCGGGGCGCGGGGGGGTCTACGGGCTCTCACAAGGTGGCGAGAGCGCGCTGTTCCTGCCGGCGCTCGACACCCGCGTCCAGGCGTCCGTCTCCAGCGCCTACTTCAACACGCGCTTCCTGAAGCTGATCGGCCCGCACCGCGCCACCTCCTACCTCGATTCGCCCGAGGAGGACAAGTTCTTCAGCGAGGTGATCCGCTGCTTCTCCGACTGCGACCTGGTCTCTCTCATCGCCCCGCGCGCCTTCGCCGTGGAAGCTGGCCTGCACGACTCGTCGGTGGACTTCGAGAAGGCGCAGGACGAGTTCACACGCGCCCGGGTCCACTACGAGCGCCTCGGCATCCCGGGGCAGGTGGAGTTCATCCCGCATGCCGGCGGGCACATCTCCGCCACCCGCCGGGCCTTCGAGTTCCTCCAGGAGAAGCTGAAATGAGCGCCTTGCCCGCCGCCAGCGCGGCCGGCGCGAGCCGAGCGTGCCAGGCTCCCAGCGTTACCTCCCGCTGGGGGCGCCGTTGCTCCCGCCATCCGTCACCTTCTCCCGGGCCACCTCCAGGAGCGCCAGCATGTTCTCCACCGGCACGTCACTCTGGATTGACTGCGCCGGCGAGAGGATGTAGCCGCCCCCCTCGGCCATCAGGCGGCGCACGGCGCGCGCCTCTGCCTTCACCTCTTCCGGCGTGCCGTAGGGAAGCGTGCGCTGGGTACTGATGCCTCCCCAGAAGGCAAGCCGGTCGCCATAGAGGCGCTTCAGCTTCGCGATGTCCATCGCCTCCGGCTGCACCGGGTTCAGCACATCCAGGCCCATCTCCACCAGGCAGGGGAGGATGCGCTCGATGTTGCCGCAGGAGTGGACCCACACGTCCTTGCCGTAGGCATGGATCAGGTCGTACTCCGCCTGCTCGCCTGGCCGGATCATCTCCTGCCAGGTGTCATACGACATCAGCAGGTCTGCCTGCGAGCCCCAGTCGCTCCCCAGCAACACCCCGTCGATCTCGGGGAGGGCCAGGATGTTCTCGAGCATCACCAGGTTCTTCTCGATGATCAGGTTCAAGATGCGCTTGGCGAAGCGGGGCTCGCCTGCCATGTCGGCCAGGAAGTTCTCGATGCCACGAGAGAAGTAGGCTTTCTCGAAGTGGCTGCCGTAGATGCGTACCAGGAAGTACTTGTCGCTGGTATCGCGCGCCCGTTTCAGGCTCTCGATGAACTCCGGGTAACTGCCGGTGCCGATCACCTTCGGGCGCGACCGCGGCGCCTCCATGGCAGACCACTCCGGCCCCAGGTCATGCCACTGCCACCAGGGCGCGGTGAAGTCCTGCACATCGTTATCGATGAACGCCTCCTGTGTCGCTCCGCCGGCCAGGGGGCGCAGTAGCTCCCAGGCGTCCGGGCAGAAGTCGATCAGGTAGGGCACGTAGTCGGCGGCCTGATGGTCGATGGCGGCGCGAACGTAATCACGTCGGGTCATGGGCTTCTCCGAGCGATCCCTTCCGCGCGGAACGCCAGGGGTCCTCCTGGCCCGCCGCGTTGGGCCGGCCCCCGCTGGGGGGTATCCGGGTGGCCGGTGGCTTGTCGGATGTGCCCCCCGGGAAGAGGACCCGGCAACGGCCGGTCAACGAACCGACAGGGTCTCCCTCGGGATGCCGCGGGGGGATGGGCGGTGCGCCCCTACCCGGTGGCGCGTAGGGGCGCACGGCGACGCGCCCGGTGCCGGACGCACCGCGGGCGCGGTGGTTCGTGGCGGGGCGTCCATCCAGGGCGGCGGCCGGTTGCCGCATGCCCGGCACCAGGCGCCTAGCCGCCGGCGGCCTTGCGGGCGGCATCGAGCGCCTGGCCGTAGAGGGGGTGCTCGCCAATATCGGACACGATCTCGCGGTAGACGACCGTGTCGTTGGCGTCCACCACGAAGATGGCGCGCGCCAGCAGCTTCAGTTCATCGATGAGAACGCCGTAGTTGCGGCCGAAGGAGTGCTCCTGGTAGTCGGAGAGGAGCTGGACGCGGTCGATGCCTTCGGCGGCGCGCCACCGGCGCATCGCGAACGGCAGATCCACGCTGATGGTGAGGATCTCCACGTTGTCCGGCAGGTTGGCCGCCTCCTCGTTGAAGCGGCGCGTCTGCGCGTGGCAGATCGGGGTGTCGATGGACGGGATCACGCTGATGAGGCGGACCTTGCCCTTCGAGTCGGCCAACGTCACGGGGGAGAGGTCGCTCTTCACCACACGGAAATCGGGCGCCTTGTCGCCGGGCTTGATGTCAGGGCCGATCAGCGTCATCGGCTGTTTCTTGAAGGTGACGATGCCAGTACGCTTTTGCTCCACGGAACCCTCCTCTTAACCGGTGCGGGGTGGGACGGTGGTCAGCGGTGCAGCGATTGCTGCTGCGGCTGGGGTACCACGAGCGCCAGGGCATAGCGGGTAAGGTATTTCCGCGCTAAGGCCTGCACCTGCTCTTTGGTGACCTTCGCCACCTCTTGGGGCAGCTCCTCATCGTAGCGGTAGCCGAGGCCGGACAGCTCGAACCAGCCTAGCCAGCGGGCCTGGTTGAGGGTGCGCTGGTGGTCGTAGATGAACGTGCCGATCGTATAGCGACGCGCCCGCTCCAGTTCGGCGTCGGAGACCGGGTGGTCACGCACCCAGTCGAACTGCTCCAGGAGCGCGGTTTTCGCCCGCTCCAGCATCATCTCGCGCTGGTAGGGGTTATCGAGCGGGGCGCGCTCCGGCCATGTTTTCACGAAGGCGCCGAGGTAGCCGGCGCCGGCATACTCGGCGTAATAGCTGCCGACGTGGTAGGCCAGGCCTTGCCGCTCGCGCACCTCCTGCAGCAAGCGCGAGCCCATCCCGCCACCCATCAGCGAGTTGAGCACCAGCAGCACCGGGTACTCCTCGCGGGTGATCGGCCCCACCGGAAAGCCGACCAGCAGGTGCGCCAGGGCGCCATCGCTGGGGTCAGCGGCGCCGGAGAGGTCGCGCTCCTTCACCACGGTGCACTGCGCGTCGCTGAGGGGCCGCAGGACCGCGGTGGTAGGGGCCACCGGGGGGCGCCCTGAGGCCGGCAGGTCGCCGAAGTAGCGTTCCACCTTCTCCTCGGCGGTGGCGCGGTCGATGTTGCCGACCACCACGACGACCAGGTTCTCGGGCGTGTAGTACATCCGGTGAAAGCCGACCAGGCTCTGGCGGTTGATGCGCTGCACCGACTCCGGGGTGCCGGTGAGGGGGCGCGCGTAGGGCCCCGAGGCGTAAAGGATCTCGGCGAGGGTGTGCTGCAGCAGCCAGTTCGGGTCGTCCGCGGCGCGGCGGAGCGCGGCCAGCGTCTGCTCGCGTTCCTGTTCGATCTCCTGGGGATCGAAGCGGGGGTTGCGGACGACGTCGGCCAGCAGCTCCAAGCCCTCTTCCAGGGTTTGGGCGCTGCTCAGCAGCAGGATCTGCGAGTAGTCGTGATCGGCGCGGGCGTGCAGGGTGCCGCCGAGGCGCTCAATCGGTTCGCGGATCTGCGCGGCGGTGCGTCGGGTGGTGCCGCGCAGGAGCATGCGCTGCGTGAAGCCGGCCAGGCCCGGCAGATCGGCCGGCTCGACGGCGGCGCCCCCCCGCACGAAGACATCGATCGCCACGACGTTGCTGCTGCGCACCTCCTTGGTGATCACCGTCAGCCGGTTGCGCAGCCGCGTGCTGTGGGGCTGGCTCTGCGCGCCAGCCGGCAGCGCCGCTCCCAACAGCATTAGCAGGGCGGCGGCCAACCCGCGCCGGTAGCTACTCCGCTGGCGCCTCATGGGCACTCTCCTGTCCCTGGACCGCGGGCACCTCATCCACGCGCTCCTGTGCCGGGCTCCCCGGCGCTGCTCCCTCTTGAGCTTCCTCCTGGGCCGCGTCCGCCGGTGCCGGCTCGGCGTTCTCCGGGGTGGCGTCAGTAGGTGCCGGGTCCGTGCTCTCCGGGGTGGTGTCGGCAGGTGCCGGGTCTATGCTCTCCGGGGTAGCATCGGCGGGTGCCGGGTCGGCGCTCTCCGGGGTAGTCGTGCTGGCCGGTGCCGGATCGGC
>JAAZEB010000221.1 GCA_012512505.1 Armatimonadota bacterium | reverse complement strand
GTACTGGTTGCCGTCCGGGAGCACAAACGCCTGGGTTGGGGCGATGTGGCAGCGAGGACCCAGGGCCAGCCGGGCGTAGTCGCCCGCTTCGCATGCCGCAGCGTAGTCCTCCAGGCTTCCCTGGTGCCGCACGCGTCGCCAGGCGCTGGCGAAGAACGCCCAGTCGTTGAACGGCACCCGCTCCTCGACCGGCACGCCGCTGGCCACTTCATACTCCTCCCATACGGCGGCCGCGCGCGGCCAGGTCTCCTCGTAGAAGCGGCGCACCTCGTCGGCGGTGAGGCGCAGGCCGGCGTTCTGTGGCCCGCCGACCGGCACCAGGTGAACCCCCAGGTCGCGGAAGTGCGGATCGCCCCGGCGCCCGCCCGTGTAGCCGGCGGTGCGCTGCTTTTTCATTTGAAGGATCAGCCGGATCAGCTCCGGGAAGCCCCAGGCGTTCTCGCGGGTGAGCACGCAGTTCAGGTGGACCAGCGGCCGGTCGCTGCCAAGCAGCTCGCGGGCGATCTGGAGGTTCTCCAGCCCGGCGATCACCTGCTGCCAGCTTCCCGGTTGGCCGGTGAGGTGATCATGGAGGGCGGGATCGGCGCTATCGAGGGAGACGTGCAGCTTCGCCAGGCCGCTGGACACGAGGCGCAGGGCCACCGCGGGGGTGAGCAGGTAGGCGTTGGTGTTGACGTTGGCGGGGCAGCCGAGGCGGGCCGCGTGGCGAATCAGGCCGTCGTCGCCGCTGAGGCGCTCGCGCCACAACAGCGGCTCGCCGCCGGTCAGGTAAACGTAGGGGCGGCTGCCGCTTTCGGCGGCCTGGGTCACCACGCGCTTCCAGTCGGCCAGGCGCATCCGCGCGCGGGTGGGCCGCTGGTTGCAATAGCGGCACTTCGGTCGGGCGTTGCAGGCCCAGGTAAGGCAGAGGCCGAGGAAGCTCAGCCCCGGCAGGGGAACCTCCCCGTCACCGTCCGGGCCGTCCCAGCGGGAGAGGAGCACGAGCAACCGCTCCGGGTCGCGCTCGCCGGCGTCGATGCGGGCGCGCACCTGCCGCTCGTTGCGGGCAACCAGGTGATCGGCGGCCAGGCTGTCTGGGGAGGGCTCCGCGGGCGTGGGCAGCCGGTTCGCGCGCGCCTGCTCCACCGCGCCGCAACGAATCAGCCTTCGCCAGGCGGGCGTCTCCAGGCGCCGCCGCAGGCGCGCTGCCTGCTCCGGAAGGTACTCCTCGAAAGGCATGTCGTTCTCCGTTCGGCCAGTGGGGGCGCACCGGCCGCTAAGCTCGGCAGGCGCCGCCGGCGCGTGGGGTTTACCGGGTGGCCCACCCCGGCAGCAAGCACAGGAAGCCCCGGTCTGGAAAGAGAATACCTCCCCACTAACCGGGAATGACGCACGATGGATGTTCCGGTGAGCGGCGGCACCGGCCACGGCAACGTTCGCTTGGACGTTGAGACGTTCGCCGAACGCGGCGGTCAGTTCCTCTTCAGCCGCACCGCTTTCGTCTACGGCGAAGCGGGCCGCCGCCTGCCGGTGAGGAAAGAGCGCGGCGCGCCGCCGTCGGTATTCCCTCGACGCTCGGGCACCGGCAAACGTTCGGGTGGGCCGCCGTCCTGGCAAGGCGGAAGGGCATTCCCACCTGCCAGGATTGCGAGGGGGCGCGTCCGCGATCCAATGTAGGCCTCGGAGGGAGAGCGGCTCCAGGCACCGCGGGAGGAAGGGAAAAGAGCATGAAGATACTGGGAATCCTGGGCAGTCCGCGCTCGCGGGGCAACACCGCCATTTTGCTGGAGGGGGTGATGGAGGGCGCCCGGCGCGCCGGCGCCGAGACGCGCGTCATCAGCGTCGCCAGCCTCGATACCAACTTCTGCGCCGGGTGCAGCCACTGCTTCCGCTATGGGCAGTGTCACTACCGCGACGACGTGGAGAAGGTGAAGGAGAAGATGCTCGATGCCGACGGCATCGTGCTCGGCAGCCCGGTTTACATCGGCACCGTCTCGGCGCAGATGAAGACGATCATGGACCGCTGCGCCTACTTCATCCACTGCTTCCTGCTGGCGGGTAAGTATGGCGCCGCCGTCGCCACTGCCGGCGCCGGGCAAGCAGAGGAAGTAGCCGAGTTCCAGAACCGCTTCCTGCGCATGTGCGGCGCGTACACCGTCGGCGCTGTCTGGGCCAAGGGCATTGGCACTGGCAAGCTGCAAGACGAGCCCGAAGCGGTCGCCCGCGCCATCAACCTCGGCGCGGAGCTGGTCGCCGCCATCCGGGAGCGCCGCGAGTATCCGGAGCAGGCGGCAGAGCATGCCCCCCTGCGCGAGTCCATGAAGCAACTGGTGCTGGAGAGCCGGGAGGAGTATCCCGCCCAGTACGCCCACTGGAGCGAGCAGGGCTGGCTGGAGTGAGAACCGATCTACGGGCAGCCGCGCCGGCGGGGCAACCGGGGAGGGCGCGCGGCCCTCACCGGCGGCGGCCGGCGCTGCCGGCGGGCAGGAGGTACTCCGCGGCGACGCGCAGGTGCTCCTGGGAATCGAGCGTTAGCGCCAGCGCCGGCGGGTTGCCGTAGAGGGGCTGGCACGGCGCCTCCAGGAGGCGAGTGGCACGCGCGGCGATCGCCCGGCTGGTCAGCAGGCCCATTCCGTGCAGCAGGCGGCCGCCCCAACCAAGCAGGCGCAGCAGGCGCGTGAAGGTGAGTGGCCCCTGGAACGCCCGCTGCAAGAGGCGGGGGTTCATCACCACCGCCTGGGGCTTCACCAGGATGACGCGGCCGCCAAGGAACGCCCCGTCGCGCAGCCGCACCGGGCGAACCGGCAGCGTCGGGAATTCGGTGGCGAACTCCTCGGCGGCGATCAGGGGATAGGCGATATCGACCCCGCGCGGGTGCGAGTCGATGAGGTGGTCCGCCAGCGGCGGGGTGAGCAGCGCCAGATCGGCCGGCACGATCAGAACGGGAGTGCTGAGGCCAAGGCCGCGCAGGCCGCGGCGCAGGTTGGTGGGCACGTCATCCTCGCCGTCCAGCCAGCGGATCCCGGCGAGGCCGCCCACCTGCTCCTGGAGCCGCGGCGGGCCGATCACGATCACCTCGTCGATCGCTGCCGAGGCCCGCAGCCCCTCCAACACCCGGGCAAGCACCGGGCGGCCGTTCAGTGGAAGCAGCGCCCGCGATGTCACCTCTGGCGCCCGCAGCGCCTTGGGCACGTCGTTGGTGGCCAGCACCACCGCGTGAGCCATGCGTTCTCCTCTCCCCACGCCAGAGGTTCGGCATCGCCGCGCCGACGCCTGCCAGACCGCAGGATCGGCAGGAGAGAGACGCCTGAACCTGGAAGAATCGGCAGGGTAACCGAGGGATAGCACGTATGCCACCAGAAGAGCGTGATGTGGATCAAGCTGTGGAGGAGTTCCTGGAAGGCCGGCCGCGCGCCAAGGAACTGGCTGAACTGCGCCGGGCCCTGGAAACCCGAGCCGAGGGCCTCAAAGCGGCGCTGGGGCGTGCCCAGGATCCCGCGGAGCAAGACCGGCTGAGGAAGGAGCTGCAGGTGGCCGAGCGCCAGATCGCCGCGCTGGAGCGCGAGGAACTGATCACTGAATTTGTCGAGGACTCTGTGCGGGCAACCGTATCGTGGTCGCAGCTCAAGCCGGAAGAGGACGCGCAGTGAACGCCCCGCCCAAGTCCGCGGTCACTCTCCGCTCGGTCGGGCTGGCGCTGCTGCTGATCCCGCTCAACTGCTACTGGATCGTCCAGATGGAGCGGGTGCGCAAAGGCCCCTACGTTACCAGCATCTCCCTGTTCGCCAACGCCGTCTTCGTGATGGTGGTGCTGGTGCTGCTCAACGCCTGGGTGGCGCGGCGCCGCCCCCAGCGCGCCTTCACCCCGGGCGAGCTACTCGTTACCTACTCGATGGTGGCTCTGGCCTCCGGGCTGTGCGGCATGGACTTCGTCCAGGTGCTGATGCAGACGATCGGGCATGCCGCCTTCTATGCCGCCCCCGAAAACGGTTGGGCCGACCTGTTCCTGAAACACCTCCCCGATTGGCTGGTGGTGAAGGACGTAGACGCGCTCAAAGGCTACTACGGCGGCTACTCCTCGCTGTACCGCGCCGAGCACCTGCGCGCCTGGGCAATCCCGGCCCTGGCGTGGACCGGGTTCGCAGCCGTCCTCCTCTGGATCATGATGTGCATCAACGTCATCGTCCGGCAGCAGTGGATGGCCCGCGAGCGCCTGACCTTCCCGATTGTGGTGCTGCCGCTGGAGCTGGTGGCGCCCGGGGCACCGCTCTTCCGCAACCGCTTGATGTGGTTCGGCTTCATCCCGGCGTTTGCCATCGGCCTGCTCAACGGCCTGGCGCTTCTCTATCCCTCGCTGCCCACGATCAACGTCGGCCAGCAAGATTTCGTGCAGCGCGTGTTCCAGACCAAGCCGTGGAACGCCATCGGCTGGACGCCGGTGACCTTCTACCCGTTCTGCATCGGCCTGGGGTTCCTGCTGCCGGTAGACCTCCTCTTCTCCTGCTGGATCTTCTACTGGTACTGGAAGCTGCAGCGAATCATCTCGAACGCGATGGCGTGGGACGCCACCCCCAACTTCCCGTTCATCGACCACCAGGTGTTCGGCGCCCTGCTTGGCATTGCCGCGGCGCTGCTGTGGACCTCCCGCGGCTACCTGCGGCAGGTGTGGCGCGCCGCCGCCGGGAAGCCCTCGGAACTGAGCGGCCTGCAAGAGGCGATGCCCTACCGCTGGGCCCTCTGGGGCGTCGGCGTGGGCGTGGTGGCGCTGGTCGCCTGCTGCCGCGTGGCGGGGATGTCGTGGGGGCTGGCGCTGGCGTTCATTCTCATCTACCTGGCGATCTCGTTCGTCATCACCCGCATCCGTGCCGAGTTGGGCCCGCCGGTGCATGACTTCCACGGCGTCAGCCCGGACGTGATGATCCCCGCCGCCCTGGGCACCGTGGGCGCGCGCCCGCAAGACCTCTCCATGATCTCGCTCCTGTGGTGGTTCAACCGGGCCTACCGGTCGCACCCGATGCCGGTGCAGATGGAGGGGTTGAAGATGGCGCAGGTCGCCGGCTTCAACGCGCGCCGGATGGTGTGGGCCCTGGTGCTGGCGGGCGTGGTGGGGATGCTGGCCTCGATCTGGGCGTTCCTGCACCTGGGCTACGAGCTGGGCACCGCGGCGAAGTTCTGGTCTGGCTATGGGTATGGCGGCCAGATCTGGGGGCGGCTGCAAAGCCAGATCTCCGGGCCGGTGCCGCCGCGCCCCCTGGAACGCTGGGCGATGCTCTACGGCCTGGTGGTGTGCGGCGCCCTTTCCGCCCTGCGGGTGCGCTTCCTCTGGTGGCCGTTCCACCCGATCGGCTACGCCATCTCCGGCTCCTGGTCGATGAACCTTCTCTGGATGCCGATGTTTCTCGCCTGGATCGCCAAGGGGAGCGTGCTCAAGTGGGGCGGCCTGAAGCTGTACCGCACCGTGCTGCCGTTCTTCCTCGGCCTGATCCTGGGCGATATCGTCATGGGCTGCCTCTGGAGCCTGATCGGCATCCTCCTCGGCGTGGAGACCTACTCCTTCTGGGGAGCCTGACGCATCGGCGACTGGCGCAGCTCCCACGGCGCGCCTGGCAGGAACCTTCAGCGGGGGCGTCGGCCGGCTCGTAACGTGGCGATGGATCGCCGCCCAACCTTGGGGTGCGCGGAGCCGGCGCCCCCCAAGGTTGGGGGGCCGTTCCCGTTCGCGGTGCTCTGCCGAAGGGAAGCGAGCTGATGAGCGACGAGAGCTGGTCGGTCTATAAGGCGGTCCGGACCCCCTACTCCACCACGGTGTGGGAGCTAACGCTGCAGGAGTTGACCGAGTGCCCGCGGTGCGGCGCGCGCACCGTCTTCATCCCGTTTCCCGCCGAGGGCACCTCCGCGGCCGCGCTGGAGGGCCGTGACCCCCGCGACCTGCCCCCGCTGGACGCGGCGCTCTTCATCTGCGGGCAGCCGCAGTGCCTCAGCCTCTACCTAATCCTCTTCAACGCCGAGCGCCAGGAAGAGTTCGAGGCGCTGATCCCCTACCTCTATGAGGCCGGCCGCCGCGCCCTGGACACCCAGGACGAAGGGCCCCCTGACCCGGCGTGACAGCGGCCGCGCCGGCCGAACTCCCCCTGCCTGACGCTCATGGCAGGCCTCCCTCGCCCGTTCGCCTGGTCGCTGCCGTTTTACCCCCAGAGGCATCGGGTACGCTTCCGGCATGAAAGCCGCACGCTGGATCCTGACGGTGATGGCAGTGGCAGGGCCATCGATCGCCCAGCCGCCATCGGACGCCCCTGCCCCGCCCCCCGAGCACGTGCCGCGGATCGTCGTGGACGGGCGGGTGGTGCAGACCGATGTGCTCCCCCGCATCGTGCGCGGCACCACCCTGATCCCCCTGCGCTTCGTGGTGGAGGCCCTGGGGGCGCGGATGACCTGGGATCCGCGCGCACGGGAGGCGGTGATCGTCTACGAAGGGCAGCGCACGGTGATCCAGGCCGGGGAAGACACCCTGGTGGCGGGAGACCGCTCGATCCAGCTCCGCACCCCGGTGCAGGTGATTCAGGGCCGCACGATGGTGCCGCTGCGCGCGGTGGCGGAGAGCCTCGGCGCCACCCTCCGCTGGGATCCCGCCACGCGCACGGTCTACGTCACCACGCCCCCGGCACCGCCCGCGCCCACGCCTGCCCCGGAGCTGCGCCAATCGCTGGCGGTAGATCTGCGCACCGACCAGCAGACCTACGCGCCGGGCACCCCGATTGAGCTGACACTGCGCCTGGAGAACCAGGGAGACCAGCCGGTGCGCCTGCAGATGTCCTCCGGCCAGCAGTACGACTTCCTGGTGCTGCGCGATGGCCAGGAGGTTTGGCGCTGGTCGCAGGGCCGCTCCTTCATCCAGACGCTGACGTCGCTGGTGCTGGCTCCCGAGGAGACGCGCAGCTTCACCGTCACCTGGGATCAGCGCGACGCCCAAGGCAACCCGGTGCCACCCGGTCAGTACATCCTGGTGGGCCGGATCACCCACACCGGCAGCACGCCGCTGGAGGAGCGCGAGGTGATCACGATCGTCGCGCCGTAGGCCTGGACCAACCGGAGAGGACCGCAATGAACGACGTGCATGAGGACGACGAGCTGCAAGGAGCAATCGGAGACGCCATCCGAACGCTGCGCGGGGTGGCGAACGACAGCAAGCAAGACACCGAGGACCGGGTTGCCGCGGCGACGGCGATCCTGGACTTTGCCACCGGCATGGCCAGCGCCTGCCCTCCCGAGCACGGCGAGGGGTGGATGAGCGAGGAGTGGGAGGAGGAAGGAGAAGGAGAGGAGTAGCCGCCGCGACGACCAGCACCCCCACGCTGTAGGAGGCGTCTCCGGCGCCGACAGGTGACGGTATCGGGGTCGGAGACCTCCTACACCCAGTACGCGGTCGGATCGCCGGCGTCCCGCCGGCCCCCGTCGTAGGAGGCGCACCGACGCCGGGGAGATGTTACTCCTCCAGGAGGGATGGCCGGAGTGCCCGAGCCATCGGGCTTCTGCAGTCTGGGATGCCGCATTGCTGCGGCGCTCCGCGACTCTCCCAGGCAACTGGCCGGAGTGCCCGAGCCATCGGGCTTCTGCCGGGCGGCCGGGCCAAGCGTACTGCGCCGCAATCGGTCTGGCCCGCCAATGCTTCGCCCCTCCGGCTTGCGTACGGTCGCCTACGGTTCGCGGCACCGTCTCCTGACGCCGAGCGGTGCCCGGCCGGCGGGCCTTGCGAGCAGGCGAGTGATGTGCTATGATCCCCGCGTGGGTGACCTCACCGGCAGGTGAGCACCTTTCCTCAACGCCATACGGCACTCGGCGGCGGAAAGCGGGAGACCATGGAGAGCAAGCTGAAGTGGGGCATCATCGGCACGGGCAACATCGCCAAGGCGTTCGCCAAAGGACTGGCTACCTCGAAGACGGGCACACTGGTCGCCATCGGTAGCCGCACCCCGGAAGCGGCCGAGCGGTTTGCCGAGGCGTTTCCGGTGCCCTATCGCCACGGAAGCTATGAGGCGCTGCTGGCCAACCCGGAGGTGGAAGCGGTCTACATCGCCACGCCCCACCCGGCGCACGCCGAATGGGCGATCCAGGCAGCCGCGGCCGGCAAGCACATCCTGTGCGAGAAGCCGCTGGCGCTGAACGCCTTCGAGGCGGAGGCAATCCAGGAGGCCGCCCGGCGGCACGACGTCTTCCTCATGGAGGCGTTCATGTACCGCTGCCACCCGCAGACGGCCAAGCTGGTGGAACTGATCCGCGAGGGGGCCATCGGCCAGGTGCGCGTCATCCAGGCCACCTTCAGCTTCAACTGTGGCTGGAACCCGGAAAGCCGCCTGCTGAAGAACACCCTCGGCGGCGGCGGCATCCTCGATGTAGGCTGCTACTGCACCTCCATGGCCCGCCTGATCGCCGGCGCCGCCCTCGGCCGCGACTTTGCCGAGCCGATTGAGGTTCAGGGCGCCGGCCACGTCGGCGAAACCGGCGTAGACGAATGGGCCGTGGCCACGCTGAAGTTCCCCGGCGACCTCGTCGCGCAGCTTGCCACCGGCGTCCAGCTCAACCAGGAGAACGTGGTGCGCCTTTTCGGCTCCGAGGGGAGCATCACCGTGCCCTCGCCCTGGTTCTGCAGCCGGGAAGCCGGCACCTCCACCATCCTGGTGAACCGCTATGGCGAGGGCGAGCGTGAGGTGGTCATCGAAAGTGACGGCGACCTCTACGGCATCGAGGCGGATACGGTGGCCGCGAACCTCGCGCGGCGCGAGGCTCCCTCGCCGGCGATGAGCTGGGCCGATACCCTCGGCAACATGCGTACCCTCGACCGGTGGCGTGCCGCCCTCGGCGTGGTCTACGAGGCGGAGCAGCCCGAGGCGTGGTGTCTCCCAGTGAGCAAGCGCCCATTGACGGTGCGCCCCGACGCGCCGATGAAGTACGCGCGCATCCCCGGCATCAACCAGCCGGTGGCCCGCCTGGTGATGGGCACGATGGCCGCCAGCAACATCGTCCACGCCTCGGTGCTCTACGACGACTACGTGGAGGCGGGGGGCAACTGCTTCGATACGGCTTACGTCTACGGCGGCGGCGAGAGCGAGCGCCTACTGGGGCAGTGGGTGAAGAACCGGGGGATCCGCGACCAGGTGATCATCCTTGCCAAGGGAGCACACACCCCCTTCTGCACCCCGGAAGGGCTCACTGCCCAACTCTACGAGAGCCTCGACCGCCTGCAGATGGAGTTCGTGGACCTCTACATGATGCACCGCGACAACGAGGAGGTGCCGGTTGAGGAGTTCATTGACCTGCTGAACGAACACCAGCGCGCCGGCCGGATGCGGGCATTCGGGGTATCGAACTGGACGATCGCGCGGATTGAGGCGGCCAACGCCTACGCCCGCCGCAAGGGTCTGAGCGGGATCGTCGCGGTGAGCAACAACTTCAGCCTGGCGCGTATGGTGGAGCCGGTGTGGGAGGGCTGCCTGGCCGCCTCCGACCCGGAGTCGCGGGCATGGTTCATGCGTACGCAGATGCCACTGCTGGCCTGGTCTAGCCAGGCGCGTGGCTTCTTCGTGCACGGCGACCCGGCGAACACGGCCGACCCCAGCCTGGTGGCAAGCTGGTACAGCGAGGACAACTTCCAGCGCCTGGCGCGCGCGAAGGAGCTGGCCGCCCAACTGGGCGTGCTGCCTACCAACGTGGCGACCGCCTACGTGCTGTGCCAACCGTTCCCCACCTTCGCCCTGGTGGGGCCGGCCGGCCTGGCGGAGACGCGCACCACCCTGCCCGCCCTCGCTATCGAGCTGTCGGCGGCACAACTCCGCTGGCTGAACCTGGAGGAGTAGCCGCGATACTAGCCACAGTGCCCGGGCGGGTGTGCCCGGGCACTGTGACAGGAGTTGCCCGCGGGGAACGAGCGGGCAAGGGCGCCCACAACGGGCCTCAGTTGGCCGGCAGGAGGAAGAGCCGGCCGGCGCCGGAGTCGAGCGAGAGCTGCAGGCCGGGCATGTCCGGGCTGTCATCCACCACCGGCACCTCCCGACCGCTTTCAGGATCCACTTCCCGCACCTGGTCCAGGTCGGCCGCGAAGGTGACCGTCGGCCAGGAAGTGTAGAGGTAGTCGTAGTTGTTCAGCAGCACGGCCCGGCGCCCGTCGGCGTGGCGGAAGGTGCCCAGCAGGTAGTCGCCATGTGGCCCGCCGTCGATCTCGCGGATCGGGGTGTTTGCCAGCGCCGCGGCCGCATCCTCTTTCGGCTTCACGCGCACCACGCCGGTGCTGGTGAGCTGCATCAGCGTCGGGCCGAGGTTTTTCAGCGCGGCGTTGATCCGCTTGGCCTGGTCGTAGTGGCGCGTGCGCCGGCCGTCGGCGGTGATGATCGCCCCGCCCTTGGGGAACTCGCCTCCCCGGGGCGTCCAGTAGCAGAAGTAGAGCACGCCCTTGGCACCGTAGGCGAGGGAGGTGTAGATCTGCCAGCGCACGGCCGACTCCGTTGGGTCGAAATGGGGGCCGAACGGCATGGTGTTGAAGAAGTTCCAGAACGGGATCCCCGCCTGCAGCGAGTACTTCCGCATCACCTCCAGGTTGTCGCAGTAGTTCTGGCGGGTGTCGGCACCCGGCTGCAGCATCGGGTAGTGGTCCATCGAGAGGACATCGACGCCCACTTCCTTGACGAAACGCTCGACGTGCTCGTCGTAGCTGGCGGTGCCCAGCGCTTCCAGCGGGGCGTAGTTGGGGAAGAGGTTGATGAAGCCGAAGCGCCCCGGGCGGGCGGCACGGATTGCCTCCACCGGCTCCTTGAGGGCGGCAAAGTCGCGCGCGCTCGGCTCGTCGCGGATCATGTAGCCCCAGCAGGCCGGGCTGTCGGGAAGCTGGTCGGGAGCCAGCCCGGCCATCGCGACCACGCCACGCAGGTCATACTTCTCGCACAGTTCGAGCTGGCGGCGCACCTTCTCCGGGGTGTTGGCGCCGAAGCCGCCGATGACGACCGTGAAGTTGGCCTCGGCGATCTCCCGGTAGCGGGCGTCCATCTGGTCGTCGGCCGGCGGATCCACCCAAAAGCCGATGGCAAAGCGATCCTGCACGAAGCGCCCGGCGGGCGCCGCTTCGGCCAGGGTGCCTCCTCCCAGCAGCAGCCCGGCGGCCAGCGCGGCCGGTACTCTCAGCATGTGGGTCATTGGTGTTCCCTCCGTCGGTGGGATGTCGGGGTTGTCGGATTGTCCGTTGTAGGGGCGAAACATTCGCCGCGCAGCGGCCGGTGCATCCGCGAACCGTGGCAAGGCGAATGCTTCGCCCCTACGGTCCTACGGTCGTTCCCATGTTCCTATGGTGCGTGCATCCGCCCTCGCCCCTACGTTCCTATCCCCCTGCCCCTCCAATGGGTCACTGCGGCCGGCGGAAGATCGGCGGTAGCGTCTGCGCCCAGGCGCGCACGGCCGCCGCTTCCTCGGGCGTGATCGGGGTGAAACGCTCGGCGATGTCGAGCGCCAGGCGGAACAGCGGCACCTCACCGGGCGGCACGGCAGCAGTGATCGGCTGCGAAAGTGCCCAGCGCAGAGCCAGATAAGCCTCGTCCGGGCTCGACAACGGCTCGTACCAGCACTTCGGGTAGGGCCGGGGCGCCCCCTCGGCCCAGGGGGCACGCGCCATCGCTTTCAAGGCCAGCCGACCGATGCCCTGCTCCACGGCGCGCGCCAACAGCGATTGCCCCAAGCCCTCCTGGTGCCAGGTGACGAAGTTGAAGGGGAAAAGCAGCGAGTCGAACGGGAAGGCATCGAGCAGCGCCAGCGCCGCTTCCTCCGTGTGCGCGGAGAAACCGAGGAAGCGCACCTCGCCGCGGTCGCGCGCGGCGGTAAACGTCTCCAGCGCGCCGCCCGGGCCGAGGATCTGCGCCACCTCCTCCTGCTTGGCCACGCCATGAAGCTGGTAGAGATCGAGGTGGTCGGTCTGCAGGCGCCGCAGCGACTGCTCCAGCTCCTGGCGGGCGCCGGCCGCGTCGCGCCGGGTCGTTTTGCCGGCCAGGAACACCCCCGACCGGTAGGGCGCCAGCGCCGGCCCCAGGCGCTCCTCCGCGTCGCCATAGGTGGGCGCGACGTCGAAGTAGGTGATCCCCCGGTCCACCGCTTCCGCCACGAGGGCATCGGCCTCCGACTGCGGCAGGTGGGCCACGAGGATGCCGCCCAAGCCAAGAATGGACAGCTCCACACCGGTACGGCCCAGGGTTCTGCGTTCCATGCCGTCTCCTCTCCCCGCGGGGCTGCTTGGGGCGAGCCACGGCGTCGGGCGCGCCGTGGCTCCACGTCTCAAGATGCTGCCAGCCGGGCGGCGTGGCGCAGCTCCTCCGGGGCCATCTCCCCGCCCCGGGTGCCGTCGTAGGTGCTGTTGAAGGCCATCACCATCGCGCGCAGGCGCGGCCCCGTGTATCCCTGCGACCGCCACTCCGCCAGCTTCTGCTCGATGGCGAGCCGACGCTGCTCGGGGATGCTGTCGATCACCGCCACGAAGCGCGCGTAGACCTGCTCTGGGTCCGGCTCGACCACCAGCTTGCCCTCGGGCGAGAGCATCACGAACCCTCGCTCCGGATCATGCGAGGCCTCGAACTGGGCGCTGGAGCCCCCCGGCTTATCGTAGACGATGCCAACCCAACCGGCGCGGGTCTCCAGACGCACGCACCCCATCACGACGTCACCGCGCTCTCTGCGAGCACGTTCAGCATATTCGCGGATGCGCACCGCCAGTGCGTCCAGCAACTCCGTCTGTCTCCCTTCCGCGTTCCTCGGCGCTCCTATTCGCCACCCGCGCCGGCAGCGCCTCCTTCGCGGTGTCTAAACCGTCGAACCGCGGCATCCCCGGGCACGTTGTAGGAACAGCGAGGGGTTCGCCCGGTGGCGCGGCCGGATTGCGCCAGGAGAACGCCTGTCGGCGTCGAAGTGTCCCCCGGGGATGCGCGTCGCCAGGGCGCGTGTCCACGGGTGCGGGTTCCTCCTCGGGCCATGCGATCGCCCGATCTATCTGATCCGTGATGGATGGCGCGGCGGGCCAACCCGCGCCGGGAACGTTGTTGAGGAGAAGAACTGATGCGTGAGTTGGATGTGCTCCCTCGTTGCGAGGCGGAAACGCTCCGCTTCGGCGAGATACCGAAGTGCCGCTATGCAGGCAGCCTGCGCGCGGAGATTGCCGCCGGCCGGCTGACCCCCCAGGCAGCCCGCGAGATGCTCGAAACCATGTTCCTGGTGCGCGCCTTCGAGTCGCTCATCGTGGACATGAAGAACAACAAGTTCAAGCCGGCCCCGGACTTCAAGTTCGTGGGCGCCACCCACCTTTCGATCGGGCAGGAGGCGGTGGCCGTCGGCGTGATGGCGGCCCTACACGGTGACGACTACATCACCAGCAGCCACCGCGGGCACGGCCACTCGATTGCCAAGGGCGCCTATGCCCTGCGCGCCATGGACGAGGCGCAGCTCAAGAACTTCCTGGGCGACCCGAACGCCAGCGGCACCCGCGAGGAGCTGCTCGACCGCGCCATGGCGCTGCACCGCTTCAAGACGGTGGCCGAGCTGTTCGGCAAGGAAGCCGGCTACTGCCGCGGCCGCGGCGGCGGGATGCACATCGCCGACTTCAACGTGGGCCACCTGGGCGCCAACGCCATCGTCGGCGGAAGCTGCGCCATCGCCGCCGGCGCCGCCTTCGGCGCCCAGCGCCTGGGCGAAGGCAAGATCTGCGTCGGCCTCATCGGCGACGGCGCCACCAACAACGGCATCTTTCATGAGGCGTGCAACTTCGCCGCCATGGAGCAGTTCAAGCGCGGCATCCCCCTTACCTTCGTCATCGAGAACAACCAGTACGGGATGACCGGCCAGCAGTGCGGTGAGGTGACCGGCGTCGACTACCTGGCCCGCCGCGGCGCCGCCTACAACGCGGAGATGATGCACGCCGAAGTGGTGGACGGCATGAACGTGCTGGCGGTGTGGGACGCGATGCTCCGTGCCGCCGAGACCTGCCGCAACGACCAGGGCCCCGTGCTCCTGGAGGCGCTCTGCTACCGCTACTACGGCCACTCGCTGAGTGACAACCGCACCACCTACCGCACCCAGGAAGAGGAAGAGGCCTGGCGCGCCCGCGACCCGATCCGCGCCTTCAGCCGCGAGATCCTCGATGCCGGCGTGATGACTGAGGCGGAGATCGCCGCCCTCGAACAGCAGGTGACCGAGCAGATGCGCCAGGCCGCCATTGACGCCGCGGCCAGCCCCGATCCCGACCCGGCGCAGATCGAGGAGGGCCTCTTCTCCAACACCTCCTGCGAGGAGGTGCCGGCGCGCTTCAAGAGCCCCAAGCTCCTCGAGGAGCCGCGCCGCGCCCGCCGCGATGGCCAGGGCCGCATCCTCTACCGCCACGCCGTCGCGGAGGCGCTGGCCGAAGAGATGGCGCGCGATGAGCGCGTCGTCTTCTACGGCGAGGACGTGGCCGATTACGGCGGGGCCTTCCAGGCTACCGTGGGCCTCATCTCCGCCTTCGGCCGCGAGCGCGTCTTCAACACCGCCATCTCCGAGGCGGCGATCGTCGGCACTGCCGTCGGCGCCGCGATGGTCGGCCTGCGCCCCGTCTGCGAGATCATGTACATCGACTTCATGGGCCTCACCATGGACCAGACGGGCAACCAGGCAGCCAAGGTGCGCTATATGTTCGGCGGCAAGGCGCTAGTGCCGATGGTGGTGCGCACCACCGTGGGCGGCGGCAAGGGGTATGCCGGCCAGCACTCGCAGAGCCTAGAAGCGATGTGCACCATGTTCCCCGGCCTGAAGGTGGTGATGCCCTCCACCGCCTACGATGCCAAGGGCCTGCTGAAGACAGCCATCCGCGATAACGACCCGGTCATCTTCATCGAGCACCAGCTCCTCTACACGGAGAAAGGCGTGGTCCCGGAAGAGGAGTACCTGATTCCGTTTGGCCAGGCCAACATCCGCCGCGAGGGGAAAGACCTGACGATCGTGGCTTACAGCCGCATGGTGGACGTGGCCCTCGCCGCCGCGGAGCTTCTCGCCGCCGAAGGGATCGAGGCCGAGGTGATCGACCCGCGCACGCTGATCCCGTTTGACTACGACGCAGTAACAACGTCGGTCCAGAAGACGGGCCGGGCGCTGCTGGTATGCCAGGCGCCGGAGACCGGCTGCTTCGCGGAGCACATCGCTTACCAGGTGCAGAAGCGTGCCTGGGGGTCGCTGAAGGCGCCGGTGCGCATCGTGGCCGCCTACAACGTGCCGCCGCCGATGTCGCAGGTTCTGGAGATGGAGAACCTCCCGACGCCCGAGAAAGTCGCCCGCAACGCCCGCGAGATCCTGGCGATGTAGGGTGTAGACATCCCTACACGGTTGTGGGTTGTCGGGGCGATGCATCGGCACGCCGATGGACCGTAGGGGCGAAGCATTTGCCGTACCATAGTATGTGGACCACCACACCGTGGCGAGGCGAATGCTTCGCCCCTACGCGTCAGGTACCCGGGCCTGGCAGCCGGCACGTTGTCCGGCGTGGGCCAAGGTGCTATAATGGGGCTGCTGAGGGTTCCCTGCGGTTTGCCGCCGGTGTCTGTATTGGAGCGATACTGTGCATCTCGTACCTGAGGAGGAAGTTCTCATCTGTTCTGCCGCGCGGACGCCCATCGGGCGCTTCGACGGCAACCTGGCCGAATACACGGCGGTCGACCTGGGCGCGGTGGCCGTGGCGGCCGCCGTCCAGCGCGCTGGCGTCGACCCCGCGCGCGTTGAGGCGGTCACCCTGGGCAATGTGGTCCACGCCGGCCTGGGAATGGGCCCGGCCAAGGCGGCCGCGGTGAAGGCCGGCCTGCCGGAGACGGTGGTCGCCCGCTGCGTCGATACGGTGTGCAGCTCCGCCCTGGAGGCGGTTTGCCTCACCGTGGAAGCGATGGTCGCCGGCTCGCTGCGGGTAGCGGTGGCCGGCGGGATGGAGTCGCGCAGCCAGGCGCCCTATCTTCTCGGCCCGAAGTTCATCCGGAACGCGGGGGCGTTCGCGAAGGGCAAACGCGCGCGCATGAAGCGTGCTGGTGCCTACCGCTGGGCCTTGGAGGGGGATGAGCTCGACCAGCTCAAGGCGCTGGAGATCAAGGACTCCGTCTCTTACGACGGCCTCTTCTGGCCGGCCGACCGGAAGTTCATGCGCGAGTATGCCCTCCTTTTCGCCAAGAAGCACGGCTACACGGTGGAGCAGATCAACCGCTATGCCGAGGAGAGCCACCGCAAGGCGCGCCTGGCCATCGAGAACGGCTGGTTCGCCGAGGAGATCGCTCCCTGCGGCGAAGTGGCGGTCGACCAACTCGTGCCCGACGAGAAGCTGGCGGCGATGCGCGAGGAGTGCGCCGAGAATCCCGCCGGTTCCTACAACGCCTCCGTGCCCGCCGACGGGGCGGCCGCCGTGCTGTTGGCTACCGGCGACGCTGCCAAGGAACTGGGCCTCACCCCGCTGGCGCGGGTGATGGCGTTCAGCCGGGCGCACTGCGCGGCACCCGAGTTCCTCGCCGCGCCGGTCACCGCCGCCGAGGAGATCGCCGCGGCGCTGCGGGCCGCCGGCCAGCCGGCCGACTTCCCCATCATCGAGGCGAACGAGGCGTTCGGCATTCAGCTTCCCTTCTTCGAGGCCAGCTTCCCAGGGGCAGCGATCAACGTCCACGGGGGCGCGGTGGCCCTGGGCCATCCGCTGGGTGCCGCCGGTGCCCGCCTGCTCACCACCCTCCTTTACGCCATGAAGCGACACCAGCACCCCCGCGGCCTCGTGACCCTCTGCTTCGGGGGCGGCGGCGCCGTGGCCATCGCCGTGGAGAAAGCCTGAGATGAAGCTGGTTCAGTTCGGGGCGGGGAACATCGGGCGGTCGTTTATCGGCCAGCTCTTCTCCCGCGCCGGCTACGAGGTCGCCTTTGTCGACGTGATGCCGGAGATGGTGGCGCTGCTCAACGAGCGGCGGCGCTATCGCGTGGAAGTGAAGGACGAGCGCCCGGAGACGATCTGGGTGGAGAACGTGCGCGCCGTGGATGGACGCGACCGCGAGCGGGTGGTGGCCGAGCTCACCACCGCCGACATCGCCGGCACCGCCGTCGGACCTGCCGCCCTGCCGCACCTGTTCCCGGTGATCGCCGACGCAGTGCGCGCGCGGCAGGAGCGCGGCGCCCCGCCGCTAGACATCATCCTTTGCGAGAACCTCCGCTCGGCCGCCGACACCGTCCGTGCCGGCGTCGCCCGTCTCCTTCCCGCCGACTTTCCCCTGGACGAAAGCCTGGGCCTGGTGGAAACGAGCATCGGCAAGATGGTGCCGATCATGACCGCCGCCCAGCGCGCTGAAGACCCGCTCGCCGTCTACGCCGAGGCCTACAACACGCTCATCTGCGATGCCCGCGCCTTTCGCGGCCCGATCCCCAACGTGCCCGGGTTGGATCCCAAGCAGAACATGCGCGCTTACGTCGACCGCAAGTCGTTCATCCACAACCTGGGGCACGCGGTAACGGCTTATCTCGGCTACGTGCGCGATCCCAAGCTGGTCTACCTCTGGGAGGCAGTGGCGCGGCCGGATGTGCAGGCGGTGGCGCGGGCGGCGATGTGGGAGTCGGCACGGGCGCTGATCCGCGAGTACCCGGAGGAGTTCACCGAGGCCAACCAGGACGCGCACATCGAGGACCTGTTGCGCCGCTTCGCGAACCGAGCCCTGGGCGATACGATCTTCCGTGTCGGACGCGACTTGCCGCGCAAGCTCTCCCCGGAAGACCGCCTGGTGGGCGCCTTGCGCCTCGACCTGCGTCAGGAGGTGCCGGCGCCAAACACGCTGCTGGGCATCGCCGCGGCCCTGCGTTTCCGGGCCACCGATGAGGAGGGCCGGCTCCACCCCGCCGATGCGCAGTTCGTCGCCGAGTGGCTGCCCCAGGGGCCTGAAGCGATCCTGACGAACCTGTGCGGGCTCAACCCGCGCGTGCCCCGGGAAGCAGCCTGCATCCGCGAGGTGGTGGCCAACTTCCAACGCCTGGGCAGTGAACCCGCTTAGCAGCCGTCAGCGAACAACCACACCTGCTGTGCAGCCGATACAGGCGCCCTACGGCGTCCCGCAAGATGTCCTGTTTGTTCATTGATGGATTGTGAGGGGGCATCCGGCGAGCCTGCCACCGCTCGTAGCACGGCCCTTCATGGCCGCCCGGGGGCGGAGGCGGCGGTGCATCGCCGCGCTACGAACGGCAGTGCCTTTGCCGAATGCACCCGCAAAGGCCGCAGCAATGCGGCCTCCCGGCCGAAGCCCGCCGGCTCTGGCGCTCGTGCCAGAGCCAGGCGGCGTGCCGCCCACTGGTACCTGGGAGTAGCAACACATGGACGTGATTCAACAGATCCGGGAGAAGGCAAAACGCGCGGGGCTCACCATCGCCCTGCCCGAGGGCGAAGAAGAGCGCAACGTGGCGGCCGCAGCCGAGATCCAGCGCGAAGGCCTGGCCCGGGTTATCCTGCTTGGCCGGCCGGATACCATCGCCGCCACCGCGCGCCGGGTGGGCGTCACCCTGGGCGACGCCACTATTGTCGACCCACTGCGCGACTCGCGCCGCGAGGAGTACATCGACCGCTTCTACGAGATGCGCAAGGCGAAAGGCCTCACCCGTGATGAGGCCGCCCGCCTCCTGGAAGGCCCGATTTACTACGCGGCGATGATGGTGATGCAGCACGAGGCCGACGGCTACGTCTCCGGCGCCGTCCACGCCACCGCCGACGTGCTGCGCCCGGCGCTGCAGATCATCCGGCCGGCGCCAGGGGTGAAGACGGTCTCCAGCAGCTTCCTGATCGTGCTCCCGGAGCCCACCTACGGCGAACAGGGCGTCTTTTGCTATGGCGACGCCGGCGTGGTGCCAGACCCGGATGCCGAACAGCTTGCAGAGATCGCCATTTTGACCGCCAAGACGTTCCGCGCCCTGGTGGATGCCGAGCCACGGGTGGCGATGCTCTCCTTCTCCACCAAGGGAAGCGCCAAGCACCCGCTGGTGGATAAGGTGGTCCAGGCCACCGAGATAGCGCGCCAGCGTGACCCCTCGCTGCTGATCGACGGCGAGCTGCAGGGCGATGCCGCCATCGTTCCCGAGGTGGCGCGCAGCAAGGTGAAGGGGGAAAGCCCCGTCGCCGGGCGTGCCAACGTGCTCATTTTCCCGGACCTGAACGCCGGCAACATCTGCTACAAGCTGACGCAGCGCCTGGCAAACGCCGGCGCCTACGGGCCGCTCATCCAGGGGCTGGCCCGACCCGTGAACGACCTGTCGCGCGGCTGCACCGCCGAGGACATTACCAACATCGTCGCCATCACCGTCTTGCAGGCGGTCGCCCAATAGGCACCCGCCGTAGGAAGCGCTCCCCCTCTGCGGGCCGTTCACGGGTCTCCGGGGGTGGTAGGTGGTAGGGTAGGGGCGAAGCATTTGCAGGTCAGACAAATTGCGGCGCAGCACGCTTGACCCGCAGCTGCTTCGCCCCTACGGTTCGCGTACGGTTCACGTACGGTTCGTGGCATCCCAAACCGCTGCCAGTGGGGTCCTTGGGGTTGGATACCCTTCCCACGGCGGGAACACGGCGTAGGAGGCGTTTCCGACGCCGATGGGATAGAGTGGTAATAGCAGCAGCACCGGAGGTAAGGAACCCTCGCGGCCGGCGCCCCCGCGGCCGGCACGGAGACGAGGCGCACGGATGCATAAAGTCTTCATCGCCGCGACGCAACAAAACGATGGGAAGACCACCGTCTCCCTGGGCTTGATCGCCGCCCTGCAGAACCGGGGGCTGCGCGTCGGCTTCATCAAGCCGGTCGGTCAACGCTACCTGGAGGTGGACGGCCAGAAACTAGATGAGGACGCGGTGCTGGTGGCCGACGCGGCCGGCCTCGAGGGCGAGCTGGCCGCCATGAGCCCGGTGGCCGTGGAGTCACGCTTCACTCGCGAGTATATCGACCACCCGACGCCCAACGACCTGCTGCAGCGCATCCACACGGCGTTCGAGCGGGCGGCGTACGAGAAGGACTTCATCGTCGTCGAGGGCACCGGCCACGCCGGCGTCGGCTCCTGCTTCGATCTGTCCAACGCCCACGTCGCCCAGGAGCTCCAATGCGGCGTGATCCTGGTCAGCGGCGGCGGCATCGGCCGGCCGATTGACGAGATCATGCTCAACCGCGCCCTCTTTGCCGCCCACGAGGTGCCGATCCTCGGCGCGATCATCAACCGTGCCCTCCCCGAGAAGCTGGAGATGATCCGCGACTACGTACAGCGCGGGCTGGCGCGCCTCGGCATCCCCCTGCTGGGCGTCATCCCCCTCCGCCCGCGCCTCTCCAGCCCGACCGTGCGCCAGGTCCTCGAGGAGCTGCGCGGCGAGCTGCTCAACGGGGGCGACTCCCTGGACGACACCATCGAACGCTGCGTGATCGGCGCCATGTCGCCCCACCACGCTCTGCACCACTTTGGGCGCGGCGTGCTCGCCATCGTTCCGGGCGATCGTGAAGACCTGATCCTGGCGGCGATGAGCTCCTGCCTCGTCGGCGTTGGCAAGGCCTACTGTGTCTCAGGCATCGTGCTCACTGGTGGGATGCGTCCCCACGCAACCGTCATGCGGCTGATCAAGCGCACCGAGATGCCGGTGATCCTGGTCGAAGAGGAAAGCTACGAGGTCGCCTCCAGCTTCCACGATCTCACGGTGAAGATCCAGCCGTCGGACGTAGAGAAGATCCAGCTTGCTCAGCGCCTGGTGGAGCGGTATGTGGACGTGGACGCGATCCTGGCGGCGACCGCGACTCGCCCCCCCGATCCCTCACCGCAAGCAGAACACACTGAGATATAGCAAAACCCTCTTGCATTCGCCGCAGGAAACCGCTATACTGGTGCCGTGCGCGGCCACCCATCACCTTCAGGTGGCCGACGAGAAGAGTGGTTCGCGTTGAGCCAACTGGCTCCACTCCCGAACTGCGTTACTCGAACGCACTGTGTTTGCCGGAGGTGGGAAAGGAGCCATCAGTTGGCTAAGCGAATCTTTGTGGGCGGGTTGTCGTACAACACAACCTCCGATGAGTTGGAGCAGGCGTTCGCCGCGATCGGCCCCGTGGCCCAGGCCGAGGTCGTTACCGATCGGGAGACCGGGCGCAGCCGTGGCTTCGGCTTCGTGGAGATGGAGAGCGAAGACGACGTCGCGGCCGCAATCGAGCAGCTCAACGGCACGAACCTGGACGGGCGCACCCTCACCGTGAACGAAGCGCGCGAGCGCAGCGACCGCGGTGGCCGTGGTGGGTTCGGCGGCGGTCGGGATCGCGGCGGTTACGGCGGCGGCGGCGGTGGCCGCGACCGTGGCGGCTATGGCGGTGGCGGCGGCAATCGTCGCTGGTAGTCTCCGCCCGATCCACCAGTAGGGATCGAGGGGCAGCGCTCTCCCGGGGGTGCTGCCCCTTTCCTTTGGTCAGCCCGCTTCCCGGGCAAGCATTGCCACCAGACGCATCCACTACACCGCTGCCCTGAACCCCAACCGCGCTGACGCGGGGGGTGCCGACCACCGGCAACGAGAAGCCATGAGCGAGGGCCAGGTAGACCACGACTTCGAGGACCTCCTCGGGTACTTGAAGCGCAACCGCGGTTTCGACTTCACCGGCTACAAGCGCTCGAGCCTGATGCGGCGGGTCTCCCAGCGCCTGCGAATGGTCGGCGTCGCCGGGTTCGCCCAGTACCGGGACTACCTGGAGGCACACCCCGAGGAGTTCGCCCGCCTCTTCAACACGGTCCTGATCAACGTCACCGCCTTCCTGCGCGACCGTGAGGCCTGGGACTACCTTTCCACGGCGATCCTCCCCCGCATCCTCGCGGCGAAGGGGGCGAACGAGCCGGTCCGCGTCTGGAGTGCCGGCACCGCCTCCGGCGAGGAGGCTTACACCCTGGCGATGCTGCTGGCGGAGCGCCTCGGGCGGGAGGGGTTCGCCGCGCGCGCCCGGATCTTCGCCACCGACGTGGACGGGGAGGCGCTGGCGCACGCCCGGCACGCCACCTACTCCCAGAGCGCCGTGGAGGGGGTGCCTCCCTCACTGCGGGCGCGCTACTTCACGCGCGCCAACACCTCCTTCGTCTTCGACCCTGAAGTGCGCCGCGGCGTCATCTTCGGCCGTCACGATCTGGTGCAAGACGCCCCGATCGCCCACCTGGACCTGTTGGTGTGCCGCAACACCCTGATGTACTTCAACATCGAGACGCAAAACCACATCCTCTCGCGCTTCCACTTTGCCCTCAACGAGGGGGGCTACCTCTTCCTGGGCAAGGCGGAAATGCCTCTCACCCGGGCCAGCCTGTTCACGCCGGTCAGCGTGAAGGAGCGCGTGTTCCGCCGGGCGCCGCGCGCCGCTCCCCCGGCGCCACCCGGCCCGTGACCCCCGCCCGCGCGGGGCCGAAGACCCGTACTCCCGGAAGGTAGGGACCACCCAATGACGCCAAGACAACGCGTGGAGGCCGCCCTGCGCGGCGACTTCCCCGACAAAGTGCCGTTCACCGTCTACGAGTGCATGATCCCCCAGTGCGCCGTCGAGCGGCAGCTCCGCAACGAGGGCCTCTGCATCGTGGTGCGTACCGTGCCGGTCATCGCCACCTGGACACCCAATGTTCAAGTGGAACAGCACACCTACAGCGAGCGCGGCATCATCTACACCCGCACCACCTACCAGACCCCCGTCGGTGAACTGACCACCCTCACTCGCCCGGCCGGCTTCACCGCCTGGACCGTCGCGCACCTCTTCCAGAAACCGGAAGACTACAAACCGATCCTTTTCATGATCCGCGACCGGCAGCACCGGCCAAACTACGACGCGTTCCTGCGTGCCCAGGCCGACTTCGGCGACGACGGCTTCTTCCGCGGCGGCATCGGCCTCACCCCCCTGCACGACATCATGATCAACATGATGGGGGTGGAGACGTTCGCCGTCGAGTGGGCCGAGCGGCGCGACGAGGTGCTGCGCCTCTACGACGCCCTGGTGGCCGACCTGCGCGCCACGTACCCCCTGCTGGCCGACTCGCCGGCGCTCGCCTTCAACTACGGCGGCAACGAAACCGGCGACGTGATGGGGCGCGAGCGCTTCGCTCGCTACGTGGTGCCGCACTACGACGAAGCCGCGGAAGTGCTCCACCGCAAGGGAAAGCTCCTCGGCAGCCACCTCGATGGCAACAACCGCGTGTGGGCCGACCTCGTTGCCCGATCCGGCCTCGACTACATCGAGGCGTTCACCCCGGCGCCAGACACCGACATGAGCCTGGCCGACGCCCGCGCCGCCTGGCCGGACAAGGTCCTGTGGATCAACTTCCCCTCCTCAGCCCACCTCGCGCCGATCCCGGCAGTGGAAGAGACAACGCGCCAACTGCTGCGCGAGGCGGCACCAGGCAACCGCTTCCTGGTCGGCATCACCGAGGATGTTCCCCAGGAACGCTGGCGCGACAACTTCCAGGCGATCTCCCGCGTGCTCAACACCGACGGCCGCCTGAAGAGCCAGGACCACTGAGCGCCGCAGCCGATACGCCCCATCGGCGTCGGGAGATGCCTCCTATGGCGGCCGGCGGGACGCCGGCTAGCCGGCCTGTCAGCGTCGGAGACGCCTCCGACGGTGCGGGGCTAGAAGGCGAACACCTCCGGGTCCACCCCGGTGTTGAGGCGGACCTCGTTGTAGTGCGTGGTGGCGGCGTGCTTGCCGCGCGGGCTGTAGAGCTCCATCCGCCGCGGCACCCAGACGCCCGGCGCTACCTGCACCGGGTCGTGATAGCGGAAGCGGGCCCGCACGGTTCCATCAGCGTGGTAGGTCGTTCGCTCCAACACGGTGCGCGTGGTGGGGTCGATAGACAGCTCCTGGCGCTTTTGGAAGCGGTCCATCGTGAAGACGATCGCGTAGCGCCACACCGATGTGCCGTCGATCGTGCCTTTGCCCAGCGGCGTGGCGACGACCACGTCGGCCAGCGTGGAGGAGATCAGGCCGATGTCCAGCAGCCCCTGGTGCGGGGAGGCGGAATGGGGAATGTCGCGCACGCTGCGGATGCCGATCCCGGGGATGGAGTAAAGCTTCCGATCCCGGTTCACGACGTAGACCACGCTGATGAGGCCGGCGCGCGAGTCCATGCGGATGCGGCCCGGCTCCATCAACCGCAGGCGCGCCTTGCCGAAGCGGTAGAGGTCCGCGAAATCCTTGCCCATGCGCCGCAGCTCCGCCGGCTGCTGGTCCTCCAGCGTCAGGCTTAGCGTCAGGTCCTGGATCCCCGACTGGGCGAACTGGCGCAGCGGCGGTTGCTCCGCCGCCGCCACCGCCAGCGGCAGCCCCACCAGCAGCCCGATCATCACCCGTGTCCAGCTTGCTCGCTTCATCACCGGCTCCTTTGCATCAACACGCGCGCTCGCACCCGCCGCACTCCCCGCCCGATGCATACCGTGTGCCAGAGGCAACCTCTCTCTTAGGACCCCCTGCCTACCCCCGCCCCCTCCCGACAACCGCCGCTTTCCACCGATTGGATGCTGCCACGCCCGCCAACGGTTCGCCGCCTTGACAGCGCCTCTGGGCGTGTGGTATACTGCGCACTGGATTAATGGGTTGACTGTTAACATGTGAAGAATCGACCCCGTAATGGATGAGGATATCCTACAAACTAACCGTCCCGCAGCCATCTGGTGGCACCTCATGCGCACCTTCGCCTTGATCGCGCGCGAGACCGACCGGACGTTGGCACAGTGGGGGTTGACCGGCCCGCAGCTCGGCGTGCTCGACTGCGTTGTAGCTGCCGGCGGCCGCTTGCCGATGAGTCAGATCGGCGAGCGGTTGCTAGTCACCGGCCCGAGCATCACCGGCGTGGTAGATCGGCTGGAGCGTGACGGGTTGGTCACCCGCGAACGCCCGGCAGACGACCGGCGCGTCGTGCTCGTCTGCCTCACCGAGGCCGGCCGCCAGACCCATGCCCGGGCGTGTGAGACGCTGCTGGCCCGCATCACCGAGCTAATGGCGTTTATGCAACCCGAGGAACACGAAACGCTCGCTCGACAACTGGAGCGCATCCACCTGCACCTCAAGGAGGGCCTGTCTCTATGAAAGTCCGTATTGCCGCCCTGGCGGCCATCGTGGTCGTTCTGGTTGGTCTGGGGACGCTGCGGGCCGCCAACCGCGGTCAACGCGCCCCGGCCGATGCTCCCCCCGCTGCCGCCCAGGAGGTCAGTGTTCCCGTCGAGGTCACCCGGGTGGTGCCCGGGGAACTCGCTCGCACCCTGACGGTCACCGGTACCCTGCGTACCGATCGTGAGGTTCAGATCAGCGCCAAGATCCCCGGCCGGGTGGCCCAGGTGCTGGCCAAGGAAGGTGACCGCGTCCGCGCCGGCCAGTTGCTGGTGCTTCTGGATGATGTTGACCAACGCGCGCAAGTGCAGCAGGCGGAGGCCGGGCTGCGCAGCGCCCAGGAGCGCCTGGCCCAAAGCCGCGCCGGCGAGTCGCTCCGCTATACGCAAACCGACGCCCAGATCGAGCAAGCGCGCGCCAACCTGCAGGCCGCACGCCTGCGGGTGCAGCAGTTGGAATCGGCCGCCCGGATCACCGATGCCTCGGCCAAGGCGGCCGTGGCCCGCGCGGAGTCGACCCTCGCCGCCGCGCGCGATCAATTGAAGATCGTCCAGGAGGGCGCCCGCGCCCAGGAACTGCGCGTCGCCGAGAACGCCGTCAACCAGGCCAAGGTGAACCTGGATACTGCCCGGGCCAAGGTGAAGCGCCGCCGCGAGCTGCACGCCGAAGGCGCCATCGCCCAGGAAGACCTCGACGAGTTCGAGAAGCAGCTCCAACTCGCCGAGGCCCAGTACAACTCCGCCGTGCAGCAGCGTGACCTGCTTCAGGAAGGCGCCCGCACCGAGGAGGTGCGCATCGCCGAGGAGCAGGTGCGCCAGGCAGACGAGGCGCTGCGGGAGGCCCGCGCCAACCTGGAGCGGACCAAGATGAGCCACGATGACGTGGCCGCCGCCCGCGCCACCGTCGCCCAGCTCACCGCGGCGCTGGAGGTGGCCCAGGCCAACAAGGCCCAATACCAGATCGTTCCCCGCGAGCTCGCCGCCCTGGAGGCCGCCGTCAGCGAAGCGCGCGCCCGGGTGCAGCTTGCCCGCGAACAGCTCGCCAGCGTGCGCGTGATCGCCCCGGTGGATGGCGTGGTTTCCACCCGCACCGTCAACGTCGGCGAGACGATCGGCGCCGGCAGCCCGCTAATGACCGTGGTGGCTCTCCACGGCGTTTACTTCGAGGCACAGGTGCCCGAGCGCAGCATGGCCGCCGTTCGCCCTGGCATGAGCGTTCGCGTCACCGTGGATAGCCTGCCCGGCAAGACGTTCCGCGGCGTGGTGCGCGAGATG
>JAAZEB010000220.1 GCA_012512505.1 Armatimonadota bacterium | reverse complement strand
GGCCGCTCCTCATCCACGCCGGAGGCCGGGTGGCCGACCGGGAGGACGTGGAACTGGCCAACGAGATGATGGACCTGCTCGGCATCCAGGCGCCGGAGGAATACCCGCTCGGGGGGATCGTCGGCTGCTGCTTGGTGACGGGGTGTGTGAGTCACAGCACCAATGATTGGTTCTGTGGCCCCTACGCCCTGACGCTGGACCGGGGGCGCGAGCTGCCCTTCCGGGCGCTCAAGGGCCGGCTGGGACTCTTCCGCGTCGAGGCAACGCCGGAGGAGTGGGCAGCGATAGAGGCACTGAGAGCGTGACGCCCGCGACGCCCGGGCAGAGGAGACGGGGCCGGCCTTCGTGCCGCCCCTTCGAATGTACGCCATGAGGACGCAGCAAGAGATCGCCAAGCAGAACGCAGCCGCCATGGCGGCAGAGCGCGCCCAGCGCGAGGGCTACGGCCCGGACGGCTGGCCCCTGCGCGGCGAGGAGCTGCTGGCATTCGCACGGGAGCGCTTCCCGGAGCCCTGGCTCATCAGCTTCTCCTGCGGTAAGGACAGCCTGGCGGCGTGGCTGTGGCTGCGGGAGCGCGGCATCCAGCTCGTGCCCTACTACCTCTACTGGGTGCCCGGCCTCTCCTTCGTGGAGGAGGCGCTGGCCTACTACGAGGAGTTCTTCGGGACGCACATCATCCGGCTGCCGCATCCCTACTTCTACCGCACGCCGTCGGCATCGGGGGCGAGGTATCGGTCTTTGAGTTCGACGGCACCTACCAGCGGCAGTGGAGCACCGCCAACGCCCCCTACGCCGCCAAGCAGTATGGCGGTGAGGTCTACGTCACCCTCTGGAATGTAGACCACATGGTGAAGGTCTACAGCACCGCGGGGGTCCTGCAGCGCTCCTGGGGATCCTTCGGCACCGGCGACAATCAGTTCGAGGGGCCGCGCGGCATCTTCGTGTATGGGGATGAGGTCTACGTCGCCAACTCCGGTTACGGCACCAACCGCCCCTACGTGAAGGTCTACGACACGGCCGGCACCTTCCAGCGCAAGTGGGGGGCTTACGGCACCGGCGACGGGCAGATGAAGCACCCGCACGGGATCTTCGTCCACGGGGGCGAGGTCTACGTCACCGAGCGGGAGGGCTCCCGCGTCCAGGTGTTCGACTTGAGCGGTAACTACCAGCGCAAGTGGGGCACCGACGGCCTGGGGAACGGGCAGTTCAAGGCGCCGTCCGGCATACTGGTCTACAACGGCCGACACGCTGAAGTACGGCTCGTTCATGACCTCCCAGGTGTCGACGACGCCCCGCCAGTGCTCGGCGGCCCGGCGGGCGTACTCCTCCCAGGCCGGCACCGTCTCAGGGCGCAGCCAGAGGCGCGCTTTCTGCTCCGCCCCGGTGAGGGGGGTCTGGGCCCACTGCGGGAGAGTATCTAGCAGGCCGACGATGCCGTGCCCCCGCGCGCGGTGGCGTGCGGCGGCCTCGTCGTTGAAGGTCCACTCGCCCCGATCCGGCTCGACCCAGGGCCACTTGCTCCAGACGGCGGTATCGTGCAGGCGGTCCCAGCGCAGCCCGAGTTTCCAGCACGCCTTGCGCAGCGCGGGCGTGTCCGGGATGTGCGTGCCGCAGAGCCAGTCGCGCAGCGGTACGTCTGGCATGCGCGGCGCCACGGCGAGGAAGGTCTCCGCCTCGACGCGCTCGCCCTCCGCCTTGCCAGAGGGGCGGGTGACCAGGCGCCAGTAGCCGCTCGGAAGCACCAGCGTCGTGCGTGCCTCCCGCCCCTGGAAACGGACCGGCACGCTGCGGAAGAGGCGGTCTGCCTCGTCGCGCACCTGCAGCAGGGCGCGGTTGGTGTCCGAGGTCGCCAGCACCGTCACTGCCACCTTCTCGCCCACGGTGGCGACGTTGTAGGGCGCCCCGGTGCGGATGGCGAGCTCCAAGGGCGCCCGTGGTCGGTAGCCCTCACTGCTCGCGCCGGGCAGATCGGCCTTCACCTCTAGGCCATCGACCAGCACGGTGGCGTCCTGGGGCGACTCGCAGCTCACCTGGAAGTAGTACTCGGCCAGGCGCGTGACCTTCCCCGCCGGAGGCAGCGGACGCCACCGGAAGCCGACCGTCTTCCACCCTTCGGCACGCGTGACCGTATAGCTCTCTGTCTTCGCGTTCCCCCCGCGCGGGAACTGCCAGTTGCTGAGGCTCACGCTGACGGTTGCCTGCTCGTCCAGGCACTTGAGCCGTGCCGTGACCAGGTAGTCGGCCTCCATCGAGAGGGGGAGCCAGCTCGAGCTGACGTGGGCGGGCGCCTGCAGCTTCAGCGCGCGCCGGCCCTCGAAGGCATCCGCCGCCTCGGTGAACTCGTGCCGGCCGCGCAGGAACCAGCCGTCGTCCAGCACCTCAAACCCGGCGTTGAAGAGGCGGTTGCCCGGAACGGGCGGCGCGCCGGCCGGCAGCGCGCCGGTCACTTCCTCGATGCGGATGTTGTCGATCTGCAGGGTGGTGTGGCCATTCATCAGCAGCATCAGAAGGACCGGGTCGGCCGAGTTCACCGCGCGACCGACGAAGGAGAAGCGGTGCATCTCCTCGTTGGTCTTTTCGATGCTGGAGACATAGATGGTGTAGGGCGAGGGTCCATGCCGGAGGATGAGGGTGACCGTCTGCGCGCCGCGGCTGGCGATGTCGGCGGTCATGCGGTAGAGGCGCCCCTGCTTCAGGGCTACCTGGCCCAGGACAATCTGGCAGTAGCCGGAAACCCGGCACTCCACCACCTTACCGTAGCGCCGGTCGCCGCTGTCGACGACCGCCATCGGCACGGTGCTGCCGGTCCAGCCGCTGTTGTCCAGCACCCCGGGCGGCAGCTTCCCGAGCGGCGTGCGCTCGAAGTCTTCGACGTAGAGCGGCCTGGCCTGGAGCCGGGCGCTTTCCCCTGCCTGCGCCCCGCCGGCCGCAACGAGCAGCAGCAGGACCGCCGCGATACGTCTCATCGGCACCCTCCTGGGCAGGGTACGGGAGTGGGGATATGGGCGTATGGGAGTTCAGGACCCCCATACGCCCATACCTCGTCACTACGGCTCGATCACCACTCCGAGCGCCTCCCCCGGCGCGGTGACGAGTTTGTCGCAGGCGGCGGGGGCATCGCCGAGCGGCACCTGGTGGGTGATGAGCGGGCCCACATCGATGCGACCCTCTTCCATGAAGCGGAGGCACTCTTCCAGGTTGCGCTGGGTGTTCCAGGGCACGAAGACGGACGGATAGTCGGCGCCGTGCTCCCAGGGATCGTCATGGTAGCCGGGCCCGGTGCGGGCGGCGCTGCGCACGTCGAGGTTGCCCAGGGCAGCCGCGAACTGGTGCTGGATCGTGCAGCCGCCGACGATGACGATGCGGCCCATCTGGTGGGGGTCGGGCGCCACCTTGTGGGCGCGCACCACCTGCCGGAACGCCTCGGTGCCGTCGCCGCCAAACGCCAGGATGCTCGCGTCGATGCCGTGCCCGCGCGAGAAGGCGGCCGCCGCGGCGACCGGGTCCTCCTCGGTGACGTTCACCGGCCGGTCACACCCGCCTTGCCGGGCGATCTCCAGGCGCAGCGGGAGGCGGTCCCACGCCATCACGTGGGTGCCGGCCAGGCGCGCGAACTGCAGCGCCAGTTGGCCGACGAGCCCCAGCCCCACGACCAGGAAGTGCTCGCCAATCTCCGGGGCGGCGCGGCGGACGGCATGCAGCGCCGTGGCTGCCAGGTGCGCGAAGCTCCCCTGGGCATAGCTGAGGGCGTCTGGCAGGGGAATGGCGAGGTTCTGCGGCACGACCGCCTCGGTGGCGTGCAGCGCGTAGCCGCCGCCCATGCACGCCACCCGGTCGCCTACCCGGAAGCGGGTGACCCCTTCGCCGATGGCAACCACATCGCCGGCATTGGCGTAGCCGAACGGCTGCGGCGGGGCATCTGGCTCCGGGTGCGCGCGCCGACGGGGCACCCCACCGAGCTCCGTGCCGGGGCTGACCAACGAGGCCCGCACCCGCAGGCGGATCTGCCCCGGGCGCAGTGCCGGCACCGGCTCCTCCACCACCATGAACTCTCCCCGACCATCAATCGCAAGCACCTGTCGCACGACACTCATTGCTCTTCCCTTATCACGCCAGCGCCTCGTCCACCATCGCCAGGTAGTTCGGCACCGGCACGTAGCTAGGCACCGAGTTGCCGGAACCGATGGCGTAGCGGCCGCGGGCACCGCACGTCTCCCGCAGGCGGCGAACCGCCGCGCGCACCTCATCCGGGGTGCCACCGGCCAGGAGGTTCACGTCCAGGCCGCCCAAGACGGCGATCCGGGTGCCGAAGCGCTCCTGGAACTGCTCCACCGGCAGGATTGCATCCTCAAAGGAGTGCTTCCCGTCGATGCGCACGTCCTCGATCAAGTTCTCCATGATCTCCAGCAGGTTGCCGCAAGAGTGGAGAAAATAGGGGATGCCCCGGGCGTGTGCCAGCGCCGCGAAGCGCTTGTGCCAGGGGAGGACGCAGCGGCGCAGCACGTCCGGCGGTACCAACGTCTGGGTGCGGAACCCCATATCGTCGCCCGGGAAAATGACTGCCACCCGCGGAATCTGCAGCACCCGCTCGTAGAACTGCACCATCAGCCCGCCGATGCGGTCGGCCACCGTCTGGACCAGCTCGGGGTCGTCGTGCAGCAGCAGGCAAAGCCCCTCCAGGGAGAGGATGTTCGAGAGATGCTCGAACACGCCGGCGCCGTGCGAGAGGATCAGCCCCATGCCGTCCGGCAGGTGCGCGCTGAGGTACTCGAACGGCGAGAGGTCAGCATCACTCAGCTTGGGCCAGGGGTAACGCTCGTACTCTTCCCAGTTCGTGATCACGCCGTGGTGCTGGTCCACCCAGCCGCGCCGGCCGCCGGCCATCGTCGGGTCGTCGCCCACCAGCCCTTTGGCGGGGAAGGGGAGGGCGATCTCGAAGCGGACGAAGTCATACCCCATCCGGTACCAGAACTGGATGAAGTTGTCCCAATAGCGGTCCCAGGACGTGGGGTCGTCCACCGAAGGCTCTACCCACTCGCGGCCAAGCAGCTCGGTGGTGATCGGCTTGCGGATGACCGGGTCGACGATGTACTCTACCAGCGGGGGTCGCTCGGCCTGCTCCTGGCCCATCAAGACGCGGACGAAGCGGTCGATATCTGGATGCGGCTTCTCCAGTGGCACTCGCAGCGGCATGGGCAATCCCTCCCGTCGGCGGCAAAGCGGCCGGTCGCCCTGACGACCGGCCGCTTTGCCGCCGCGGATCCGGTTCGCGCCGGAGGCCCCCTCCTCCTTGCCCGCCGTAGGGCACGGGCAGCCAGGATGCCCGGCGCGCGCTATGGCTCCAGGCGCAGCAGGGAGACATCCAGCGGCTTCACAGTGAGGGTACGGCCCTTACCACGCCGGCCGGTGATCAGATCCTCCCAGCCCCGCACCGGCGGCTGCGCCTCCAGGCGTACGGTGACCGGCTCGCGGTTGAGGCCAACGATCGCGCACACCCGCCGGCCATCCACGACGGCAACGCGGCATTCCACCGGCCAGGCCGGCCGGCCCTGGGGCGTGAGCGCCCGCACCGGACGCGAGACGCCCGCCCACTGGTAGGCCTGCTCCAGCGCCGGCACCAGGGCATCGCGATCCACCTTCTCCAGGCGCACCGTCCGGTCGTCCGGCAGCGCCAGGGGCGTGGGGTGGGGGCGGCCGTACTCATCGCGCGACAGGCTTTCGCCTAGCAGCGCCACATGGCCGCCAGCGCGCGCGTAGGCTTCGATGGCGGCGCGCACGTTGCGCTCGACGTGTGTGGCCGCCGGCACGATCAGCAGTTCGCAACCGTCCAGCTTGCCGGCGCGGATCATCCGGTCGGTGATGAAGCCCACCGGGGCATCGAGGCCGTTCGCCGCCTGGTAGGCATGGAGGATGCCGCCGGTGTGGGTGGCGTGGTCGAGGTAGAGGGATGGCCGCGAGTAGTAGAGGCGCACCTTGGGCCGGCCAGGAAACGCGGCGATGTACCGCGCCAGGCGACGCAGGTCGAGCGCGGCGGTGGCGGTGCCCCAGGCGACCCGCGGCTGGCTCCAGGCGGTGTGGTCCATGCCGGCGCCGGCGGCGCCCGGTCCGATCTGGCCGGTGGACCACACCCAGAACTGACTCATGCGCAGGCCGTGCAGGTAGCTGTGGAAGTAGGTGGCCCGCACGTACTCGCTGCTCAGGTTGGGCGAGTGAACGTAGTGATACTCGTGGTCGGCCAGCGGCTTCTCCGGCGCCACTGACTTCTGGAAGTCGAAGAGCATCGCCGCCTCGACCCAGCCAAAGGCGTAGGTGGAGGTATCGGGGCTGCGGCTGGCGTCACAGCCGGGGATCTCCCACAGCTCCGCCTCCCGCTCCCAGTCGATGCCCTCCTCGGGGTGGAGCAGAGTCCAGGCCATCGGCTTGTTAGAGAGGAGAGCGCGCGGGTGGTGCTGCTTGATCTCGGCGGCCAGCCACTCGAACCAACTGGCGACCTGGTCTTGGTGGAAGGTGAGCCAGTCCCACTTGGCCGGGCTGCCTGCCTGGGCCGGGTAACCGATTGCGTCAAAGCTGGGGTGCTGTGTGCCCCAAGCGGCGTTCAGGGCGGCGATATCCGGGAACTTGCGCCGCAGGTAGGCCCGGAACAGCTCCAGGTAGTGGGGGTCGGTGCTCCGATAGGTGGGCTCGTTCATCAACCAGATGACGTGGAAGAGAGAGTGTTTGGCCAGCTCCGGCATCAGCTTGCCGTAGTAGCGGCTCACCAGGCGGCGCAGGTTCGGCGAGTCGATGGCGAAGGGGAAGAAACCGCCGTAGGTCTTGACGCGCTGGCCGGCGTGGCGGTTCAGGCCGCTCCAGTCTGGCAGTCGATCCACCGGGTCTCCGCCGGTGATATCGGGGTAGCGGGTGAGGGCCCACTCCGGGAAGTAGTGCAGCGTTGGGTTGTAGGCCGCCACCAGATTAAGCTGGCGCAGCCGATCCCAGTTCGCGGCCAGCCTGGGGAGGGCCGTTTCGTCCCACTGCTCCTCGCCGCGCAGCATCTGGAACGCCGAGAAGGCGTTGAAGTCGTCGCCAATCACGTTGAAGCCGTAGTCGCGATAGGTGTCCAGCTCTCGTTCGAGCTCGTCGTAGCCCAGGGCGCCCACGAGCATTACTGGCTCGTCTCCCGCCCAGAAGCACCCGTCGCCGAGGCGCAGCCCGGTCAGCGAGGGGTTGGGCACTTCCCGCCGGGGCTGCTTGCCGGCGAGCGTTGCCCGCAGCGTTGCGTCCTGCTCCCGGCAGAGGGCGGCCAGGAACTGGGCATCCGCCGTGGCGGCGGGCAAGAGGTCGGCATCTCGCTTGCGGGCCGCCACGCCCAGGAAGCGCTGGGCAATGACGCGGGCGGCGCGGGCGTAGTTAGTGGGAACGCCCCGGGCGGCGGCACGGGCCTTCGTTGCCTGCAGCGCGGCGATGGCGGCGCGGGCCTCACGCTCGGCCGCCTGGTAGCTGGCGGCGGTGTAGAGCTGGAGGCTGGCCTGCTCGGTGCGGTTGCCCACCTTCACGGTCACCTGCCAGTGCTGGGCTGGCCGCGCGCCGGGCGTCCAGGAGATCTGCAGGCGGCTGAGGCCAGGCGGCAGCGCCCGGGTGGTGGCCGTCAGCGGCTTCCCGCCCGCCGGGGAGAGGGTCACTCGCGCCGGGCCCGGGGAGGCACCCTCGCCGACGTGGATGAAGGCGCGCAGCGTGGCCTCCGCGCCCGGCACCGAGAGCACCGTGGGGGCCTCCAACACCAGCTCGACCGGCCTCGTCTCCAGCGCGTCGAGAAACGGCGTGGGGTGGTCGCCTTGCTCCAGCTTGATGTCGTCCACCAGGAAGCCAGTGGTGGGGCCGTCGGTGTTCACCATCAGTGGGAAGACGCTTTCGCGGGCGACGAACGTCTGGGTGAAGCGGCGCCACTTGCCGCCAGTGCCGCTGAGCAGCAGCCGCATCCACCAGCCTTCGCCCCCGCCTACCCAGGCGATGCCGGGATCGCGGCTCTTGGCGTAGAGACTGAGGGTGTACGTCTGGCCCGGGGTGAGGCGCACGCCGCCGGCCAGCACCATCTGCCCGAAGACGTGCGGTGAGGTGGGCGTGCCGTTGGTGATGCGCACGGCGTGGCGGCCCGAGTGCGCGTCGTTCACCAGGGCGAAGGTGGCATCCGTGTTGCGCCGGTCCCAGCTCCACCCCACCGGCCGCCCCTGCGCCACCTCCTCGAAGCTTGGGTTGGGCACCAGGTTCTGGCCAACGCCCGCGGCATCCGCCTCCACCTGAAGGCGCAGGCGGGCGGCGCTGCCAGCGGCGGCAGGCCACGCGGTTCCTACTCCAGCAAGAGCGGCGAGCAGCAAACACAGCAGCGCAGCAGCCATCGGAAGCCTCCCTCCTCCGGATCAACCGGTGGCGGAGACCCTCTGCCACCGGCCGGTCACCCCTTGCTTCGCGCTTTGCCGGTCACTTCCTTGGCCGGCGTGGTGCCGGCAGGGGATCGGCCCGCCAGCCCGAATGATGGGAGGCAACGACGGTTCGTTGGCCCGTCCGCCGCGGGCCACGGGGCGACGGCAACCGACGAAAGGAGCAGCGGCATGGGGATGGAACGGATGGCTATCCTGCCGCGGGGGCTGGCCGCGGCAGCACTGGCGGGTGCGCTGGCGATGCCGGTGGGCGCGGCGCCGGCCGACGAGGCGCGGCCCTATCCGGTGTTGGTGACGGCTGAGACGCGGGCGAACCCCCAGGCGCTGGCCGCGCTGGAGAAGCCGGGGAAGGTGCTGTTCACCGACCAGTTCGAGTCGCCCGCCTCGCTCGAGCGTTATTTTGAGATCAACGGCCTCCGGGAGGGCCGGGCGCGCCTCACGACCGACCCGGCGCTGGCGCACACCGGCCAGGGCGCCTTCCAGTTCACCGCGCCGGCGCGCGCGGGCCAGGAGTCCAGCGCTGGCGCCCACTACTGGTTCGGCCCCCAGGGCTACGACCGCGTCTACTTCCGCCGCTACCTCCGCTTTGCCGCCGACTACGACCAGGGGAACCTGCACCACGTTGGTGGGGGCCTGGCCGGCGTTGCCGGCAGTGACCGCTGGGCCGGGATGGGGGGCGCCGGCATCCGCCCCCGGGGAGACGACCGCTTCAGCAGTAGTTTTGAGCCGTGGAAAGACTGGGGCCGCTACTCGCCGCCCGGCTACCTGTTCCTCTACACCTACTGGATGGACATGAAGCGCGACCGCGACGGCCACTACTGGGGGAACATGCTCGGGCCGGATCCGGAGGAGCGCCTCGTGCTGCGGCGTGACCGCTGGTACTGCCTGGAGCAGATGATCCAGGTGAACGACATCGGCCAGGCCAATGGCGAGTTGGCCGCGTGGGTGGATGGCAAGCTGTACCTCCATTACCGGGGGATCCGCTGGCGCAGCCACCCCGACGTGAAGCTGAAGCGCTTCCACATCGGCCTCTACGTCCACGAGGCGAGGCGCGACAACCGGGTCTGGTACGACGACGTAGCGCTCTCCACCGGCTACCTCGGGCCGATCCGGCACGGCGGAACGGCCCGGCAGGCGCCACCACCGGCGGGCCGCAGGTAGCCAGGTGCTGGAGGAAGCGGCGGGGCTACCGCTTCTTCGCTTCGGCAGCGATGCGCTCGGCCTCCGCCTCTTTGTACATCACGGCGAACTCGCCCGGGTTTTGAGACTTCTCGTAGGCGTGCTGGTAGGAGACGACCTTCTGGCGTACCAGGTGGACCAGATACTGGTCGAGGCTGATCATCCCCTGCTTGAGGCCCGTCTGGATCGTGGAGCCGACCTGGTGCGTCTTCCCTTCGCGGATCAGGTTGGCGACGGCCGGCGTGGCGCGCATCGTCTCGAAGGCGGCCACGCGCCCCTTGCCGTCGGCGCGCTTCACCAGCGTCTGCGAGACAATCCCCACCAGGTTGACCGACACCTGCATGCGGATCTGTGCCTGCTGGTGTGGGGGGAAAACGTCGATCAAGCGGTCCACCGTCTGCACGGCATCGGTGGTGTGCAGAGTGGAAAGTACCAAGTGGCCCGTTTCAGCGGCGGTGACGGCAAGCGAGATCGTCTCCAGGTCGCGCATCTCGCCGACGAGGATCACGTCTGGGTCCTGACGGAGCACTTCGCGCAGGGCGTTGGCGAAGCTGAGGGTATCGCGGTGCAGCTCGCGCTGGTTGATCAGGCTCTTCTTTGGGGTGTGGACGAACTCGACCGGGTCCTCGATCGTCATGATGTGCTCGGCGCGGGTGGAGTTGATGTAGTCGACCATCGTCGCCAGGGTGGTGGTCTTACCCGAGCCGGTCGGGCCGGTCACCAGGATGAGGCCGCGGGGGCGGTTGCAGAAATCGAGGCACACCGGGGGCAGGCCCAGCTCCTGGACCGACTTGATGTGGAACGGGATCACGCGGGCGACCATGCTGACGCAGCCGCGCTGGAACATCAGGTTGATGCGGAAGCGGGCCAGCCCTTTGATCTCGTAGGCGAAGTCGAGTTCGAGGTCTCGCAGGAAGCGCTCGCGCTGCTCCTCGCTGAGGATGGAGAAGACGAGTTCGCGGACCAGCTCGTCGGTCATCACCGGGGTGCCCGTCACGTCGGTCATATCGCCGAAGATGCGCGCGATGGGCCGGCGCCCGAACTTCAGGATCAAGTCTGACCCTTGCCGGTCCACAACGAACTTGAGATAGCTTTCCATCTCTGCTTTGCGGTCGACCATCTCTATACTCCTGTGTCACGAAAGACAACGGGTGGCAAGCAATCTGCTTCGGCTCTGCCCGGGAGCGGGCATCGCGGCCGCGGGCGCGGGGGCAAACAGGCCGCCTGTCCCTACGCCCGGGTGGCTCCTCAGCGGCGCTGCGGACCGGCGCCGGGCGAAGGCGGGGCGGCCGGTCCGGCGTTGGAAGCAGGCAGCACCAGCGTGCCCTCGGCCTGCAGCTTCTGAATGCGCTGTTCAAACTCGCGCGGGTTGCTGCACTTGGCAAGCGCGTCTTCGTACTTCACTTTGCCCCACTGAAGCAACTGGGCCAGGTGGCTATCGAGCGACTGCATTCCCAGCTCGCCGCCGGACTGGATCTCCGTTGGCAGTTGGTGCGTCTTCCCCTCCCGGATGAGCGAGCGAATGGCCGGGGTGGCGACCATGATCTCGAAGGCGGCCACGCGGCCCTTGCCATCGGCCGTCGGCAACAACTGCTGGCAGATGATCGCCAGGAGCGTGACAGAAAGCTGCATGCGGATCTGCGCCTGCTGGTTGGGCGGGAAAACGTCGATGGCGCGGTCGACCGTCTGCACGGCGTCGGTGGTGTGCAGGGTGCCAAACACCAGGTGGCCGGTTTCGGCGGCGGTGATGGCGAGGTGGATCGTCTCCAGGTCGCGCAGCTCGCCAACGAGGGTCACGTCTGGGGCCTGGCGCAGCACGCGGCGCAGGGCCTCCTGGAAGCTGTGGGTGTCCTCTCCCACCTCGCGCTGCTGGACGATGCTCTTGATGTCATCGTGGACGAACTCGATCGGGTCCTCGATGGTGACGATGTGCTTGGCCGAGTTCTCGTTGATGTGGCGGATCATGCCGGCCAGGGTGGTCGTCTTGCCCGAGCCGGTCGGCCCGGTGACCAGAAAGAGGCCGCGGGGCCGCATCACCAACTCACGAACGACGGTGGGCAGGCCCAGCTTTTCGAGGGTGAGGATCTCAAACGGGATGCAGCGCAAAACGCCACCAACGTATCCCTGCTGGCGGAAGATGTTGGTGCGGAAGCGGGCCACCCCTTTGAGGGCATAGGCCATGTCCAGCTCATGCGTCTCCAAGAAGCGCTGCTTGCGCTCCTCGTTGAGGATGCTGAACATGAGGGTCTCGGTATCTTCAGGCTCTAGCGGTGGATAGTCGAGTTTGGTGAGGCGGCCGCGGATGCGAACCAGCGGCGGCAGCCCGACGCGCAGGTGCAGATCCGATCCCCCGAGCTCCACCATCTTGGTCAGCAACTCATCGAGGTTGTAGCTGAGATTGGCCATGTCCTCCTCCTGGTGCCGATCCACCCTGGCGAAGGATGGTCGGTCCCTGCCCCCGGCCCCGGGATCTCCTGCGCGATGGCGTGCAGTGTTGGGCCGATAGTGGAGGCACGCCCAGGCATTCCCGCTTGGGCCAGCGGGTCCCGAAAGGCTTACTCACCGTTTCGCTGCAGCCGAGCCTACTCCTGCTGCCCCCACAGAATCTATGCGCGAAGAGCCATCGCCGGGCACCCGGTGCCCGAGGCACAGCGGGCGCGGTTGCTTGGCGGCAAACCGTCAGCCGCGCTGCTGCTGGCGTGCGCTCTCGGCCGCCTGGCGCGCGGTCTCGGCCGCCTGACGCATCATCTGGCGCAGCTCCGTCTGGTTGCCGGCCGCGAAGAGCGCCTCCTCCGCCGAGATGATGCCGGAAGTGAGGTAGCGCAGCAGCGACATGTTCATGGTCTGCATGCCCCAGTGCTCGCCCTCCACCATCGCGGCGTAGGTGTTGCCGAAGCGCCCCTCTTCCACCATCTTGGCAACGGTTGGGGTGACGACCATCACCTCGCAGGCGGCGACCCGCCCGCTGCCATCTATCCGGGGCACCAGTTTCTGCGAGATCACGCCGCGCAGGGTGTTGGCCAGGCGCTCGCAGATCATCGGCTTCTCGTGTGGGGCGTACATGTTCACGATGCGGTCCAGCGTCTCGGATGCGCTGGAGGTGTGCAGAGTGGAAAGGACCAGGTGGCCGGTCTCCGAGGCCTGAAGCGCCACGGTGAGCGTCTCCAGGTCGCGCATCTCTCCCACCATGATCACATCCGGGCTCTGCCGCATCATGTACTTCAGGGCGTCGCGGAAGTTTTCCGTGTCGACGCCCACCTCGCGCTGGGTGACGATGCCCATCTTGTCGGGATGGACGAACTCAATCGGGTCCTCAACAGTGATGATGTGAACCTTCTTGGTGTTGTTGATCAGGTCCAGCATCGCCGCCAGGGTGCTGGACTTACCGCACCCAGTGGGGCCGGTCACCAGGATCAAGCCCTGGCGGTGTTGGCACAGGTTCTTGAGGACCGGCGGCAGGCCCAGCTCCTCGATGGTGGGGATGCGGTAGGGCACCAGGCGGAAGGTCATGCCGCAGCCGCCGCGCTGCCGGTAGAAGTTGGCCCGCACCCGGGTCACGCCCTCGATGTCCAGCGCCAGATCCAGCTCACTGCTGCGGCTAAACATCTCGCGCTGCCGCTCGGTCATCACCGAGTGGGCCAGTGCCTGCACCTCCTCCCGGCTGAGCGCCGGAAGATCCGTTTGCTGCACTTTCCCGTTGATGCGGAGGGCCGGTCGCGCGCCCTCCCGGATGAACAGGTCCGATGCCTTCTGCGCGGCGGCCATTTTGAAGAGTTCGTCCAACTGCATTGCTGTCCCTCAAATCCGACGGGTGGTGGCCGGCTTGCCCGCGGCACACCCCGCGTTCTACCTGATGGTTGCTCAATCGATGAGGAGCTGACTAGACGTGATCCAGGCGGCCGGCCGGCTGGCCGGTCGCCCACTTACCCGTCCGGTGACTGGCCGCCGCCGGCGCCGCCGAGGAGTTGTCAGCGAACTACGGCACCGGCCGCGCGCCCCGCGGCGTCCGGCGAGCTGCCCCGTTTGTTCGTGGGCGGGACCTCAGCCGCGTGGCCGCGAAGCGCCCGAGGTGTGGCTGGCCAGGTAGAGATAAACGGCGGCTCCCACCCCGACGGAAGCCAGAACGATCAACGCGAGCACCAGGTAGATCGGAGGAGATTTCCGCGCTGGCGGTGCCGTTTCCTGCTGCGACGTTGTTTCCGCTGCGGCGGGAGCGCTCGGCAGCGTCAGCGTGGTGAAACTCCCATCGGTGATGCGCACGTCGTACCGGTAGAGGTTCGGGCTCTGCTGCAAAGTGAGGGCTACCTGCCCGTCCTGATAGGACGCGGGTCCGCCGAACCCGAACGGGCGCTGTATCTGAAAGAGCACCACTAGCGAGGCGTACTCCTTGTAGGCCAGGATGAAGGGGACAACGGGGAGGATACCTCCCGGGTAGGGCACGATGGCGGGGGCGTTGAACGACACGCTGGTCATCTGCTGCTGCTTGCCGCTCGCCTTCTTGGGGGCATCGACCACCACTGCTTCCGCCTCCCAGCCGGTCGATTTCAGCAGCGCGCGCAAGTGGTCGCGGGCGGTGCGCTCGGAGACGGCGCCCCAGTAGGTGATGGCAACGTGGTCGATCCCGTTGGAGCCCGCGGAGACCAAGACGAGCAGCTCCGGCTCGGCGGCGGGCGCGGCACTCGCTGCTGCCGGCACCCACAAGCACCCGGCCAGAACCACCGCCACCCACCCTCTCATGGTCACCGCCTGTTCGCGCACCTGGGACAGGTCCACCCCTTCGTGTCTGGCGCTATGGTAGCACAATGCAACCAGGCGAGTCAATGCCGCGCTCGCCGCCGCTTGCCGGGCGCCGGCAGGCTCTCCACCCCGCCATCGGCACCCATCGCGCCGGTGCGCCTCCGGTGGCGATCTCGACGCGCGTTGACGGTATCTGCGGACGAATGGTACAATACCCGCACCCACCAGCACCCACCTGGCGCCAGACGGTGGCTCGCCGGCTGGGGATGGCGGCACGAGACTCATGCAGAGCACAAGGTTAGGCGGGAATCTGGTACACGCTCGGCGAAGAGGCTGGAGACGTGCCACCCGGTGGGCGGCTTGCGCCGCGGTCGGGTGGCTGCTCCTGCTGCTGCCGGGCTGCGCGCGGCAGGCCGCCGTGGCTCCGGAGGCGCCCGCGCCGCCGGCCTACGTCCATCCAGACTACGCGCGCCTCTCGCCGGCCGAACTGCTGGTGGAGAGCCAGCGCAAGGGCGTGATGGGCCGCAAGCGGTCGCTGACGGACGTGCGTCGGATCGTGGAGCAGGTCGGGCCGATTGTCGCCGAGGCGGTGCGCCGGCCCGAGGTGACCGCCGCGCTGCGGGAGTTGGCGGGAGACGAGCGCGCGCTGGCCGCGGCGCGGGCGGAGCTGCAGCGCCTGCAGGAGGCCGACCTGCTGCTGGAGTCGGGTGGCGACCCAAACGCCGTCTCGTCCGCCGGTGCCGTCGGCGTGGCGCAGTGGCTGGCGGAGACCGGGCGCCGGGCCGGGCTGCACGTGGACCCGGAGGAGTACCGCCGCATCGTGACGCGGGCGCGCGCGGTGCGAGCCTCGATTGCCGAGCTGCGCCGCCACCCGCCAGAGTGGCGCCGGCCGATGCAGGCCGGCGGGCCGGCGCGGAGCCGTGACGAGTGGATTGCCGCGCGCACGGCGGAGCTGCGGGCCCTGGAGCGACGCCGGCTGGCCGCCGACGAGCGCTACGATCCCCACAAGGCGATTGTGGCCCAAACGCGCTACCTGGTGCGGCTGTGGCGCCAGTTTGGCTCGCTCGACTGGGCGCTGCAGGCTTACCATGGTGGCGTGCGCGGTGCCCAGCGGACGATCGCCTTGTTCACCGGCACGGATCGACCCGCCACCATCCCCTCTTTCGCCGAGGTCTATTTTGGGATCTCCCCCCGGCGGCGCACGCAGGCCTTCTCCTACGTCTACGGGCGTGCTGATGACCACCGCTACTACTGGTGGCGGGTGCTGGCGGCGGCGCAGGCCATTCAGCTCTACCGCGACGACCCGGCGCGGTTCCGTGCCGAGTGGGAGGCGCTGGCCCCGGGGTTCCCGCTCGACCGGGCGTGGTACCCGGAGGCGCTGCGGGAACCGTTCGCGGACGTGGCGGCGCTGCGGGCGGCACATCGCCGGGGCATCCTCCTGGCGATCCCAGACGCACCCCGCCGCTACGGCTTCGCGCCGCGTGCCGTGGCCCCGCTGGACCCGGACAACGAGCGCTGGTACCGCGGCGTGCGCCCTGAGGCGCTGGGGATGATGCACACCCTGGCTGCCCTCTACCAGGCGGAAGGGGGCCGGGCGCCCCTCCGGGTTACCGGCGCGGCGGCGACCGTGGCCTACGCCCGGCAGGAGGCGGCCACGCGGGGTGAAGCGGAGGCGGAGGGGCAGGGGAGCCCGGCGGAGGCGTCGGGTACGGCAGAAGAGGCGCCACCACCGCCGCTGACGCTACACGCGGCCGGCCTCTGCGTCGATGTGGCGCGCCCGGCGGCCTCGTGGGACCGCAAGGTGCTGGAGTATGCGCTCAGTTACCTGGGCGACCGGATGCGCATCGCCTGGCTGCGCGATTTCTCCGCTGATGCCTACCACCTGTGCCCCAACCCGGCCTTTGCCGCGGAGCACCGCGCGTCCCTCAGTGGTGCCCCAGCAAGCGGCGCAGGTCGCTAAGTGCCCGGCGGAGGCGGGTGAGCAGCGGCTCCGGCGGAACGATCCGCAGGTCGCGCAGGAACTCGGCGGCTAGCTCCTCGCGGTAGCCGACGTAGCCCGCCTCGTTGCACCAGACGGCAATCGCCACCACCTCCCCGTGGGTGTGGGCGATGGTGACCTGCCAGGTGACGCCCTTGTACTCCCAGCGCAGATCCTTACGGCCGGTCGCCTGGTTTAGGAACCGACGGATCTCGTCCGGGTGCTTGCGCATGCCGCCCTCCTCCCGCGCGCGCGTTGCCCCTCCGTTCGCTGGCGGCCGGCACTCCTCCTCGGACGGGGCCTGGCGGCCGCGGATTCGCGGATCGCTGCCTTGACGGCCCGGCACGCATTCGGTATGATAGAGTGGTGGCGCTAATCTGCCCTGCAAGAGAGGGAATCCGCGCGCGTGACAGCTACCCTGGCCAAAGCCCCCTCCTCCCCGCTGCGGTGGACCTGGGCCGTTTTGCAGCTTGTGCGGCGGGATCTGAAGGTCCGCTACAAGAACTCGGCGCTTGGGTTCTTCTGGTCCTTCCTCAACCCGATGATGCAGATCGTCATCCTCACGATCGTCTTCCGGCACATCATGGGCTCTCGCATCCAGAACTTCTCCATGGAGCTGCTCACCTGCCTGCTGCCGTGGATGTTCTTTGCCCAGTCGCTGAATGATGGCGCTGTCTGCGTGGCCAAGGACCACCTGCTGGTCAAGAAGTACCCCTTCCCCCGGATCATCCTCCCGATTTCAAGTATCTGCTCGAATCTAATACACCTGGTCCTGGGCTTCGTGGTCCTGTTGACCATCTTCCTGTTGCTGCCGGTCTCGTTCAACATCTACTTCCTGTGGGTGATCCCGCTGCTGGTGATCCAGTTCTGCCTCACCCTGGGGTTGGTGCTGGTGGCGGCGACGCTGCAGATGTACTATGAGGACATCCGCTTCCTCCTCGCCTCGGTGACGCAGGTGCTGTTCTACCTTTGCCCGATGGTCTACACGGTGCAAGACGTGATGGAGAGCACCCGCGTGCTGCCGATCTGGAAGCAGCTTTACCTGGTCGCCAATCCGCTGACGCCGCTGTTCGTGGGCTACCGGACGGCGCTGCTGCACGGTGCCGAGTGGCATCTGCTGGGGCTGCCGGGGTCCTACTACAGTTACCTGGCGATCTCGGCCGGGTGGGCGGTGGTGGTGCTGGCGGTCGGGCTGCTGGTGTGGCGGCGCTACGAGTGGCACTTCCCGGAGGTGGTGTGATGGGGGCACCGGTGGTAGAGACGCGTGGCCTCGGCAAGGAGTTCCGGGTGCGCCACGAGCGCCTGCCCAGCGTGAAGCGCCTCTTCACCGGCTTGCTGCGCCGCTTCCCCACCGAGCGGCTCTGGGCGCTGCAGGATGTGAGCATCGCCATCGCCGCGGGCGAGGCAGTAGGGGTGATCGGGCACAACGGCTCTGGCAAGAGCACGCTGCTGCGGGTGATCGCCGGCATCATCCGGGCGACGCGCGGCGAGTTGATCGTCCGCGGGCGCGCCGGGGGCCTCTTCGAGCTGGCCGCCGGCCTCAACCCCGAGCTGAGCGGGCGCGACAACATCTTCCTCAGCGGCGCGCTGATGGGCTATCCGCCTGCTACCGTGCGCCGCTACCTCGATGCCATCATCGACTTCTCGGAGCTGGGCCAGTTCGTGGATGTGCCGGTGAAGACCTACTCCTCCGGGATGGGGTTGCGCCTGGGCTTCGCGATTGCGATCACCTTCGAGCCGGAGGTGCTGCTGGTGGACGAGGTGCTGGCGGTGGCCGACGAGCACTTCCAGCGCAAGGCTTACCGCGCCTTGCGCCGCGTGCAGCAGCGCGGCAGCGCGGTGGTGATGGTCTCGCACGAGATGAAAGCGATCCGCGAGCTGTGCCCGCGCGTGCTGTGGTTGGAGCAAGGGCGCGTGGTGGCCGATGGCCCCGCCGAAGAGGTGATCGCGCGCTACCTGGAGCGGGTAGGGGCCGAGAACGGCGCCTGAGGCGAGCGGAGTTAAGCCGGCCGCCTATCTCCTCCCGGGCTGTGCTCTAGCCGCGTGGGGCCCCAGGCGTGAGATCGGCTGTCCCGCTTAACGCCGTGGTTCTGGGGCCGGCCGAGCGAGGGGTTCGCTGCTGGCCGGCAGTGGCGAACGGCCCAGGGCCCGACGCAGCAGGGCGACGGCGCGAGGTGCTCTCAACGAGGCAAAGTAGAGAGTGGCGCGCAGGAATGCTTGGGCCAGCTCCGCGCGGAGCGCGCACTCGTGGCGCAGCGCCTGGGAGAGGCTCATCCGGGGGCGCGCGGGCATCCATGACCGGTCCGACTCGTAACCGCGGCGAATCAGCCAGGTGCCACAGAGCCGGCCGACGAGCTCCAGGTGCCGCGGCTCCAGCCCAGTGCGCCAGCCGCCATCGTCACCGCGCCGCAGATGGTTCCAGTGCAGCAGCGTCTGCGCGTCGAAGCAGAGGTGGTTGGCCGGGTCGGCCGCGTCCAGGCGGCAGGCTTCCATGCGCTCCTTCATCGCTGCCGTGCGCCGGCGGTTCGCCTCCAGAGAGTACTCTTCCGCGACGGCCGCGGCCTCGTCCGGGGTCAGGTGGAGGCCGAGGTGGACGGCGATCTCGGCGACAGCCGCGGCCGGATGATTGACGATCACCCGGTAGCGCTGAATCAACATGCGCGGGCGCGTCCGCCAGTAGCGGTCGTTGGCCAGCACGCGGTGAACCAGCCCCTGCTGGATCACCGTGGAGACCGGCAGCCTCAGCTTGAAGGCGAGGGAGTCCACCACGTCACGCACGTCACGGTAAGCGTAGAGGCCGAGGGCCCGCCCTTTGGCCAGGGCGTGGGCGAAGCGTCGGTCCTTCTCGTGCGACTTGAGCACGGCCCACTCATCCTCAGCCAGTTCTCCCGAGCGCGTCAGGGCCGCGTAGTCGTCGCCGCTGCGGAAGCCCAGCCGCCGCCCCTGGAAGTACCGCTCCACCAGGTGGGAAGCTACCTGGTACTGCCAGGTCGAGCACGACCGGTACATTCCGACGCAGAATACATGCATGCCATTTCTCCTTGGGCGGTGCGCCTATCCGGCGGGCCGGCATCGCCGGGGCCGGGGTGGCCCCCAAGGAGGCGGCGCCGCAGGAGAGGACCCGCGCCGCGCTGGAGGACGCTAAAGAAGAGAGGATTGCAATCGCCAAACATGATGCGCCTGTCCTGCCTCCTTTCCGACCGGGTGGCTGCGGAGCGCGGAGAGTAAGCACCTCCGCCGCTCCGCCTGCAGCCGCCCTATCTAATGCAAGGCGCCGTCGGGGTGGGAGCACCAACAGGCCGCTCCGGATCGGCGTTCTGGTGGCCCGTGCCTCCGCTGTCGCGCCAGTTCGTGGCCGTTTCATCTCTTCGGACGTGCCAGAAGGCGACGGGGTTGCCTTGGGGTGGCGGGCGGGTCGTCAGGAGCGGTGGGCGGCACGGTAGGCCTCCAGAGTGAGGGCCGCCGTGCGCTCCCAGGAGAACTGCCCGGCACGCTCCCGGCCTCGACGCGCGTACTCTGCCCGCAGCGCCGTGTCATCCAGGAAGCGCCGCGCGGCGGCGGCAATCTGTTCGGGGCGGGTGGGATCGACCAGGAGCGCCGCCGTGCCGGCCACCTCCGGCATCACCGAGGTGTTGGCGGTGATCACCGGCGTGCCGCACGCCATCGCCTCCACCAGCGTCAGCCCGAATCCCTCGTGGAACGCCGGGTGCAGCAGCGCGTGCGCCGCGCTGTAGAGCGCCGGCATCGCGTCATCAGGCACGTCGCCCAGGAAGCGCACCCGGTCGGCTACCCCCAGCGCCCGCACCGTCTCGCGTACCGCCGGGTCCACCCAGGCCTTGCGGCCGGCGATAGCCAGCGTCGCCGCTCTCCCAAGGAGGGCCATCGCCTCCAGAACGCCGTGCAGATTCTTGCGCGGGTAGGGGGTGCCCACGAAGAGCAGGTACGGCGGGTGCAGGCCGAAGCGCCGTGTCACCTCGGCCGCCGCGTCTGGCACCGGGCGGAACTGCTCCCCTGGTGCCAGAGGCGTCACCTGGATGCGCTCGGGCGGCACGCCGAAGAACGTGGTCACGTCGCGGGCGGTTGTTTGCGAGATCGCCAGCACCCGCGCGCTGCGCCGCACGCTGCGCCGCACCACCGTGTTGACTACCCGCGCCTCGTTGCCCAGGGCCCGGGCGGGGTCGTGCAGCGTCGCCAGGTCGTAGACAGTGACCACCGCCCGCAGGGGCAGCCAGGTGGGGACGATCGTGCCAGGGAAGTGCATCACCGTCACCCGCTCTTGCCGGGCGACAAGCGGCAGCCAGAAGCGCAGCCAGGGGCGTCGGCGGGGCACCACGCGCACGCGCAACCGAGGCGAGGCTAGAATCTCGGCGGAGCCGGCATCCACCGGCTCCGGCGTCGCGTCGGTGTAGAGGGTGAGTGGGGGCAGCTCCGGGAGCCGGGCTAGGTGGCGCACCAGCTCGGTGGTGTAGTTCTCGATGCCGGTCTTCTCCCGGGAAAACAGGTAGCGCGCCTCGATGCCGATGTGGAGCGGTGGAGTGGGCATGGTTCTCTCGCTACCTGCCCTGCCGGCGGCAGGTGACCACCAGGAACGTCGCGACCTCCGTCTCCTCGGCCACCGTCAGCTCGGGCACGCGGTCGACCAGGTCGCGGATCGCCTGGCGGTCGAAGTGGTGCAGGTGCGTTGGGTCGAGGATCTTCGTCAGGGGCACGGAGAGGACCACGCGGTCGCGGCAGACGCGCGCGGCCTCGGCCAGGGCGGTGGCCGGCGCGTGGAGGTGCTCCAGAATCTCGGGCAGGAGCACGGTATCGAAGGTGCCGGCGCCGAAGGGAAGGCGCAGGGCATCGGCCTGGACATAGCCCCCACCGTTGGCGCCGCGCACCTGGCGGAAGCTGAGGTCGACGCCGACGCAGTCGTGGCCCTGCTCGCGCAGGTAGTGGGTGATGCCGCCATCGGCACACCCCACCTCCAGCACCCGGGGGCCGCGGGTGGCCGCGGCCAGGGCGTCACGCCGGCGGCGCTGGGCCGACTCGCGGAAGGCGTCGCGCAAGTGGGGGCAGATCCCCTGATAGCGCTCGAAGAGGTCGCGCCGGGTCTGGTCATCTAGGTCGGGGCGGCGGATCTCCAGGGCGAGGTGAAACTCCTCGCGCAGGCTGGCGCGTGCCGCCTCGACGATGGCGTGGCTGGCGTTGCGCAGCCCGAGCGCCACCAGGAAGGCGCCAGCGCCGATCCCAAGCCCCGGGAGCAGCATCAGGGCAGCCGATGCCGCCGGCTGGCAGGCTAGCCAGCCGATGGCGCCAGCGCTTGCCACCACGAGCAGCAGCCCGCAGACGTGGAGGATCAGACCGCGCTTCAGTGGGGTCAACCGAACCATCCTTCCGTAGCGTACCCGCCCCATGGTACTGCCGGGCAGGCGCTTTGTCAAGCCGTCACAGGGTGAGCAGGCTCCGCAGGTGCGTCTCGGAGTCGCGCAGGATGGCGGCGGTGTCCCGCGCGCCGCCGCCGCGCCGGCTCTGCCAGACGGCCGGCAGCCGCTGCAGCGAGTCGGCGATCCCGAGGAGCAGCGACGGGTCGCGCCGGCGGAGCAGGTGTGTCAGGGCGCGCGCCAGGCTGATCGCCTGGAAGCGCGCCAGCAGCAGCGGGCTGCGCAGGTTCTTCCAGCCGAAGAGGCAGCGGTTGCGCAGGCGCACCCGGGCCACGTAGGCCGGCGGGTAGAGCTTGCGGATGGTGGCGCTTTCGCGGTGGATGAAGTGGCAGCGGCCATCTTCGAGGATGCGCCATCCCTCGCGCCAGGCGGCCCATCCCAGGTCTAGATCCTCCCAGTAGAACGGGTGGTAGAGCGGGTCGAAGCCGCCGAGCTGCAGGAAACGATCTCGGCGGAAGAGGCCGCCGCCGGCCGGGGAACCGAGCTGGCAGCGATAGCCGCGCGGGTCCGGGGTTGGCCGGGGGCGAGCCGGGTCGTCGCTCCAGTAGAGCGGGCCGACGGCGAACAGCGCCGGGTCCTGGAAGTGCTGGCGGAGCAGGACAACCGAGCCGGGGGTCACTTCCATGTCGCTGTTGAGGAGCAAGACCAACGGGTGACGCGCCTCACGGAAGCCGCGGAGGCACGCTTGGCCGAAGCCGACGCTTTCCGCGAGGGGGATCACGCGCACCGCCGGGAACTCCGCGCGCAGCAGCGCCCGGCTGTCGTCCTGGCTGGCGTCGTCCACCACGAGGATCTCGTGCCGTTCGGGGGGAAGTTCCTGGAGGAGGGCGGAGAGCGTGCGCCGGAGCAGGGGGGCACCGTCGCGGTTGGGGATCACCGCCGTGATCGGTTCTTCTTCACACCGGGGCAGCAGCTCGCTCATTCGCTCTTTCCGGTAAGAAGATTCGGCGGAACGGCGGGAACTCCTGTGAAGCGGGGGCAGTGGGTGAAACATCCACCTGCCCGGTCACTCTAACCTACCGGATGTTCCTGCAACGCGCGACCGGCGTGCCCATCTGGAAAGCGACAAGCGGCCCAGAGGGGGTGCGCGGGCGCGCGACTGCGTTAGTGGCGGAGCCGGGCTGCCCCCCGTCCCAGCAACACCGGGGCGCCGGGCCTCGGGCGGGGAAAGCAGCGTGCATCCAAAGTTCGCCGGTCGTGCCCGGTGCCGCTGGGCCGCCGGCCGCGGAGATACGGATGGTAGAGCAGGTGCGCAAGTGCGCCGTCCTGGTGGCGGCGGCCTTCGCCATCGTCGTCAGTAGCTCGCAGCCCCATGTCGGGTGGGCGCAGGACGCCGAGCCAGCCCCCCCGGACCCCCAGCAAGCCGGCCAGGTGGCCGCGCCGCATGAGATGCCGCCCATCAGCCGGGCGGACGTGGATGCCCAATGGGCCGAGGCGATGAAGGTCCGGCAGGGCGACAATCTGGAGGGCGTGCAGGCGATGACGGAGTTCGCGGCGCGCTTCCCCGATACCGACTACGCCCGCCAGGCGCTCTTCCAGGCGGGCGCGGCGCTGCAAGCCCAGCGTCTGTGGCCAGAGGCGGTGGCTGTGCTGACCGACTTGGTGAACCGCTACCCCGGGCACGACTTGTGTGACGACGCGATGCAGCAGGTGGCGTCGATCCTGCAGTCGCAGAAGGAGTACGAGCAAGCGGCGGCGGCCTGGATCGCCTTCCAGCGCCGCTATCCTCGCCACCCGGCGGCGCAGCAGGCGCTGTTGAACGCCGGGTCGGTGCTGCAGCAGGAGAAGGACAATGCCGGTGCCCTGGCCGCTTACCAGGCGCTGGTGGATGCCTACCCGAACGGTGACCTCTGCGACGATGCCCTCTGGGCGATGGCCCAGTTGCATGTCAACGAGATCAATACCCGGCTTACCGAGGAAGGCTCCGCCACCCTGGAAGATCTGGCCGAGCCGACCCGCCTCTACCAACTGCTGATCGAGCGCTTCCCGTACTCCGACCTGTGTGATAACGCGGCGTTCCAGCTCGCGATGATCCAGTATTCGCCCGCGCGCCAATACCACAAGGCCGAGGAGCTGTTTGAGGAGTTCATGCGCCGCTATCCCGGCAGCGACCTGGTGCCGACGGCGCGCATCTACGTCAACGCCTCCCTGAGCGCGCTGCAGCAGGCCGCCCGCTACGACACCAAGGAGAAGCTCCCAACCATCGCCGACGCGCTGCGGCCGGTGGAGCGTCTCCGCGGCTTGAAGGAGTGGGGGCAGGCGATCGCCCTCTACCAGGAGATCCTGCGCGAATTCGCCGGCAACGACCAGTGCGACGTGCTGGTGATGCAGATCGGCGAGTGTCAGGAGGAGGCGGGCGACCTCGCCGCGGCCATCAAGACCTGGCGCTCGATCGTGGAGGGCTTCCCCGGCAGCGAGTTGCGCGGCGCGTGCCAGTGGAAGATCGTCACCGCCTTGCAGAAGGCGAAAGATACCGAGGGCGCCCTCCTGGCACAAACGGATTACGTCAACCTCTTTCCCAACGGCCCCTACGTCACCCAGTGCTGGACCGACATTCTGAACCACCACCGCACCGCGCGCGACATCCCCGCGCTATTGGCCTCGCTGAAGCGCGTTTACACCGAGTTCGCCGATCTCGATCTGGCGGATGATGCCCTCTTCGAGGCTGCCTGCCTGCACCATCAGCTCCGGCAGTACTCGGAGGCGGCCCTGCTGTATGCCGACTTGCTCAAGCGATTCCCGGGAAGCGACCTGGCGGCGGACGCCACCTTCCTGTTGGGGCGCTGCCAGCATGAGATGGGCGACCTAAAGAACGCCGTCGCCACCTACCGCCGGGTGGTGGCCGAGTATCCGAACAGCGGTCTGGCGGACGATGCCATCGGCGAGATGCGGGCATTGGAAAACCCGGCGGAGCTGGCGCGCCTTCGCCTCTACACCGAGGGGCCGGTGCCCACGGAGCCGCCGGCCGGGGCCGAGCCCCAGGAGTGGCAGAAGTACGCGGATGCCGCCGCGCCGCTGCTGGAGGGGCTCAGCGGCCCGATCGCGACGTTCCCCGGGGCGCACAGCCCGCTGCACTTGCGGTTCAAGCTGGAGCGACAGGCGCCGGCAACCCTGGAAGTGAAGTGGCTGACCAGCGAGCTGGGCTTCATGAACCTGCAAGTGCGGTTCAACGGCAAGCCGGTGCTGAAGGCGTTTGCCAAGCCGGGCGAGGTCACCCGGGTGACGGTGCCGGCCACCGAAACGCAGGTGGGTCAGAACACCTTCACCCTGGTGGCGCTGGATACCGGCCTGCATTGGGACTACCTGAGCATCGCCTCTTCCGGGCTGCCGGCGGAAAAGCAGGGGGGCATCCTCCTCGGCAAAGCAGACGACAGCGCCCAGGAGTTCGCCGCCGGGGCCAACCAGGCTACCCCGCCGTTCCTGACGGAGCTGTTCCTCGACCTCGACCGGCAGCAGTGGGCCACCCGCTTGGACCCGGAGTATGAGGCGTTCAAG
>JAAZEB010000219.1 GCA_012512505.1 Armatimonadota bacterium | reverse complement strand
TAGCGCGGCGTGCAGGGGCGAGCAACATCGCGGCTGCCCTACGAGCCTATGCGGGTCGGTTTGAGCAGGCGGTCACCATCGTCTTGACCGCTGGAATGCCCCGTGACCGCTGAATGAAAAGGCCCTGAAACCGCGCAGCCGCCCCCTGGCACTCTCGTGACCGCAGCGGTCAAGCAGGGCAGCAGGGCCGGCTGGTTTGACTTCCCCCCAAGCCCTCGCTATAATGGGGCCGGAGGAGAGAATGGGCCCCTATCGCCTGGGCGTTGTGCCCTATCTGAACGTCGCGCCACTCATCTACGACCTCGAACAAAACCCCCGCCCGGACGTCATCATGAGTGTGGCGGTGCCGGCCGTCTTGATCGAGCGGCTGCGCGCGGGGGAGCTAGATGCCGCTCTGGTATCTTCCTTCGCTTGCCTGGGAGACGACCGGCTCGTGATCTTGCCCGGGTCAGGCATTGCCGCCCGGGGCGCGGTGGATAGCGTCCGCCTTTTCTGCGCGACCGCCCCGGAGGCGCTGCGGCGGGTGGCGCTGGATCGCAGTTCGCGCTCGGGCGCCACGCTGACGCGGATCCTGCTGGCGGAGTGCTATGGGGTGCAGCCCGAGTATCACCAGATGCGACCGGATCTGGCCGCGATGCTGGCCGAGGCAGACGCCGGCTTGCTGATCGGGGATCCCGCGCTTCGCGCGCACCACTGCCGGCCCTGGCCGCGGGCAGACCTGCGGTCGTTGGACCTGGGCGAGCTGTGGCTCCAGCTCACCGGTCTGCCGTTCGTCTACGGAGTGTGGGCAGCGCGGCGTGAGGTCGATAGCGACCGCCTGGTGGCGATCCTGGCGGAGGCGCGGGAGGCCGGGCGGCCTTATCTAGAGGCGATCGCCGACGCGGCAGCCGCCCGCCTGGGGCTGCCGGCGGCAGCGTGCCGCCGCTATCTCTGCGAGCTGTTGACTCTGGATCTGGGTGAGGAAGAGTGGGAGGGCTTGCGCCGCTTCCGGGCGCTGGCGATTCAGCACGGGCTGGTGCCGCGCGACGCCCCGCCCCTGACCATCAGAGGGATTGCATGAAACGTCTGGTCGCGTTTGTTGTCGTGCTTATCGGCCTGTGCGCCGTGCGCGCCGGGGCCGCCCCCGCCATCAACTCGGCGGTGAACACTCGCATCAAGGATTTCCGCGCCTCGGCGACGCTCGATGAGGCGAACCTGGAGGCGCTGAAGAAGATCGGCAGCGACTACGCGAACGCTTACCGCGCCAAGACGATGGAGACCTACTTCAAGGAGCCGGGCAAGCTGCGCTTCGAGGCCAAGGCGGTCGGGATCACCTTCACCCAGGTGGTGAACAACAACACGATCTTCACCTCGGTGCTGGGGATCAAGCGCACCCGCGACATCAGCCGCCTTCCCCAGGCGCGGCAGACCTCCATGGAGATCGGCTTCATCACCCCCAACGCCTTGCGCGACTTCACCGCCCGCCACACCGGCACTCAGCGCCTCGCCGGGCGCACCCTGCAGGTGTACGAGCTGCGCTACAAACAGGCCGACCAGCGAGGCAAGAAGGTGGTGCTGTGGGTCGATGTCGCCCGGAAGGTGCTGGCGCGGCGCTACCTCTACCATGGCGACGGCCGCCTCAAGGCCCGCTTTGAGTACTCCAACCCGCAGCAGGTGGCCTCCGGCATCTGGGTGCCCCGGCGCATCGCCGTCTACAACGCCGAGGGCCAGTTCGGCGGCGTCACCCATTACAGCAACATCCGGGTGAACACCGGGCTGGACGACGCCCTGTTCGAGGGTTTCTAGACCAGAGAGCTTCCAGGGGCTGTCGGCTAACAGCGGCACCGACTACCCCGGGCGCACAGTCAGCGGAGCCGGTGAGGTTGCCGCCACGACCACACCGTGCTCCGATGCCTGGGCGGTTACCGCTTTTTGCCCGGGTTGACACAAAGAATCGACCGTGGTATAATCATCATGCTGAACGATGCCCGGTCGTCTAGTGGCAGGACAGCTGACTCTGGATCAGTCAACGGTGGTTCGAATCCATCCCGGGCAGCCATAACCGCGTGTAGGCGGAGCGCCAACCAATGGCGTTCCGCCTTTTTCATTTTGGAGACACCCTCTTCGCGAGGCCTCGGGCGCCAGACACGACGATGGGAATGCCGGCTATGATGGCCTCAGCACCTAGCGGCAGGGGCGCGGGTGGCCCCTGCGCGGGAATCCTTCGCGGCCGGCGGATCAGAGCCCGGCGGCGATCAGGGTGTGCGCGCGGTTGGTGAGGATCACGTCGATGCCCTGCTGCACGTACTGCCGGGCATCGTCGGGGTCGTCCGACCAGAAGAGGTTGCAGACCAGGCCAGCCTCGCGCGCGCGCTGGATCTGCTCCGGCGTCACCTCCCGGCCGAACTGAATGCGCCGGCAGCCATAGCGCACCGCCACCTCCACCGAGACCCCAGCGCCATCCGGGCGAACCAGGCAGGCACGGGGAATCTCGGGGGCGTACTCCCGAGCGATGCGTAGGGCTTCCTCCGTCTCCAGGGCGAGATAGGCGCCGCGCGTCAGGGCGCCCTGGGCGAGGAGGTCACACACCCGCTGCACCAGCACCCCGTTCGGCCCTTCCTCTTTGAGGTGGATGTTCAGCTCGATGCGGCCCCCGGCCAGGGCAACCACCTCCTCGAGGCAGGGCACCCGTACGCCCCGCCACACCTCGCCCAAGCGAATGCCGGCGTCCAGACGGCGGATCTCCGCCCAGGTGAGCGCGCCGATTGCCCCCGTGCCGTCGGTGGTACGGTCCACCGTTGGGTCATGACAGACCACCGGCACCCCATCCCGACTGAGCCACAGGTCGAACTCAAGCTCGTGCGCCCCCACGGCCAGGGCAGCGCCAAACGCCGGGAGGGTGTTCTCCGGGCAGGCCTGGCTCAGGCCCCGGTGCGCGCAGAGGCGCGGGAGCGAGGCCTGCGGCGGCAGCATCGCGGTCCTCATCGGTCACTCCTTCCCTGGCCCACCGGGCGCGCGCGTTGACGAACCCGGAAAGGCCCAGGGGCGTCGGGCACGGGCCGCCGACCGCCCCTGGACAGCAGATGCTCACAACTCCGCGGGCGCCACTCCGGCCGCCTCGATCACCTCGGCGAGGCGAGCACGCCAGCGGGCAACGGCCGCCGGGTCGTAGGTGTACTCAGTCAGGCTCTTCACCACCTCTTCCGGCACCTGGAGGGCTTCCCTGGCCTGCGCCAGCCAGTTGGCCTGGCGGGCACGCAGGTCAGGCGAGGCTTCCACCTTCTTCACCGTCTCTTCGAGGATGCGGAAGTAGGCGTAGTCTTCCAGCCCATCGCGGAAGTTCTCCAGGCGGATGGTTGGCAGTGGCGTGCCATCCGGACCCAAGCAGGTCCAGGAGCCGTCGCCGTGGTAGGTGGGCCAGCACCGGGGATCCCAGTTGGTGAAGGGGCCACGCTCAATCGGCCCGGAGTTCCAGATGCTGATCTGGTAGTAGAGGAAGCCATCGGGGCGGTATTTGGCGGTCATCGCGCCCATCAGCAGCCGGCCCTCGATGGCGGGGAACTCGATGAACATGTTGGCGAAGGGGTGGCCGGGGCCGCAGCAGATGTACCACCACACCTCCTTGCCCGCCTGGCGCGCCACGGCGGCCTTGGCGGCGTCGTAGCTGGGGGTGAGCGGGCAGAAGCCATCCATCGCCTTGATCACCGAGTCTTGGCCGAAGCTGTTGTCGTAGGTGGTCGTCAGCACGAAGACGTCGGGGAACTCCCGCTTGAGGATCTCCACCGCGCGCTGCACGCCAGGGAAGAGCTCCGGCGGGTTCTCGTCGCAGCCGTAGATATAGGCGTGGTCCAGCAGCCCCAGCTCGCGCGCCTTCTCGTAGCGCGGCCGGATCACATCCACCGTGGACTTGCGCCACCGCTCGATCTCTTCCGGCGTCTCGCCGCAGACCCCATAGTAGCCGAGGTTGAAGCGCCCCAGCCGGCCCTGCTTGTGCAGGCGCGCCAGGATCTCGAAGTCGGGCTCCCAAGACTTGAAGCCGTAGAGGCTATCGTAGGTCAGGTAGTAGTCGGCCAGGAAGTCGGCCCACTGCCACCGATGCTTCCGCCAGGAGGAATCGCGCAGCTCGCCCTCGTTCCAGCCGCCCTGGCCATTCGGCTCGTAGTACATCGGCCAGAAGGTCACTGCCAGGGGCAGCGGGGTGCTGTCCGGCAGGCGGAAGCGGTAGACGCGGATCGCCAGGTCGAAGGAGAAGGTGCGCGCGCCATCGACGAGCACCTCGAGCTTCCCCCGGTAGAGGCCGGGCTTTTGGTTTTTCGGGGCGCGCACGCGCACCCAAAACGCCTGGGCATCCCCGGTGGCGATGTCGGCCGTCTGCTGGAAGTTGAGGATCGGGTCGGGCCACCAGCCGATGTGGGAAGAGCCGTAGGGCGGGGAGGTCTTTGTCTCCACGTAGCCGACCACGGCACTCTCCACGTTGCGGGCGGGGAAGCGGGTGCCATCGGCGGCGCGCAGGGTGGTGGCCCGCACGCGCACCTGGCGCACGTCCCGCTCGCAGGGCAAGACGATAACCTGGAAGCTCTCCTTCTCACCACGCGCCAGCGCCACCTCCATCCGCCGGCTGACGTTGAGGGGGGTTGTCATCGCCCGCGGGAGCACCTTCTCCATCGCCGTGGCAAACCCGACTACCAGGTCAGGGTGCGGCCGCCGCCCCACCTGGACCGCCGGCCGCACCCGGCCGAAGTCGCCGCGCAGCTTGGCCCGCGTCTCGATGGAGTCCAGTTGCTTGCCCAGGTCCTCCAGGCCCGACTGGGCCGCCAACATGCCGGCGTCGGCGCGGGCCACCATGTTGGCAAAGGAGTCCACTTCGCCCTCGAGCTTTTGCAGGGCCGTGTCGGCCCAGGCGGCGGCCTCCGGTACTCCCTCAGTAACCCCCCGCACCCGGTCGCGTGTTGCCTGCAGCCGCCGGCGCAGCGCCTCCACGCGCGGCGCCTGCAGCGGGGCCACCTGCTTCAGGTAGGCAGGAGATACCGGCGGCAGTGGCTCGCCGGCGCGCAGCAGCACCATCTGGTCAATGAACAACTCCATGTCGCTCGGGGGTCGCTCGGTGAAGAAGTGGAGCACCCCGATGTCGGCCAGGTTGATCTTTCTCTCGCTGAGCTTGGCGAGGGGGATCACCACCCGCACGCTGGCAAAGGGCGGCAGCACCGTCCGCTCCTGGTAGCCGTCCCGAGTGGCGATCTTCGTGTCGCTGATGAAGAGGAACAGCAACTGCTCGCCAGCCGTGGGGTTGGTGACGTCGTAGACCAGGCGGTCGAATGCCGACCAATCGGTGATGGGCGGCTTGCACTCAAAGGAAGGCCACTCGGACATTCCCTGCTTCCAGGCAGGGGAGGCAAAGCGCAGCGCCGAGTTGCCGGAGGTGGCGTAACGGTCTACGCGCGACAGCTCGTTCACCGGCGTGCCGGGAGCAGCCCGTTCGTAGTGCCACACGTCCAGGTCGGCATCCGTCTCGAAATCGAGCAGCACCGTGGGCGCGCCCAAGGCCGGCGCCGCCAGGCCCAGGAGGCCCAGACTGAGAAACAGCATCACCTGATACATCGCACACCCTCTCCGAGAACGGTGACGAGTTGGTGCTCGCCTGAGCCCTCTTTCGCCGTGCGGCCGGGCGGAACCTGCCAGGGCGTGTTTGGGCCGGATGCCCCACAGGCAAGCAGCACCGGACGACGCCGGCGGGGAGAGGAGCGGCAGCGGAGAGGGGCGCGGCGCCGGAGCCTGGCGCTCCGGCGCGAGTGGTAATGGCTGGCGCGCCCTAATCAGTCAGGCGTGAAAACACCAATCGGAACGCCGTCTGGGTCGGCCACGATTGCCCAGGTGCCGATCCCCTCGATACCGCTGGCTGGCTGCAGCACCTGTCCGCCCGCCGCCGCCACCTTCGCGAGCGTCTCCTCCAGGTCATCCACCGCCACGTAGATCAGGCAAGTGGGTCGGCCGTCCGGTTGAGTCCGCACGATGCCGCCGTTTGGGTCGGCACCGGTGTGGATCACGGTGTAGTGGTGGGCCGGGTCGTCACGGAAACTCCAATTGAACACCCGGGCGAGGAACTCTCGTGTCTTCGCTGGGTCGGGCGCCACGAGCTGGAAGTGGCAGATCTGGTTGGGCATGCTTCACCTCCCTGGCCGTTGCGCGGCGACACGCCGCTACCCCACCAACAGCAGCGGCCCGCGCCTTGTTCCGCGATAAGCGCGCGCGCTGGCCGTGCCCGGCATTCGCCGCGGCGGGAGAGTTCGTGCCCGGCACCGGCACTCCTGCCCGGCAGGGAAGGTCGCTGCCCGCCCGAACAGAGGGACGATGGCCGGGGATCAGGCCGAGGGTTCACCCGGACACCCGGGGGCGGCGCGGCACCGGCACGATGGGGGAGAGCAGATGAGTAGTGGAGAGGTTTCGGCGATCCGTTTCCTGCAGCCGGTGGATGGCGACATCCTGAACCGGCACGATGGCACGCCCGTGGAGGAGGGGCTGGCGATCACGGTGCGGGTGGACGCGCCGGCGGAGGCCCAGGTGACCGTGAACGGCACCCCGTTGTCGCGAGAGGGGGAGGTGTTCACCGGGCGCCTCCTGCTGCGCGCGCCGGAGACGCGGCTGTGCGCCCGGGCGGAGGGCCACGGGGAGGAGACGATCACCGTGCTGTGGGACCGGCACTCCTTCCCGCGCTACCGCTTCTCCGTGGATGACAACATCCAGTTCTTGAAGGACCTGGCGCGGAACGCCGGCCGCTATGGTTCGCTGTTCGACAACCACTACCTCGCCTTCTGGCGCGAGATGCACCGGCGTTACGGCGCCCGCATTCAGTTCAACGTCTACTACGCCACGGACGAGCGCGACTTCAACCTGACGCAGATGCCGGAGTGCTACCGCGACGAGTGGCAGGCCAACGCCGACTGGCTGCGCCTCACCTTCCATGCTTACGCCGACAAACCGGACCGGCCCTACCTCGGCGCCGGCTACGACGTGCTGGCGCACGACTACCAACTGGTGACGCGCGAGATCGAGCGCTTTGCCGGCCCCGAGCTGCTGAGCCCCTTCACCACCGTTCACTGGGGCGAGGCGACCCGGGAGGGGTGCCAGGCGTTGCGCGACCAGGGGATCCGCGGCCTGGCCGGCTACTTCGTGTTCGAGAACGAGCGCGCCTCGGTCTCTTACTACCTGGACGCGGCGCAGGTGGCCCACCTGAACCGCCGCGACTACTGGAAAGACACCCAGACCGACCTGCTCTTCATCAAGCACGACCTGGTGTGCAACACCCTGCCCCTGGAGGCAATCGTGCCGCACCTGGAGCAGGTGAGCGCCAACCCGCACGAGGCAGAGGTGCTGGAGCTGATGGTCCACGAGCAGTACTTCTGCCCGTTCCTGCCGCATTACCAGCCGGACGCGGGCGACCGCGTGGAGGCCGCCATCCGTTGGGCCACCGAGCACGGCTACCGCTCGATCTTCTACGAGGAGGGGTTTTTGGGAGCGTAAGGAGATTGCGAATCGCGAATCGCGGATTGCGAATCGGGGGCGCGTCAAGGAGCCGCGGGGCTGGGAGGGCCGCCCAGTGGACAGACAAGAGCTGGAACAACGCACCAAGGAGTTCGCACTGCGGGTGATCCGGTTTGTGGCTGGCCTCCCCAGGCACCGGGCGGCGGATGTGGTGGGCAACCAGCTCGTGAAAGCAGGCACCTCCGTGGGCGCCAACTACCGCGAGGCCACTCGGGCCGAATCGCACGCCGACTTCATCCATAAGGTGGCGCTCGTGGAGAAGGAGGCGGCGGAGACGTGCTACTGGCTGGAGCTTTGCGAAGGCGCGGCAATGGGCGATCCCCAACAGCGCCAGTGGCTCCTGCGCGAGGCCACGGAGCTCCTCGCCATCTTTACTAGCGCGGGCAGGACCGCCAAGAGCCGGCAATCCGCGCGCAAGTAACCGGCCCCCCAATCCGCGATTCGCAATTCGCGATCCGCGTGCCTAACCTTGCCCGCTACCGGGCGGCGCTAGTAGCACGGCATCGCCAATCCCCGATTCGCAATTCGCGATCCGCGATTCGCAATTCTTCAATTGTGCGCAATCGCCTTGGTGGGCCGCGGCAGGATCACCTCCACGTTGTCCCAGGCCTGGCCGGCCTCGGCTGGGTGGATGTACACGCCGATGCGCCCCTTGGT
>JAAZEB010000218.1 GCA_012512505.1 Armatimonadota bacterium | reverse complement strand
TCGGGCTACAAGGAACCCCAGCCTCGCGAGCGCCATCCAGCCCTCAAGAAGGGCGAATCCCGAGGGGTGCGCTGGCGAAAGCTGAGAGGAATGACCATTCGGCTCTAAACTCCAATCAGGATGACAAGTTATGACGGTGTATGGATAGCCCTGGGGCTCACCTCGCCTCGTAGGCGGGGTATGGGTGGCCCTGCGTTACGGCATGGCGTATCTAGACAGGGGGTGCGCGATGGAAGACCGAAGGCGCTCTGCTCGGTGGTCACCCCCTTCCCCAGGGGCCGGCGGAAAGCCGACCGCACCCAGCTTCTCTACCCGAAGCAGACGATGTAGCCCTCGAACAGCCTCTTGCTGAGGGCGCCCAGGCCGCCCCACACCACCCCAGAGGTGAAGAAATGGCCCAGGGCGAAGCCGAGGAAGCCGGGCACCGTCTTCCGGTAGAGCGCCATTCCCCCCACGCGCAGCACGATCCCCTTGATCAGCCACACCAGGAGGAACGGCATCCATAGCAGGTGGCCATAGGCGTTGGACGCGGCGAAGCCGAGGGGGTGCAGCGGGAAGCCGACGACGCGGCTGCGGATCGCCTGCAGGCCCAGGGTGATCAGGAAGCCCGCGCCCACGGCGGCGACGCGCGGCTTGTCGGGAGGCAGGGGCGACGTGGCGCTGGTGATGGCGGTGCTATACTCGTTGACGGCCATGCCGGCGCCGTAGAGCCCGCCGTACACCTGCTGCGAGCCCTTGTGGTAGTAGCCGGCCAGGTGGAACACGAACGAAAGGAGCAGCCCCACCAGCAGCGCCAGCGTCAGCACCGCGAAGATGCGCCCGGGGCGCTCCGGTAGGTGGCGGCCGAGGCGCAGGCTCTCCACCTGGTAGCCGGCCAGCGACATCGGCAGGGCGTAGGAGAGGAAGCTGAGCATCGCCAGCGCGGTGAGGCAGCGCGGGTCTCCCCCGGGGCTGAATGGCGCGCTGCCCAGGGTGGCGACGAGCATCGCCTTCGGCATCCCGTAGGGGATGAGCCAGTTGAGCGGGATGCCGGCCTCGGCGCGCAGCCGGGCGAAGGTGAGCGCTACGGCCAGCAGGATGCCGAAGTAGAGCACTCCCGCCCACCAGGCGAGGCCGAGCAGCCGGGCGAAGAGGAGCACGGCGAAGAGGCTGCCGAGGAAGCCCCAGAAGGCGAAGCGGCCGGCGCGCGCCTCCGGCGGCCCACCCAGCCCGAGCGCCGCCCGGGCAATGCCGAGCAGGTGGCGCCGGTTCAGGTAGAGCAGCCCCAAGGCGATCGCCAGGTAGGCGCCCAGCCCCTGCGCCTGGGTGTGCGGCGCCCCTCCCTCGCGGTAGCCCAGGGCGCTGAGCGCTACCGCCGCCAGCTTCTCCAGCCAGAAGGTGGCCCAGATCGAGAAGCTGATCTCCGAGGAGACCAGATAGCCGAAGCCGATCAGGAACGGGCGCCGGTGCAGGTGAACGGTGCCTACGGCGTTCCAGGGCGGCTCGCTGAACGGGGTGAAGCTGGCCTCGCGCCCGAAGAGCGGGAAGGAGGGCACCAGGGCGTGGAGGATGTGTCCGCCGTCGGAGAGGAAGGAGAGGGCAAAGCCGGCCCACATCACCGGGTTGCGCAGGAACGCGGAGAGGCCGCGCGCCCGTGGGTCGCTGCCCACCAGCTCCAGCGGGAGCTGCAGCATCGGAAACGCTAGCTTCTCCTGCTCGATCCAGGGGCGGTGCATCAACAGGATCAGGCAGCCGGTGGTCACCCACAACGCCAGGAAGAAGCCGGTCCAGACCACCGCTGGAACCAGCCAGTGCCCCCAGGGCACCCCCGCGCCATGCACCGACTCGTAGAGGCCCCGCACCACTTCCGGGTCGTGGACGGCGGCCCAGTTGGGCAGCAGCTTGCCGGCCTCGGCCAGGCGGTTGCCGGTCTGGGCGAAGTAGAACGGCGCGGTGACGAAGGCGAGGAGGATGCGCACCATGCCGCAGCAGTAGCAGGTGGTGGCGACGGTGACGAAGAGGAAGACGAAGAGGATCTCGCCGCGGTGGAACGCCCCACCGCGGCGGCGCAGCAGGGCGTTGAGGCCCAGCAGCAACAGCAGCGCCGCCACCGCCGGCATTGTCGGCACGCTCTCACTGACGAAGACGCCGATCTCGTAGATCTCCGTCTCGCGCACCCAAAAGCCGGTGAGGAAGGTGAGAACGACCGCCGTCAGGATGGCCCGGCGGGTGATGGACGGGCGGGCTGGCACTGCCGGCGCTGGGCCGGCGGCGTGCGCCTCGGCCGTGAGGGTCTGGATCTGCTCCGCTCGCTCCGCCTCGGTTGCCAACGCTTACCCCCTGGAAGGATGGCCGCTGCCGTGCCGGCCGGTGTGCGGGTTGCCCCTGGGGGTGAGGTTTCGCCTCAGGACGGGAGGTTCCCTCCCGCGGCTTCCGGGCCTGGCTGCCGGCGCAGCAGCAGCAGGGCGATGTCGTCGTGTGGCCGCCCGCCGGCCTGGGCCTCGGCGGCCTGGTACATCGCCTCCACCACCGCCTCCGGTGGCTCCCGGTGGTGCGCGAGCAGCAGCGCCGCGATCTGTTCCTCGCCGAGCAGCTCGCTATCGGGACCGGCGTGGGCCTCCGGCAGGCCGTCGGTGTAGAGGAGCAGCGAATCGCCGGGGGCCAGAACCGCCGTCTGCGTTGGGTAGGGGCCGAAGTTGATCCCGAAGAGGGGCGGGCCGCCAGCGCCAAGCAGCTCAACGCGCTCCTCGTCCGCGTGCAGCAGCAGTGCCGGCTCGTGCCCCGCGCTGGCCCACTCCAGGCGGCCCCCGGCACGCGAGAGGATGCCGAGGAACACGGTGATGATCTGATCCGGGTCGTCTGCCGAGACGATGCGGCGGGCAATGGTGAGCGCCTCCCCGGGCGAGTGGCCGGCGAACGCCAGCGTCATCAGCACGTACTGCACCTGCGCCGCCACCACGGCGGCCTCCAGCCCCTTGCCGCCGACATCGCCCACTACCAGGCCGGTTTGGTGCTCGCCCAGGGGGAAGAGGTTGTAGAAGTCACCACCGACATCCGCCTCCCCGCGCAGTGCCGGGCGGTAGAGCCCGCCCACGGCATAGCCGGGTACCTGCGCGTGCTCCTTCAGCAGCAGCGCGTTCTGAAAGCTGGCGGCGATCCGGTGCTCGCGCTGGTAGGCCGCCTCCACCTTTGCCTGGGCCTGCCGCAGCGCGTCTTCACTCTGCTTCAGCTCGTGAAACAGAAGCAGGTAAGGGGTGCGGAAACTGGTATCGATGATCGCCAGGTAAACCAGGTAGACGGCGACGACGCCCAGCAGGTGGCCGACGCGGTTGGCTAGCCCGAAGACATCCACGTAGGTGGTGAAGCACAGCCCCGAGAGGATCGTCACCGCCAGGGCGGCCGCGAGTTGACGGCGAATGCGCGGGCCGAACTGCTTGCGCTGCTGCAGCAGGGCGAGCAAGGCCGCCCCCAGCAGGAGGTTGACGAGGTGCTCGCTGACGATCTTGAACGGGGTGAGGCCGTACCCCTCCACGTAGCAGTCGGGGAACACCCGCCACTGGAAGAGAGCGCCGAGCAGGAGGACGGCCACCAGGGCATAGGCCAGCAGCACGTGGGTCGGCCGCGGCTTGCGCCCGATGGCCAGGGCGGCGCCCAGGTAGGCGGAGGCCTCCACGTAGCGCCGGGCAATCCAGAGCTGGGTGGCCAGGTTGGCATCGGCCGCGAACACCCCCATCCCCTTGTAGGCGAGGGTGTGCAGCAGCACCAGCCCGGCGATGAAGGGCGAGGCCAGCCCGAGGAAGAGCAGGTAGCGGTTGTCGGTGAAGTGGCGCGAGTTCCAGGCGATCACGAAGACGCCCACCAACACGATCACCCCGAGCAGCTCGGCCAGACAGTGAAAGAGGAGGTAGTTGTGGTCGGCCACCAGCCACAGTACCGCCACCGCCACCAGGGCCCCCAGGCAGGACAGCGCGGCCCGAAGGGCACGGGGAGTATCGACCGTCTTCCGGGGCGTCTGGTCGTCGGGGCGCTCCTCCAGGCGTTGGTGGGGCTGGGGCGGGGGCGCGGCGACGGGCGCGTCCCTTAGCCGGGGCATGGCGCCTTATCCCGTGGCCGCAGGGCGGTGGGCGCGGGCCCGGGGAGGATGCCCAGCGCCCGCAGACTTCGCTCGAGGTCCTGGTAAGCGATCGGCTTGTTGAGGACCATGTCGCAAGGGTTGCCCGGGCCAGGCACGTCGGAACTGATGAGCAGCACCGGCGTCTCCGGCGATAGCTGCTTGACGCGGGCGGCCAGCTCCAATCCGGTGAGGTCATCCATCAGATTATCGGTAATCACGGCGCGCGCTCCTTTCTCCTGGAACAGCGCCCATCCCTCCTCACCGCTCTCCGCGCGGATCACCGTGTAGCCGAGCAACACCAGAATATCACCCAATACCTGCCGCACGGCACTGTTGTCATCAACCAAAAGTACGTCTGAAGAATACACTTTCTGCCATCCAATCCACTCTTCTTGGTTTCCACCCGCGTGCCCTCCTTCCTGCCGGCGAGGACCAACTCGCGCCGGGGGAAAGCCGGTGGCCGGCGGCGAATAGACGGCCAAACGCACCCGGCTTCGTGCGACGGATTTGCCAGGAAGAGGGAAGGCCGATGAGCAGGCAGATCGCGCTTGACACCATCTCGCTGAAACCGACGCCCCGGTTGGCACATACCGAGTACAGCCTCGATTATCACACCGACTACGTCACCCACCTCACGGGGCTGCCGCCGTCCGACCCGCGCCGGACCGCCCGGCTCTACGAGCGGTGGGGCATCGATTTCCTCTGGAGCACCAACGATGGCCTGCACGGCGACTGGGGGGCCTACGGGCGGTCGACCGACATGGGCCACGCCGAGTACGCCGCCGACGGCAGCGACCTGCGGCAGCCCAGCCACTGTCCGTTCAAGACGGTGGACGACGTGTGGGCGTTCGACGCGGTGGCGGAGTACGGTCTGCCGGCGTTCGCGGAGCAGGTGGCCGCCTACGAGGCCAGTGTCCAGGCGACGCGCCAGGCGTACCCCGAGCAGCTTGCCACCGGCGGCTACTACAAGACGATCGTCTCCGGGGCAATCCAGGCGTTCGGTTGGGAGATGCTGCTGCTGGCCGCCGCCGACCGCGCCAAGATGGAGCCGGTGTTCGACAGCTTCTTCCGCTACACGCTCTTCCACATGCAGGCCTGGGCCGAAACCAGCGTGGAGGTGGTGATTCAGCACGACGACTTCGTTTGGACCGAGGGCGCCTTCATGCACCCTGAGGTCTACCGCAAGGTGATCATCCCCCGCTACGCCGAGCTGTGGAAGCCGCTGCGTGCCGCCGGCAAGAAGGTCCTGTTCTGCTCCGACGGCAACTTCACGGAGTTCGCCGCCGACATCGTGGCCGCCGGCGCCGACGGTCTCATCTTTGAGCCGTGCAACGACTTCGGCTTCATGGCCGAGCGCTTTGGCGACTCGACGGTGCTGGTGGGGAGCGCCGTGGACTGCCGCGACCTGGCGTTCAGCTCCTGGGATGCCGTCCGGGCCAGCATGGACCGCACCTTCGCCCTAGCGAAGCGGTGCAAGGGCCTCATCTGGGCCGTGGGCAACCACCTCCCGGCGAACATCCCCGGGTCGATGATGGACCGCTACATCCACTATCTGAAGGCGAACTGGGAGCGGTGAGAGATGAGAGCCTGCATTGGTATGGGGTTGATGGTCACCGTGGTGTCGGGCGCGGCGGCGTCGGCGGCGCCCCCGGAGTTCCGGCCGGTTCCTGCGCGGCTCTGCCAGCAGCGCGGCGGACTGGGAAACGTCCTCGCGAAGCTGAAGGCCGGCAAGGAGGTGCGGGTGGCCTACTTCGGCGGCAGTATCACCGCGGCGGACGGGTGGCGCCCGAAGACGCTGAAGTGGCTGCAGGAGGCCTACCCGCAGGCGAAGGTGAGCGAGATCAACGCGGCCATCGGCGGCACCGGCTCTGACCTGGGCGTCTTCCGTTTCCGGCAGGACGTGCTCGCCCATCGGCCGGACCTGGTCTTCGTCGAGTTCTCGGTGAACGACGGCGGGGTTCCGCCGGAGGCGATCTGGCGTGCCATGGAGGGGATCGTCCGCCAGGCCTGGCGGGCGGATCCCACCATCGACCTCTGTTATGTGTACACCTATCGGGTGGGCTACGAGAAGGAGCGCGAGCAGGGCCTCTGCCCGCCGGCGGCCTCTGCGGATGAGATCCTGGCGGAGCACTACGGCATCCCCTCCATCAACGTGGCGCTGCGCACGGTGGAGCTCGCACGCGAGGGGAAGCTCGTCTACGTGCCTCCCAAGGACGCCGAGGGCAAGGACCAGCCGGTGCCGGAGGGCGTCACCCTCTTCTCCACGGATGGCGTTCACCCGCTGGATGCCGCCCACGAGATCTACGCGCAGGTGGTGGCCGACGCCGTGAAGCAGATGGAGCCGACGTCGAGGCCGGGCCGGCACGCCCTGAAGGCGCCGATCATGCCGGACAACTGGGAGAAGGCACAACTGGTGCCGCTGGAGCCGGCGATGCTGAGCCCCGGCTGGCGGAAGCTCGATCCCGCCCAGGGCCTGGCGGCCGCGTTCCGCCACTTCATGCCGGAGGTGTGGGAGGCGACGAAGCCGGGCGAGAAGATCACCTTCCGCTTCCGGGGCACCGCGGCGAAGCTGTACGACATCATGGGCCCGGACGGGTGCCAGGTGGTATGCACCGTCGATGGCAAGGCAAGCCCGCCGCAGCCGCGCTTCGACGTCTTCTGCTCTTACCATCGACTGGCGTCAATGACGATTGCGGAGGGCCTGGAGGATGCCGTCCACACGGTGACGGTGGAGATCCACCCCGAGCAGCCGGACCGCACCCCGGTGACGGACCGCGAGCGCAGCAACCCCGGGTTCGACCCCAAGGCCTACGACGGCACCGTCCTCCGCGTCGGCAGCCTGATGCTGATCGGGGACCTCGTGCGGTGACGCTGAACGTGCATGCCTTCCTGCCTCGGAGCCAGGCGAACGGGCCGGGGGTGCGGGCGGTGGTGTGGGTGCAGGGGTGCTCGCTGCGCTGCCCCGGATGCTTCAACCCGGAAACGCACTCGCACGCGCCACGGGAGCTGGTGGCGGTGACGGCGCTGGCCGAACGCCTCCTGGCCGACGTGGCCCACCTGGAAGGGGTGAGCATCAGTGGCGGCGAGCCGCTAGAGCAGGCGGAGGCGCTGCTGGCGTTGCTGCGGCGGCTGCGCGCGGGCTCGTCCTTGAGCGTGCTTCTCTTCAGTGGGCACACCCTGGCCGAGATCGAAGCCCATCCCCTGGGGCCGGCGATCCTCGCCTGCACCGACGTGCTGGTCGCCGGCCGCTACGATCCGGGGCAGCACCTGGGGCACGGCCTGCGCGGCTCCGCGAACCAGCGCGTCCACCTGCTCAGCGACCGCTACCGCCCCGAGGAGGTGGACGATACCCCGGTGGCCGAGGTGATCCTCGGCACCGACGGCTCGATCACCGCCAGCGGCATCGCCGCTTTCCCGGTCGGCTGAGCGGCGCCCTCATCCGCACGGCTGCGAGATGAGGGCGCCGTGACGGGGTCGGGGATCACTGTTCCTCGCGCTCGGCCTCTTTGCCCTCTCTGACCAGGTGGCGCACGCGCGCGCCGCCGGCCTCGCCCCCTTTGCGGCCGAGTTCCTCGTAGCCCGCGTGGCCCAGCTCCTTCTTGCGTGCCTCGCCGAGCTGCTTCCCGGCCTCCTGCATCTTCTTCTTCAGCGCCTCGTCCTTCTGCTTCGCCATCTTCACTCTCCCCGGCGCCTTATTGCCCCGCCGCGCCGCGCCCAAACGGCCCCAGGAGCCGCATTCGGCTGCGGCGAAACAAGAACCCCAGGAGGCCGCTTGCCCCCGGGGAGGAGCACCGCGCGCTTGCGGCAAGACCTCCCGTGACCGCCATCAACCCAAGGAGAGCCGTATGCTACCGTTGCCTGCCTGTCGCCGGACGCGCCGCCCGTTGCCGTGGCTTCTCGCCCTCCTGCTGAGCAGTGGCGTGGCCTGCGCCCAAACCACTCCCGTCTTCGAGGACCAGACGGCCGCGCTGGGCATCGCGCCGCAGAATGACGCCGCCTGTTGGGCCGATTTCGACAACGATGGCTGGACCGACCTCTGCGCCGGTGGCGCCGTCTGGAAGAACAACGCCGGCAAAGGCTTCACCCGGATCGCCGAGGGTCTGGGCGCCACCGTGGCGGCCGACTACGACAACGACGGCTTCGTGGACCTCTTCTCCTGGTCGTCGCTGCAGGTCTTCCACAACGACGGCGGCAAGGCGTTCACCCCGATCAAGCTGCCGGAGCTGCCGCGGTGCGTCTCGCGCGGCGCTTGCTGGGGCGACTTCAACGGTGATGGCTTTGTGGACCTCTACGTGGGCGGCTATGAGGACTGGGATGCTGGTATCACCTACCCGCATCTCCTCCTGATGAACGAGCAGGGCACTGGCTTCCGGCTTGCCTGGAGCGAGGAGCGCACGCGCGCGCGCGGCGTGACCGCTTGCGACTTCGACCAGGACGGCGATCTGGATGTCTACGTCTCCAACTACCGGCTGCAGCCGAACCTGCTCTGGCTCAACGATGGCACCGGGAAGCTGCAGGACGTGGCCGGCGCCTACAACGCCGTGGCGACCTCCGAGGGATTCCGCGGCGGGCACTCCATCGGCGCCTGCTGGGGCGACTTTGACAACGACGGCTATGTGGACCTGTTCGCCGGCAACTTCGCCCACGTCGACCACCGCGGCGACCAGCCAAAGTCGCGCTTCCTGCGCAACCGCGGCCCGCAGCAGGGCTACACCTTCGAGGATAAAGGCCCCTGCGGCGTCCACTACCAGGAGTCGTACGCCAGCCCGGCCGCCGGCGACTTCGACAACGACGGCAATCTCGACCTCTTCTTCACCACCGTCTACGGCACGGCGTCGTTTGGTCGGAAGAACAACCCGGTCCTCTTCCGGGGTGATGGCCGCTTCGCGATGACCGATGTGACCGCCGCGGCGCGGTTGGCCGGGCTGGAACCCACCTACCAGGCAGCTTGGGCCGACTACGACAACGATGGCGATCTGGACCTGGTCACCGCCGGGAAGCTGTTCACTAACCAGGGATCAGGGGGGCATTGGCTGAAGGTGCGCCTGCAGGGTGACGGGAAGGTGGTCAACCGCTCGGCCATCGGCGCGCAGGTGCGGGTGAGGCTGAAGGACAAAGTGCTGACGCGCCAGGTGGAAGCCGGTACCGGCGAGGGGAACCAGAACGACCTGACGCTGCACTTCGGCCTGGGCGACCAGACCGATCCGGTGCGTCTGGAGATCCTCTGGCCCGGCGGCGCCACCCAGACGGTCCGCCGGGTTCGCGTCGACCGCCTGACCACCATCCGCTTCCGCAAGCGATAGCCGGACGGGAGTCTCTCACGACATCTCCTCCAGCACCGGTAGCACCAACGTGCTCGGGCGCTCGGCGTCGTGGTAGAGGGTGCAGCGCGCCGGCACGGCGGTTGCCGCGTCGTAGTGGTCGGCGCCGGTGTGCGGGTTCAGCTCGAAGCGAGGGTAGTTCGAGCCGGCGACCGACACTCGCAGGCAGTGGCCGGGGCGGATCGTGATCGCCGTTGGGGGCAGCGCCACGGTGGCGCGGTAGACCCGGCCAGGCTCGACCGGGGCGGGGTGGTCCGTGCCTTCGCGGTACTTCGCGCGGGTGATGCCGTCGCAGATCAGCATCGAGCGCCCATCCGGGTAAACCTCGCACAGGCGCACGGCGAAGCTGGCATCTGGTCGGTCAATGGCGAAGCGGAGCGTCACCATGACCGAGCCGAAGAGGCGCAGTGGCGCCTGCATCGGCGCCGAGGTGTAGACCAGCACGTCCGGCCGCGCCTCCAGCTCCCGCTGATCCATCGGGCCGATGCCCAACCCCCCCGCCGTGCCAAAGCCGACGTTGGCGCCGCCCCGGGTTCGCACCGGCTCCTTGGGGTCGGAGACGTAGCTGCGGGGTGCCGCGCCAGCGGCAGGGGGCCGCGGATCAAGGCGGCCGTCGGCGTGCAGGTTCCACTGCTCCGCGCGGGTTTGGATCGCCTCCAGGCTCTCCGCCGCGTGCCAGCCTTCCTCACCCATCTGCCACCAGCGTACGGTGGGAAGCTGCTCCCAGTCGCCGCGCTCGCCGCGCAGCCAGTAGTCAAAGCAGAGGCGTGAGACGCGGTCGCGCTCGTTCTCGGCGCCGGGGAACTCCAGTTCGCCCTGGCGACGCAGCCCAATCGCCGTGTGGTGCCAGGGTCCGATCACGATCTTGCTGTGCTGCCGGGTGATCGCGCCGGCTTGCGTTTTCAGCATCGTGAAGGTGCGCAACTGCTGGGCGACGCCGGGGTCGTACCAACCGGTGATGAGCAGCATCGGCACGTTGAGGCGTTCCGGGCGCACGGCCATTGCTGCCAGGCGGTAGACCGGCGCCGAGCTGAGCGGCGCGCCGTGGGCGATTCGACTGACGTTGAAGCCGAGCCGGTCCAGCAGCCGCACGTGGGCCTCGCGGTAGACGCCGTTCTCGTAGTAGTCGGCGTAGCCAGAGTGGTCGGCAGCGACAATCGGCACGCAGCAGCGAAGGTGCGGGGGCTGCTGCTGCGCGGTGAGGTATTGGACCCTTCCCAGGGCCGACGGACCCCAGGTGCCCACCTTGCCGTCGGACCAGGGCTGGCGGGCGATCCACTCGACGGCGTCGTAGCCATCGCGCCCGCGCTGCGGCAGGGTGGCCTCCTCGCCGGCCGCGCGCGAGCCGTAGAAGCCGCGCCAATCGGCCACGACAAGGGCGTAGTGAGCGCGGTCGAAGAGGGTGGGGGCCTCGTCGGCGCCGGGCATGGCGGCGCCGGTGCGCTCGCGGTTGTAGGGCGTTTGGATGAGGATCGTGGGGTAGCGCCCGGGCTTCGTTGGGAGGAACACATCTGCCGCCAGCTCCTTGCCGTCGCGCAGCGGGATCGCGACCCCCCGCTGCGCGGCCACCCAGGCGCTCTGCTCCTCCCGCGCCGCGGGCGCCGGCAGCGAGGCGGCAATCATCCCGGTAAGGAACCGGATGGCGGCAACCGCCGGGGCCTCCATCATGGTGCCAGATCCTCCTTTCCCGAAGAGACCATTCCCGACGCAGCGCTCCCCTCCCTGCCCGTGCCGGCCTCGCGGCAACAGGAATCCGGCAGAGCCTGACGAACTTGACTAATTGAGGAGGAGTTGATGCCATGTCCTTGATGCTTCAAGAGATTCACCAGCAGCCGGATGCCGTGCGTCACACCCTGGAGGTGAACGCAGAGCCGGTGCGCGCGCTGTGCGAGGAGATCGTCCGTCGTGACATCCGCATGGTTCTGATCGCCGGCCGAGGGACCTCCGACCACGCCGCCATGCTGGGCCGGTATCTCTTTGAGATCGTGGCCGGCATTCCCGTCAGCCTCACGGCCAGCTCCGTGCTCACCATGTACGGCACCTGGCCGCGTGTGGATGCATCGCTCGTGATTGGTATCTCGCAGTCGGGTGAGGCGCGTGAAGTGATCGAGTCGCTGCAGCGCTCGCGCGAGATGGGTGCCCTCACCCTGGGAATCACGAACTGTCCGGACTCTGGAGTGGCCCAAGTTGCGGAGCACGTCCTGCTGCTGGACGCGGGCGTCGAGCGCAGTGTCGCGGCCACGAAGACCTACACTTGCACCTTGGCGGCGCTCTACGCGATTGCCGCCGGGCTTCCGGGCAAACACCCGATGGCCGAGGATCTGTCTGCCAAGCTGGCTAGCACGCCAATGCTGATGAGCCACGCGTTGGAGATGGGTCCGGAGATCGCTCGCTGCATGGAGCGCTATCGCTACATGGACGAGTGCATCGTGGTGTCGCGCGGTCTCAACCTGGCAACCGCCTGCGAGACGGCGCTGAAGATGAGTGAGACGGGTTACATCGTGGCGCGCGGCTACTCCGCCGCCGACCTGATGCACGGCCCGATCGCGTCGGTTGAACCGGGCTCGGCCTGCTTCCTGGTGGCGCCGTCCGGGATGGTGCTGAAGAACCTCCGCGATACCGCCCGCGTTCTGCAGGAACGCCAGGTGGAGTTGGTGGTGCTCAGCAGTGATCCGGAGCTGCTCGGGGTGGCCACCACCCCGCTGCGGGTGCCGATGGAGGTGGATGAGGTGGTGAGCCCGCTGGTATACGTTGTCGCCGGGCAGCTCATCGCCCATTCGCTGGCGGTGCAGCGCCACCACGACCCCGATCATCCGCGGGGCCTGAAGAAGGTGACCGTCACCCGATAAGCCCGTTCCTTGACGGGAAGCTCGCAAAGCGTGCCGGGCGGCCGTGGGGCACCCTCCACCGCCGCCCGGCACGTTTCCTGGAGCCCACGCGGCGACGCGACCGCCCGGCAGAGGCCCGATGGCTCGGGCACTCCGGCCAGTTGCCTGGGAGAGTAGCGGAGCGCCGCAGCGATGCGGCTTCCCAGACTGCCGCAGCCCGATGGCTCGGGTACTCCGGGGGCTGGCGTCCCACCGGCCTCCTCCCAAGACGCCAAGACCTCCCATGGCTCCGCGGCACCACCACTCCGACCGTCGTCGCCAGAACCTTACCCCTAGATTCCTGAACTGTTTTGCGCGGCCGATCACGGCTTGCGTTCCCGGGCAGAGTGTGCTATCATAGGGGCGTTGGAAGATAGCGGCGGATCCAGCCCTGCTGCGTGCGTGATGGTCCGAAGTAGTTTTGAGCCAACACTCAAGACAAAGGGACCCGAGTTCGGCCGTTGAGTGGTAGCCCCTGCGGGGGTGGCACGGATGCGGACGGTAGGGTTCCACCCGTGGGAGCACGGGTTCAGAAACTATGGGACCACACGGCGTGGCGGGGCTTTGCTGTCTTTGGGGAGCACCAATGAGCGGGAGAGCGGACGAGCTGACCCTGTTCCCACCGGCGGACGCGGGCGTGCCCGGGCCGCTGCCCGGGGAGCCGTTGGCCTCGCGAATGCGGCCGCGCACCCTGGCAGAGTTCGCCGGCCAGGAGCAGATCCTTGGCCCCGGGCGGGCGCTGCGACAGGCGATCGAGGCCGATCAGCTCTCCTCGGTCGTCTTCTGGGGGCCGCCCGGCTGCGGCAAGAGCACGCTGGCCGCGATCATCGCCCGGCACACGCGCTGCCACTTCGAGACGTTCAGCGCCGTCACCAGTGGCGTGCCGGAGGTCCGCAAGGTGATCCAGGCGGCGCGCGAGCGGCGGCTGCGTCTCGGCCAACGCACCATCCTCTTCATCGACGAGCTGCACCGGTTCAACAAAGCGCAGCAAGACGCCTTGCTGCCCCACGTTGAGGATGGCACGATCCTCCTTATCGGCGCCACCACCGAGAACCCGTACTTCTCCATCAACTCGCCGCTGCTGTCGCGCGCGCGCGTCTTCCGCTTCGAGGCGCTGGACGACGAGGCGCTGACGCGCATTCTGCGGGCAGCCCTGGAGGACGCGGAGCGGGGCCTGGGCCAACTGCGAGTGACGGTGACCCCCGACGCGCTGGCGCACCTGGTGAGCTTTAGCAACGGCGATGCCCGCACCGCGCTGAACGCCCTGGAGCTGGCGGCGACGCTGGCGGAGCCCAACGCGGCGGGCGAACGCCAGGTGACCCTGGCGCAGGCGGAAGAGGCGATGCAGCAGCGAGCGCTGGCCTACGACCGAGACGGCGATCAACACTACGACGTGATCTCCGCTTTCATCAAGAGCATGCGTGGCTCGGATCCCGACGCAGCGCTCTACTGGTTGGCGCGGATGGTGGCCGCGGGCGAGGATCCGCGCTTCATCGCCCGGCGCCTCGTCATCCAGGCCGCTGAGGACGTGGGCAATGCCGACCCGCTGGCGCTGGTGGTGGCCACGGCGGCGGCGCAGGCGGTGGAGTACGTGGGGATGCCGGAGGCGCAGATTCCGCTGGCACAGGCGACGATCTACCTGGCGACGGCGCCGAAATCGAACGCGAGCTACCTGGGAATCAGCCGTGCCCTGGCCGACGTGCGCACGGAGCGGCCGGCGCCGGTGCCGCTGCACCTGCGCGACGCCAGCTACCGCGGCGCCGCGGCGCTGGGCCACGGACAAGGCTATCGCTATCCGCACGACTACCCGGGCGGCTGGGTGGCGCAGGAGTACGTGCCCGAGGGCGCCATGACGCGGCGCTACTACGAGCCGACGGACCGCGGGCGCGAGCAGCGAATTCGGGAGCGAATGGAGCAGTTGAGGCGCGAGAGGGGGTGAGGAAGAGTGCCGCGCGTGGTGGTGGCAATGAGTGGTGGAGTGGATAGCTCGCTGGCGGCGGCGCTGCTGGTGGAGCAGGGCTACGAGGTGATCGGCGTGACGCTGCAGCTTTGGCCGGATGAGGGCGGCAGCTCGCAGCGCGGCTGCTGCTCGCTATCGGCCGTGGAAGACGCACGTCGCGTGGCCGGCAAGCTCGGGATCCCCTACTACGTGCTGAACTTCCGCGACATTTTCGCGGAGACGGTGATCGCCGACTTCGTGCGCGAGTATCGCCGCGGCCGCACCCCCAACCCCTGCGTGCGCTGCAACCAGCACGTGAAGTTTGCTGCCCTGCGGCAGCGGGCTCGGCAGCTCGGGGCCGAATTCCTCGCCACCGGCCATTACGCGCGCGTTAGCACCGACCCGGAGAGCGGGCGCTACCTGCTGCTGCGCGGAGTGGACGCGGCGAAGGACCAGTCGTACGCCCTCTACACGCTGACCCAGGAGCAGTTGGCGAGCACGCTTTTCCCGCTGGGAGGGATGACCAAGGCGGAAACGCGCTGCCGCGCCGCCGCCTTGGGGCTGGGGGTGGCCACCAAGCGCGACAGCCAGGAGATCTGCTTCGTGCCGGAAGACGACTACGCGGGCTTCCTGCGCCGCCGGGAGCCGGCCGTAGCCACCCCCGGGCCGATCGTCGATCAGCAGGGCAACGTGCTGGGCGAGCACCCGGGGATCGCCTTCTTCACCCTCGGCCAGAAGCGGGGGCTGCGGCTGCCCGTGCCACACCCGCTCTACGTGCTGGAGATCCGCCCGGAGACCAACACCCTGGTGGTGGGGCCCGAGGAGGCGTTGCGGCAGCGAGCCTGCGTGGTGACTGACCTCAACTGGATCAGTGTTGCTGCCCCGCAGGTCGAGCTTGAGGTGACTGCCAAAGTCAGGTATAATATGGAGGACCAAGCGGCTGTGGTGCGCCCGCTCGCGGAGGATCAGGCGCAGCTTGTGTTCGACGAGCCACAGCGTGCGATCACGCCTGGGCAGGCGGCGGTGTTCTACCAGGGCGACCGGGTGGTCGGCGGGGGCACCGTGCAGTCGCTCCGTTTGGCGGAGGCACAAACTGGGTAAACCTAATGGCGCTCTGCGAAGCTGCTCCGTAGAGGGTGGAGGACGAGCGGGCGCCGGGGGAAGATCGGAGGCAGCACCGTGAGTGACGGCGGAGAAGCCCGCGAGGAGACGCGGGGCCACCTGGATCTGATCCGTGCCGAAGCGGCGGGTGAGCGCAGGGCGCTGGAAGTCCCCGTTTCTTGGCGGTCACGGATTCCCGCCTCCACCGTGTTGGCCGTGGCCCTGGGCGCGGCGGCCCTCGGCGGCCTGGGTGCCTGGTTTTACCTGCGCGCCAGCGGCAATCCTCAACATCGTGCCTCTCACCAGATCGAGGACCTGCGCCACCGCCTCAACCAGTTGGTAGAGGAGTTGGCGCGCCTCACCGAGGCGGAACGGCGGGCCGGTGCGGAGGCTTCGTAGGGCACCGATTCACCATCAGGGGGGAACCGATGGATTTTAGCGTTGCTACCAAGGATGCCGCGCTCGCGAATGGGCAGCCGGCGGTGGTTGCCGAGGTAGTCGGCGAAGTGGACGTTTACACGGCGCCGCGGCTTAAGGACCGGCTCCTGCAGTTCGAGCGGGAGGGCAAGCGCAACATCGTGGTCGACCTGGCGCAGGTCGGCTTCATTGATAGCGTGGGGTTGGGGGTGCTGATCGGAGGGTTGCGGCGCGCGCGGGCGGGCGGCGGCACGCTGGTGCTGGCCGGTCCCAATCCGCGCATTCGCCGCATCCTGGACATCACCGGGCTAAGCAGCGCCTTCACCGTGGTGCAGGACGTGCCGGAGGCGCTGGAGGCGCTCAACCGCGAGGTGGCGGGCAGCAAACCGGCCGCCGCACAGGGAGGAACGTAGTTGGACTATCAGGACGATGTGGTTGAGCTGCGGATCCCTCGTAAGCCGGAGTACGTCAGCGTCGCCCGCTTGGCGGTCTCCGGCATCGCCGGCCGCATGGATTTCTCCTACGACGAGGTGGAGGACATCAAGTTGGCGATGGGGGAGGCGTGTACGAGCGCGATGAAGGACGTGGCGCCGGAGTTCGCGGCCTCACCCCTGACGGTGCGCTACGAGCGCGAAGCGCAGCGCCTCACCATTGAGGTGATCAACCCCGGAGGCGCTCGCTCCACCAGCAAGGCGCCGGAAAGCCTGCCGCCGGACGAACCGATCAGCCGCCTGCTGATGGAAGTGCTGATGGCCGAAGTGGATGTGTTCGAGGATGCCGACCGCAACCTGCACGTGAGGATGGTGAAGTACGCTTCGAGGGAAGACGAATGACCAGCGTTCAGGCGGAAACTCCAACCCAAGAGTGGGAGTCGCAGGATACCACGGAGCTGTTCCGCGAGCTGCGCGCCACTTCGGACCCGGACCGCCAGGAACATATCCGTGACCAACTGATCCTGATGCACAGCAACCTGGTGCGCTACCTGGCGCGGAAGTTCGCCAACCGCGGCGAGCCGCTGGAGGACCTGATCCAGGTGGGCACCATCGGCCTGATCAACGCGGTGGACCGGTTTGAGCCGGACCGGCACATCAAGTTCTCCACGTATGCTGTTCCCACCATCATCGGCGAGATCCGGCGCTATTTTCGCGACAAAGGATGGAACCTGAAGGCGCCCCGGCGGCTGAAGGAGCTGAACCTGGCCGCCAACCGAGCGATTGAGCTGCTCTCTCAGGAACTGGGGCGTTCTCCCACCTACGCGGAGATCGCCGAGTCGGTGGGGGCCACCGAGGAGGAGATCTCCGAGGCCCTGGAAATGGGCTCCGCCTACCACGCTGTGTCGCTGGATACCGAGCTGAGCGACGACAGCGAAGCTGCCAAGTCGGCGCTGATGGACCTGGTCGGCGAGACGGACGAGTCGTTCCGGCGGGTGGAGCTGTTCGCGCAGCTCAAGGACGCGATCAACTCGCTGCCGGAACGGGAGCGCAAGATCGTCTACATGCGCTTCTTCAAGGAACTCTCCCAGACCGAAGTGGCGAAGAAGCTTGGCATCTCGCAGATGCACGTTTCCCGCCTGCAGCAGAAGGCGCTCAACCAGCTCAAAGAGATCATGATGCGGGCGGAGTGAGCCGGCAGCGGGGTGGCGGCTGGCCCGCGCCCCCCTGTCGGCAGCTCATCCGCTGGCGGCGCAGCCACGAGGGGTGGCCGCGTCCGGGGGGCAGCCCCCCGCGGGGCGGCAGCCCCCCGCGCGCGGCCATCAGCATCTCTTGACACAGGCCTCTGTCTGCCCTATAATGAGGTTCGTTGCTGGGATGTACGGGTTCCACCTACTGCCCCGTGCGACGGACGGCCCGCGGCACCGCGGGCGCGGCCGGGGTAGAGGGGGGTGGTGCCGGACGCGCGATAGGTCCGCAAGCGGCGACGGATGGTGAGCTTAGCCCAAGTGCCCTCGTAGCTCAGTGGATAGAGCTGGGGCGTCCTAAGCCCTGAGTCGGGGGTTCGAATCCCTCCGAGGGCGCCAGCGATACGCTCACGCGATCGCCACGCTGTTTGCCGGCCAGCATCTCGCTGCGTGCGCCGGCGTGCCAGAGGTCCCACCGCAACCGCGGCTGGGGCCTTTTTTTGTGCGTATCAGCCTGCAAAGCACGGAAGGAGAATCAAGGTGGCCAAGGGTACCGAGGGCAAGAAGAGCAAGAACTCCCGCGTGGGTGACGCCAAGGCGAACATCTGCCGCGAGTGTGGCAAGCCGAGCAAGCCGGTCCTCATGCTCGATGGGGGCAAGAAGCGGCTCGTGCTCACCTGCCACGAGAAGGTCTGAACAGAAGACCAACCACGTCGTAAAGGGAAGGCCGCCGGTCCATCCGGGACCCACTCAGCGCCTTCCCTTTCCTCTGTACCGCCCCTGGCGCCGTTGACGTAGGCCCGGCCCGGTGCTACAATGGCCCTCATGGAGCAGCCGGGCGTACTCTACGTGGTCGCAACCCCGATCGGCAACCTGGAGGACATCACCCTCCGTGCGCTGCGCATCCTGCGCGAGGTCCACCTGATTGCCGCCGAGGACACGCGCGTCACCCGCAAGCTGCTGGCCCACTGCGATATCCACACGCCCCTCACGTCGTATCACCGCCACACGGAGGCCCGCAAGGCTGCCTGGCTGGTGGAGCAGGTGGCCTCGGGGCGCCGTGTCGCCCTCGTCTCCGATGCCGGGATGCCCGGCATCTCTGATCCCGGGCACGAGCTGATCGCCGCCTGCGTGGCGGCCGGCCTCGACGTGGTGGCGGTGCCGGGGCCGAGCGCCGTGATCACCGCCCTGGTGGTCTCCGGGTTGCCGACGCGCCGCTTCGCCTTCGAGGGCTTCCTGCCGCGCGTCGCCGGCGAGCGTCGCCAGCACCTCGAAGCGCTGCGGGGCGAGGAGCGGACGCTGGTCTTCTATGAGGCGCCGTCGCGCGTGCTCGCCACTTTGGAGGCAATGGCCTCCGTGCTGGGCGACCGGCCGATGGCGGCGGCCCGCGAGCTCACCAAGAAGTTCGAGGAGGTGGTTCGGGGGCGGGTGAGCGAGGTGTTGGCTCACTTCCGCGCGCACCGGCCCCAAGGTGAGTTCGTGCTGGTGGTGGCGGGCGCCGAACCTGGCGAGGCCAACGCGCCGCCGCCGCCGGCCGAGGCCCCGGAAGAAGCCGTCGCGGCGCTGGTGGCGGCCGGCAGCAGCGAGCGCGACGCCATCCGTACCGTGGCGGCGGAGCACCACCTCTCCCGCAAAGAGGTGTACGCGGCCTGGCTGGAACGGAAGCGCCGCGCCGACGAGTAGCCCCCATGGCCCCCCTGACCCCCCAAGGCTGGGGGAACGAATGCTTT
>JAAZEB010000217.1 GCA_012512505.1 Armatimonadota bacterium | reverse complement strand
GCCATCACCTTCTTCACCAGGTAGCCGCCGTAGGCGAGGGAGACCAGAGCGAAGACGAAGACGACCAGCAGGAGGGTTACTTCGCTAGGGTTGAGGTCCCGCGGCAAGCTGATTGCCTCCCCAGCGTGCGCGGGCATGGAGGCCAGGAGGCCCAACAGGGTCCCTAAGCCCAAGAGGCCAGTCTTAGCCGCAGTGCGCCGCCGTTGTGGTGGCACGCTGCGGGAGAGCATGTTCATAGCAGTGTGCGTCCCCCTTCTCGATGAGCCGCCGCGGTGCGGACCGCCATCCGCCCGCGCGGTCAAACGCGCGCAACGGGGTGCGTCACTTCCCGCACCCCGTTCCCGCGCTGCCGATCACTCGTTCGGGCCACCCGCGATCGTCGCGGCGTAGCCCTGGTTTCCCAGCTCGGTCGCAAGCTTCTCGGCGTTGCGCCGGCTGCGAAATGCGCCTGCTTGCACGTGGTGGATGCTGCCCTCGGTGACCACGTGCGCGGAGAAACCGCGCTGGCGTAGCTCCTGCGCCAACCGGTCTGATTCTGCACGCGAGCCTGGCGCACCCACCTCCACCCGGTAGAGGGGTGTCTCCCCGGTGGCGGTCGATGCCGCGGCGTCCGCCTCGCCACCGGAGAGTGGGGCGAGCGTCAGTGTCTCACCGCTCGCGCTGGCCGGCTCGCCGGCGCCGGGCACCGGAGGCGATACCCGCGGCGGCGCCGGCGTGGGCCGGATCGTCACCGTGCCGTCGTCGCTCGGGACGCCGGGGCGCCGGGGCGCCGGCCGCACCAGCACGCCATCGCTGGGGGCGTTGTCGGCGCGGGCCACGGGCGCCTCCGCGCGGCGGGGCACTACCGGCGCGGGCTCGGCGGTGGGCAGCGGTGACGACGCGGTGTGGTCCGCCGCCGCCGGGGTGGTGGGTGCCTCGCCGGCCGGCGTACGCACGTGCGGTGCAATGCAGTAAAGGCTAATTAGGAATGAGCCCGCGGCCACGGCAACTAACGCGCCGGCCCACTTTGCCGCCAGGAATGTTCGCTCCAGGCCGGCTTTGCGCGCCGCGCCCCGGGCACCGGGCGATCTACCCACGCCGGGCATCCAAGCCCCCTATCTCTATACGATCATCCACCCGGCCCGCCCATATCCGCTGGACAGGGTGGCAGGGGAGTTCTAGGCCCACTGCGCCGGGGAAGGAGGCGGCCCCACTGCTCCCGTCTGCCCGCCGGCCACGCAACCAGGAGATTGGATGCTTGCCGCGCTACCGAGGACAGCCCGGGGCGACGTTGGGGCCACTACGGCAGAGGGAGGGGAGACCCGAGCACCCCGCAAGGGATCGACACCGGCGAAGGCGCACTCCCCGCAGACGCGCGCAGCGACCACCCAGGCGCATATGTCGCGCAGAGTATACAATGTTTCCAGAGACCTGTCAAGCGCGGGTGCGCCGCTGCAGCAAGCCAGGCGCTGCTCTCTCACCAGCGGCTTGCTGCCCCGGGTGCCTGGCTCCCCACAGCCGGGGTGTGGTCGCGCGAGAAGCTAGGACCAGCCCCGGCCGACCCGCTGCGGCCGCTTCGCCGCGGCGAGGGAAGCCGACCGCTTGGCTGCCGCCAGCAGCTTCTCCCGCTCTGCTACCGCGCGCACCACGGCCACGGCCGCGGCCAGCGCGGAGGCGCCCTGCAGCTCGACGACGATCCGATCTGGGCGCACCTGCACCCAGCGCCACCCGGGGCGTCGGGCCACCGCGCTGCCCCACAGCGCGGTGATCTCCTTCTCGCTGAGGCGAGTGCGCGCCGATAGCTTCACCGTCAGGTGCTCGCCGGTGGCGGCGAGGCTCTCTACCCCCGCCTCGGCGGCGGCCACCCGCAGCCGTAGGATCTCCAGCAGGTTGGCCACCGCGTCCGGCACCGGTCCGAAGCGGTCGCGCAGCTCCTCCTCGAAGCTCTGCACGTCTTCGCGGGTGCGGGAAGCCGACATCCGCTTGTACAGATCTAGGCGCTGCCGGTCGTCGTGGATGTAGGTGGCCGGCAGGTGGGCATCTACCGGCAGGTCGGCTGGCGGGAGGGTGAAGTCGGTCACCTCCTCGCCGCGCAGCTCCTTCACCGCCTCGGCGATCATCCGGCAGTAGAGATCGAAGCCGACGGAGAGCATGAAGCCGTGCTGCTCCGCTCCCAGCAGATTGCCGGCGCCGCGCAGTTCCAGGTCGCGCAGGGCGATCTGGAAGCCGGAGCCGAGCTGGCTGAACTCGCGGATCGCCTCCAGGCGCTTCTCGGCCACCTCGGTGAGCATGCGCCGTGGATCAAAGAGGAGGTAACAGTAGGCCTGGCGGGGCGAGCGACCGACGCGCCCCCGGAGCTGGTAGAGCTGCGCCAGGCCCAGGTGCGGCGCGTTGTCGATCAGGATCGTGTTGACGTTCGGGATGTCCAGGCCACTCTCGATGATCGTGGTACAGACCAGCACGTCGTACTGCCGGTCGTAGAAATCGAGCATTACCTTCTCGAGGCGCTCTTCGGGCATCTGGCCGTGGCCGACGGCAACGCGCGCGTGCGGCACCAGGCGCCGGATGTGCTCGGCCAGCGCCTCAATCGTCTCCACCCGGTTGTGGACGAAGTAGACCTGGCCGTCGCGGTCCAGTTCGCGCACAATCGCCTCGCGCACCACCTCGGCGGTTCGCTCCACGCAGAGGGTGCGGATCGGGGTGCGGCCCTCGGGCGGGTCATTGATGGTGGACATGTCGCGAATGCCGGACAGCGACATGTGCAGGGTGCGCGGGATCGGGGTGGCGGTAAGCGTCAGCACGTCGACGCTGGTGCGCAGTTGCTTCAGGCGCTCCTTGTGGGCCACCCCGAAGCGCTGTTCCTCATCCACCACCACCAGGCCGAGGTCGCGGAAGGCAACATCACGCGACAGCAGCCTGTGCGTGCCGATGACGATATCGACGGTGCCCTCTCGCAGGCCTTTTACCACGCGCGCCTGTTCCTTGGGCGAGCGGAAGCGCGACAGCGTCTCGATGGTGAGGGGGAAGGCGGCCAGACGCTCGCTGAAGGTGTTGAAGTGCTGCTGCGCCAGCACGGTGGTCGGCACCAGCACGGCGACCTGCTTCCCATCCGTCACCGCCTTGAACGCGGCGCGGATCGCCACCTCCGTCTTCCCGTAGCCCACGTCGCCGCAGACCAGCCGGTCCATTGGCTGGGTGCGCTCCATGTCGCTTTTGACTTCCTGGATGGCGGTGAGCTGGTCGGGCGTCTCCTCGTAGATGAAGCTCTCCTCCAGCTCCGCCTGCCAGGGGGTGTCGGGGCCGAAGGCGTGGCCTTGAGCCGCCTGCCGGGCCGCGTAGAGCGCCACCAACTCCGCGGCCATCTCGCGCACGCGGGCGCGGGCACGCTGCTTCGTGTGCTGCCACTCGGTGCCGCCCAGGCGGTGGACCTGCGGTGGGTGCTCTTCCGAGCCGATGTACTTCGTCACCCGGTCAAGCTGTTCCACCGGCACGAAGAGGCGGGTGTTCTCCGCGTACTCCAGGTGCAGGTAGTCGCGCGTGGCGCCTTCCACGTTCTGTTGCACCAGGCCGCGGTAAACGCCGATGCCGTGCTGCAGGTGAACGACGTGGTCGCCCTCTTTGAGCTGGGCCAGCGAGGTGATGCGCTGCCCCTGGCGAACGACGCGCCGTGGCCGCCGCACTTTGCGGGTGCCGAACACCTCCCCGTCGGTGAGCAGGGCCAGCTTCAGCGAGGGCAGCAAGCAGCCGGCGGAGAGGGCGCCATGCACGCAGAGGGCCGGCCGGGCGCGCGCGTTGCTTTCCGCTGCCGCTTCTTCCGCCTGGGTGGTGATCGGCACGCCGTTCTCGGCGAACAGCTCCACCAGGCGCTCGGAGCGGTCGGAGGCGATCACCACCCGCCAGCCAGAGTGGCGCCACTCCTCAATCGCCTGCAGGGCCGGAGTGATGCCCCCCAGGTTGGCGACGACGTGGGAGGTGAACGGGAACGCCTTGGCCGCGTGATCCCAGGCCGCGCTGCGTGCCCCAAGCGTCAAGTAGAGCGCGGTGTGCCGGCGGAGCCGCTCCGCCACGGTCGCCAGCCGGCGCCGGGCCTCTCGCTCGGTGGTCTCCCCCGTGTCGGCGGCGTGCTCGCTGCAGAACTCCTCGAAGCGCGACTCGACCTGGCGGGGATCCTCCACCACCGCCAGCGCCTGTGCTGGCAGGTAGTCCAGCAGATCGCCGGCATCGCCGTCGGCCGGCGCCACCACCGGCAGCACCAGCAGGTGCGGCAGCGGCTGCAGCGACCGCTGGGTGCCGGCATCGAAGGCGCGGATCGAGTCGACATCGTCGCCGAACAGGTCCACCCGGGTCGGGTTGGCCTCGTTCACCGGGAAGATGTCCAGAATGCCGCCGCGGATGGCGAACTGGCCCGGCTCCTCCACGGTGGGCAGGCGTTCGTAGCCCATCGCCGTCAGCTTCCGCGCCACTTCGTCCAGTGCCAGGCGGTCGCCCGGGCGCACCTGCAGCGAGTAATCGCGCAAGTGCGTGGGCGCCGGAACCGGCTGCAGCGCCGCGGTGATCGGCGCCACCACCACCGTCGGGGCGGCGGCGAGCAGGTCACGCAGGGCCTGGAGACGGTCGCGCAGGGCCCCCAGATCAACGGCGACCGACGCGGCGTGCTCGCGCTCCTCGGCGGTGGGCAGGGCAAGCTGGGGGTAGACCTGCACGGCGGCAACGCCGAGGGCCATCAAGTCTTCCGCCAACTGGTCGGCCCGTTCGGCGCTGGGAACGAGCAGCAGCAGCGGGCGAGCGGGTGCTTCGGTACGCAGGGCGGCGACGAACAAGGCGCGGGCCGGCGCGGTCAGGCCGTCGGACCAGGCGGCACGCGCGCCGCCCTGGAGGGTATCCACCAGCGCCCGGAACTCCGGCGCGCCGGCCAGCAGCGGGATGATCTCACTCAGGTGCATGCAGTTGACTGTACAACACGAAAGGGGCTTCGGCCGATTAGCAGCCGAAACCCTGGCAATAGTGATCGGATGCCACGTTGGTCTAGAGTGTATTATACCACCCTGGCCCGATTCCCGAAAGAGAGGCATTGCCGCTTGCCAAGGAAACGTGTTATAGTTTACCGGTTGGCCCTGGAGGGGAAAAGGAACGGGTGCCCGCCGCGACACCCAGACCAGCGATGACATTGGAGGAGCGTGTGAAGGAAGGGACCCAGCAGATTTCCTTACCGTATCTCACGGCGCCGGCCACCATCGCCCGGCTCGACAATGGGCACACGGTCGTGGTCATTCCCAAGCCGGGGGAAGTCGTTCACTTACACACCGTCGTGCGCGCCGGCTCGATCCTGGAGGACGACCACACCACCGGGATCTCGCATTTCCTTGAACACCTGATGTTCAAAGGCACGCCGGCCCATCCCGCCGGCGAGTTCGACCGCGTGCTGGAGGGGATGGGCGCGCGCATCAACGCCAGCACCTCGAAGGACTGGACGCAGTATTACGTCACCATTCCCAAGGGGCAGGACGGCGCCTTCTACCGGCTGGCGTTGGAGCTGCACGCCGATATGCTGCTCAACCCGCTGCTGCCCGAGGAAGAGATCGGCCCGCCGTTTGACCCCTCCGGCCCGCCGGTGGGCCAGAAGCGCGAGCGCCACGTGGTGATCGAAGAGATCAAAATGGGGAAGGATAACCCCTGGCGCCGCTGCCTGGAGGCGATCAACCGCCTGATGTACCACCACCACCCCTACAAGCGAGAGGTGATCGGCACCGAGCAGGTGATCGCCAGCGTCACCCGCGAGACGCTGATGGGCTACCACCGCAAGTGGTATGCGCCGGACAACATGGCGACAATCATCGCCGGCGACCTGGATCCCCAAATGGCCCTCGCCGATGTGGCGCGGCACTTCACCTTTGGGCCGAACCGGGCGGGCGAGCTGCCCACCTTCCCGGCAGAGCCGGAGCAGACCGAGGCGCGCCGCGAAGCGCTGACCGGCGACGTGCAAACCGGCTACGTGCTGGCCGGCTTCCGCGGCGTGCCCGCCATGCGCCTCGATGAGGTGATCGCCCTCGACGCCGCGATGGTGGTGCTGGGGGAGGGGAAGAGCAGCCGCCTCTATCAGCGCCTGGTGGAGCAGCACCCGGATACCCCGTTCTTTGACGTGGGTGCCGCCCAGTGGGAGTACCGCGAGGAAGGCATGTTGATCGCCTACGGGGTGTGCCGGCCAGACGCGGTTCAAACCAGCGCCGACCTGCTGCTGGAGCAGGTCTCGCGGCTGGTGGCGGAGCCGCCCACCGACGCGGAGTTCGAGAAGGCGCGCACTCGCCTGGAGGCCCGCTTCGCCGCCGAGGCGGAGTGGGCGATGGGGCTGGCCCTGCGCGTGGCCGACTCCGTGGTGCGCGGCGGTGATCTGTCGGCCTACACGGAGTATCTGCCGACCCTGCAGCGGCTCACGCCGGCGGAGGTGGCGGCAGCGGTGCGGCGCTACCTGCAGCCAAACCGACTGGCCCTGGTGACGATGGCGCCGGGAGGAGCACAATGAGCTTTGAGACAACCGCGCTTTCCAACGGCCTGCCGGTGGTGGTGAGCCCGGCGCCTGGCACGCCCCGCGTTGCCGTGTGCTTCGCCATTCGCGGCGGCTCGCGTACCCAGGAGCGGCCCGGCGTGGCCGGCCTCGCCGCCCGCCTCCTGCTGAAGGGCACCCGAACGCGTACCGCCGAGGCGATTGCCGACGAGATCGACCGGCGCGCCATCGATCTGGACCAGATCAGCGGCGCCGAGCACTTGATGATCCGCCTCACCTGCCTGAACTCGCAGCTTGATCCGGCCCTCGACCTCGTGGCCGACCTCCTCCAGAACTCTACTTTCGCCGACTTTCCTAAGGAAGCTGCCCGGCTGGCCGGCGAGATCCAGTCGCACCTGGACCAGCCGCGCGAGCGGGCTCGTGACCTGTTCCTGCGGACGATGTTCGCCGGCCACCCCTACGGGCATACCGGCACGCTGGTGCTGCAGAGCCTTCCCGAGCTGGACGCCGACCGCGTTCGCGCCTGGTACGAGCGGCAGCTATGCGCCACGCGGATGAACTGCGTGGTGGTGGGGGATGTGGCGACGGAGGAGTTGGTGCCGCGCCTGGAGGCGCGCTTCGGGGGCATTCCCGCGATGGACCGGGCACTGCCGGTGGGCCCGCCGCCAACCCCGACCGCCCCGACGGTGGCCACCGAGGCGAAAGCAGAGGCCAACCAGGCGCAGCTTTACCAGGGTTGGTACGCGCCCGGCTTTGGTGATGCCGACCGGGCGCCGCTCTCGGCCCTGAACACGCTGCTGGGCGCGGGTGGCCTCTCCTGCCGGCTGTTCGTAGAGCTGCGCGACAAGCAGGGGCTGGCCTACACCGTTCGCTCTGGCTACTCGGCCTTCTCCGATGCCGGCCTGTTCAGCCTCTACATCGGTACCTCGCCGGGCAACATCCAGCGCGCCATCGCCGGCTTCCGCGAGCAGGTGGACCGCCTCTACAACGAGGCGATTCCCCCCGGGGAGCTGGACCACGCCAAGGGGCACCTGGAGGGAGAGTACGTGCTGAGCCACGAGACGAACGTGCAGCGCTGCACCGACTACGCGGTCCACCACATCCTGGGCCTCGGGCTGGACTACTCCTCGCGCTTCCTGGAGCAGATCCGCGCCGTGCAGGTGGAGGATCTGCAGCGCGTGGCGCGGCAGTACCTGGCCTCGGCGCCGGTCACCGCCGTCGTTGCCACCCAGGAAGCCCTCGCCGCCGCCGATCTGGCGTAGGGGGACCATCCTGGCCAGAGTTCGTAGGGGTGAAGCAACCGGCAGGCGGGCACCCAAGAGGATGAAAATGGGGTTCTGTCGCCAATCCATGCGTTAGGCGGGTGGCAAGCCATTTCCTGAGAGAGTAACGGAGTGCCGCGGCGGCGCGGCCGCCCGGCAGAAGCCCGATGGCTCGGGCACTCCGGCCAGTTGCCTGGGAGAGTCGCGGAGCGCCGCAGCGATGCGGCTCCCCAACCGCCGAAGCCCGATGGCTCGGGCACTCCGGCCATCCCTCCTGGAGGAGTACCATCTCCCCGGCGTGCGTGCGCCTCTTACGCCGGCCGGCGAGACGCCGGCGATCCGGCCCATCGGCGTCGGAGACCCTCCTACACCGGGGGCCAGTTTGGCGGGCAGCCACCCGGCAGGATGGAGTTGGGCGGCGCCGCCAATCCGGAGTTAGGCCGGCGGCAAGAGGCTATTTTCAGGGTAGCGCACCGGTGCCAAGGCCAGATACGCCGGTTGCTTCGCCCCTACAAACCCTGACACCTATCACCTGACACCTATCACCTGACACCTATCACCGGGTGTGGTACATGCAAACGGGGCATGGTGTGGTGCTCTCCATGCCCCGTCGTTGTGGTAGCGGAGGTCAGAGTCGAACTGACGACGCCACGGGTATGAGCCGTGTGCTCTAACCACTGAGCTACTCCGCCCTCGCAGCACCCTTATTCTACCGGGATTGAGCCGATCTGTCAAGAGCAGGATCGCGGTTGGTTGTTAGTAAGGCGCCCGCAGCGGTGCTTCTGACCCGGAGCACCGGCTGGGCGAACCGGTTCCTGGCCGGGGGCGGCAGGAGGGCACGGCGTCCGAGTCGTATACTCTTGCCAACGCGATCTGAACCGGTCCTGGCGGTGGCGCCGGGAGGGAGAGGGGAACCGATGCCTCAGAAACTGCGTGTGGCAGTGATCGGCTGCGGCGGGATCGCCTCGGCGCACCACCTGCCGCGCTATCAGGAACTGCCTGATGTTGAGATTGCCGCGATTGCCGATGCCGACCCGGAGCGCCTGCAGGTTACTGGCGACCGCTTCGGCATCTCCCGGCGCTACACCGATTATGAAGAGATGCTTGCCCGCGAGGCGATTGATGCCGTTGATGTTTGCACGCCGAACCACCTCCACGCCGGCCCGACGCTCGCAGCCGTGCGTGCCGGCAAGCACGTCCTTTGCCAGAAGCCGTTTGCCAGTTCGTTGGACGAAGCCACGACGATGATCACCGCGGCGCGGGAAGCCGGCGTGCTCCTCGGCGTGATCTACATGCAGCGCTTTACCCCCGTCTACCTCACCGCCAAGCACTTGATTGACCAGGGCACCATCGGGCGGGTCACGTCGATCCGGGCGCGCATGGGGCACGCCGGCGGCCTCTCGGCCTCCGTGTCCCCGGGGCGCTGGCGCCATACTTTCGCCAGCTTTGCCGGCTCTTTCAGCCTCTTGGCGACCCACCACGCCGACCTGCTGCGCTGGTTTGTCGGCCCGGTGAAACAAGTGGCGGCCATCGGCAAGACGCTCGTTTGCCCCATGGAGGGCGACGACAACATGGGGTGCGTGCTGGAGTTTGAGAACGGCGCCGTCGGCATCCTCGATTCCTGCTACAACGAGCGGCCGGGCAGCAACGTCGTCGAGATCTATGGCGACCGGGGCACGATCCTCTGCGCCACCGACGGCACGCTGCGTTACTACGCCGCCGCGGAGGTGGAGACGATGCTGCCGGTGGGTGGCGTGGGGGCCGAGGGCGCCCATTGGGTGACCATCGCCCCGGAAGACCACCCCAAGTTGTCGGATTTCTCCAGTTACCACGCGCACTGGGTACACTGCGTGCGCACCGGCGAAACGCCGGTCACGCCCGGCGAAGAGGGGAGAGCCTCGCTCGAGATCATCCTCGCCGCCTACCAGTCCTCCGCCTCGCGCCAGTTCGTGAATCTCCAGCACCAGCGCTGGTAGCGTGGCGTCGGGTCGCGTGGGTGCGTGCGCAGTGAACGAGGCAATCGACGCCACTGTCGTGCCGCGCGGCATCGGGGACGCGCTGGCCGCCGCCTTCCCAGAGGCGCAGCCGGTGTGGCCCCTCCGGGTGCTGGGCCACGGCTTCCGCAGCGTGGTGGTGGCGACCGCCAGCGGCGTCGTTTTCCGGATCGGGAAGTGCCCGGAGGCCGCCGCCGGTTACGCCCGCGAGGCACGCCTGCTGCCGCGCTTGCAGCGGCGTCTTCCCGTGGCTGTGCCTGAGCCGCGCTGGCACCGCGGCCCCTGCGCGGCGTTCCCCAACGGCGTGATCGGTTACCCGCTGCTGGCAGGGCAGCCACTGGGCGACCGCCTGCCGGCCGGGGCGGATCGGCAGCGGATCGCCGCGGACCTGGCGGCATTCCTGGTGGCGCTGCACCGCTTCCCGGTGGAGGATGCCGCGGACGTGGCGCTGCCCGGGCCGGCAACGGAGCAAGCGCGCCTGGTCGCCTTGCGCGATGCCGTGCTCCCGTTCCTGATGGAGGCGCTGCCAGCGGCCGCGGCGCGGCACCTGGCCGAGTGGTGGGACGGCCTCCTCGCCGACGAGAGCCTGCGCGGCTACCGGCCGGCGTTGGTCCATGGCGACCTGTGGAACGAGAACATCCTGGTGGACCCTGCCGGCACGCGGGTGACCGGCATCCTCGATTTTGAAAACGCCGCGGTGAGTGACCCGGCGCGCGACCTGGCGACGCTGCGCCACCTGGGGCCTCGCTTTGCCACGGAGGTGCTGCGGCGCTACGCGGCGGCGGCCGGCGGCCTCGACGCGCGGTTCGCGCACCGGATTCAGCGTTGGTGGGAACTGCGCGAGTTCGACGGGCTGGCCTACGCGCTGCGCGTGGACGACCCCGTGGAGCGCGACGATGCCCTCCGCAAGATCCGGAACGGACCGCTGTTCCGCTCCGGGTGAACCTCCCGCCACGGCGTGGCCGCCGACGCCTGCCTCCGGTCGGGCCGGCCACCGCGGCAGGTAGAGCCCCGAGGGAGCCGCTATGACGCACGCTCAAAAGCCGCCGCTGCTGCCCCCGGCGGCGCCGAGTTCGGTGGCGCGGCGGGCGGCGGCGCGCCTTGCCTTCATCCTCGGCGAGGCGCGGAAGGTGGCCGTCTCCGTGCCCCGTGCCTTCCACCTGGTGTGGGACGCGGGGCCGGCGCTCACTGCCGGCCTGCTGGTGCTCAACATCGTCAGCTCCCTGTTCCCCGCCACCATCCTGTGGGTGACCAAGCTGATCATCGACGCGATCACCCGCCTGGCCGCCGCTGGCGCCACGCCGGCCGAACTCGGGCCGTTGTGGCGCCTGATCGCGCTGGCCATTCTCCTCGGCATCGTGCAAAGCGGCATCAGCGCCCTCAGCAACGCCCTCACCGGCCTGCTGCGCTTCCAGGTGGAGCAGCACACCCAGACGCTGATCATGCGCAAGTGCGGCGAGTTGGACATCGTCTTCTTCGAGAACCCCAAGAACCTCGATATGCTGGAGAACGCCACCCGCGGCGCCATGATGAGCGCCTGGACCCTGGTCTGGATGCTCTTCTCGCTGGTGCAGACCGCGATCACCCTGGTCACTTTCCTCGGGGTGATGCTGCGCCTGCACTGGCTGGCCGCCGTGGCGGTGGCCTTGACCACCGCGCCGCAGATGGTGGCCTCCAGCTACTTTGCCCGCCGTCGGTGGGCGATCAACACCGGCCGGGCCGAGGACAGCCGCCTTCGCTTCTACCTCACCTGGCTCACCAGCCAGCGCGACCCCGCCAAGGAGATCCGCGTCTTCGACTTGATGGATGCCTTGCTGGAGCGTTTTCGCTTCTACTGCCGCAAGTTCTACCTGCAGGAGCGCGGCCTGGAGGGGCGCCGCGAGTTGGTCAACTTTGGCCTGGGCCTGCTGGGCAACGCGGGCACCGCCGGGATCTGGGTCTACGTGGCGCTGCGTGCCGTGGCCCGCGCGATCAGCCTGGGCGACGTGGTCCTCTACACCCAGGCGATGAGCAGCGCGCGCGGCAGCCTCCTCTCGCTGTTTACCCAGGGCGGCCAGCTCTACGAGCAAACGCTGTTCCTGGGCAACCTCTTCACGCTGCTGGACCTGGACCCGCAGAGCATCGAAGGGGCGCTGCGGCCGCCGGAGGGAGGCCATGAGCGCTGGGGCACCTTGAAGGCGCCCGCCGTGCTGACGCGAGGCATCGAGTTCCGCCACGTCTCCTTCCGCTATCCCGGCTCCGAGCAGTACGTGCTGCACGACGTGAGCTTCACCCTCCGCCCGGCCGAGTCGGTGGCGCTGGTGGGCAAGAACGGCGCCGGCAAGACCACGCTGGTGAAACTGCTGGCGCGGCTGTATGACCCCACCGAGGGCCAGATCCTGCTGGAGGGCCGGGACCTGCGCGAGTACGACCTTCGCAGCCTGCGCCGCTGCTTCGGCGTCATCTTTCAGGATTTCGTGCGTTACAGCCTGACCGTTCGGGAGAACATCGGCTTCGGGCAGGTGGAGTACGTCAACGATCTCCCCCGCGTCCAGCAGGCGGCTGCCAAGGCGGGCGCCGACGAGATCGTCGCCCGCCTCCCCGACCAGTATGAGACCTACCTCGGCCGGCAGTTCATGGGTCTGGGGGAGGACCTCTCCGGCGGCGAGTGGCAGAAGCTGGCGCTGTCGCGCGCCTACCTGCGCGAGTCACCGATCCTCATCCTGGACGAGCCGACGGCCTCGCTCGATGCCTTCGCCGAGTACGAGGTCTACCGGTCGTTCGAGGAGATGACGGCCGGGCGGCTGTCGATCTTCATCTCGCACCGCTTCTCCACGGTGCGCGTCGCGAAGCACATCTTGGTGCTGGAGGAGGGCCGTTTGGTGGAGGAGGGCACCCACGAAGAGTTGATGGCCCGGGGCGGCCTCTACTCGCAGATGTTCAACGTGCAGGCGGAGCGCTACCGCTGATGCGCGGAGAGTACGGGCACGGCCTGTGCAGCGATGGCCTTGGGCCACCCGCTGGCCGACGGGGAATGCCATGGTGATCCTGGCTGTCAGTGATCTGCACAGGGAGGTGGATTGGCTGTTGGAGGCGCTCGACCACCACCAGCCCGATCTGCTGCTTTGCGCCGGCGATTGGGGTGACCCGGGGCAGCTCACCGACGAGCAGTTCGCCGCCATCCTGCAGCGGGTTCTCGTCCTTTCGGTGTTTGGCAACCACGACGACCGTGACCTGCTACAGCGCCTGCGCAACCGCGACGGCAGCCCGGTGCTGCTGAACAAGGGGGCGGTCCGCAGCGTCCAAGGGGTGACCATAGCAGGGATCAGCGGCATTTGGGCGAAGACCAAGCTTGGGTCGCGCCTGAACGCGCGTTGGCAAGCGGCGCGTCAGCGGAACCCGGCGCTCACGCTGGAGGAGTGGCTGGCAGGGCGCCCGCTGCCTCCCTATGTGACCGATGACGAGGTTGCCGCCCAGGCTGCCGCTCTGGCGCGGCGGCGAGTGGCGATTCTGGTGACCCATGCCTGCCCGCTGGGGTGGGGGGACCGCACGCCGACGGGCCGGTCCGGCGGTCAACGGTCGTTCCGGGAGGCCTCCCAGGCGATCCGCCCGCGTTTGCACCTTTGCGGGCACTTGCACCGCCTCCAGCGGGCGGACCTGGCGGACGGCCGCGCCGTGCTGAACACCGGTCACGGCGCCGCCGGCGAGGGCTGGCGGATCACCTGGCGGCGAACCTCCTGGACGGCCGAGCCGCTGCCTGCCGTGGGTTCCGGGAACATCCCCGAGCAGTGCGGCATCTAATCAGATGAGAGGATGGCTGTCTTTTCGAGGAGCAGAGGGGTGGTGATCGAGACGATGCGACGAGGACGTTCTGGCCGCGCCCTGGTGATCCTGGCGCTGGCCGTGCTGCTTGCGCCGGGTGCCGCTGGCGCGCAGTCTGGTCTCCAGTACGAGTCCGCGTTCGACCTGGTGTGGGGCAACGGCAGCAAGGGGCCGTATAGCCTCTCGCGGCAGGCCGTGGTGCCCGGCAGCGTCACCGTGCGCCTCAACGGCAACCGCGAGCTGCTGCCCGCGGACTACCAGCTCGACCATGTCGCGGGCAAGATCACCTTCACGCAGCCGCTGGATGCCCAATCGATCGCGCGGGTGGACTATGCCTACGATAAGACAAAGTCCGCCGTCAACGTCATCCCGCTGAACGCGCCGCTCTCGCTGGATGTGGCCCAGATGCAGATGGGCGGCATGATGAGCTCCACGCTGCGCCTCAGCAGCGTCTGGCGGCCGGATGCCGGCGGCGCCGCTGAGATGGCTGCCGTGGGCATGGGGCTGGACGCTAAGATCGGCAGCCGCACCCAGCTTGGCACCATCCTGGCGCTCTCTCCCAACGCGGAGGGGTCGGGCCTGAACACCCTGGACGCCGCGGCGCTGCAGCTCACCGGCCAGACGACGCTGCAGCGCATGCAGGCGAACGTGAAGTATGCCCGCACCGGCGCCGCGTTTGGGGCCGCCCAGGAATATGGCCTCACCAGCGGCATCGAACTGCTGGATCTAGCGACGACCTATACGTTGAGCCCGTCGCTGAGCGCGCGCTCCGGGCTGCAGCGCACCGAGGAGTTGAGCACCGGCGGCGCCTGGACCCGCCGCACGACCCAGATCAACCATGTCCTGACGGCGAACCTCTCGCCGGCCTCCCGCCTCACCCTGGCGCGCAACACCCAGCAGGTGGAGATGCCCGAGGGCCTGGCCCGTGACGCCGTCACCGACCAGATAGTGCTGGAGCAGCGCCTCGGAAAGGCCACTACCGCCTGGCTGCGGCGGGAGATCGCGGTGGTGGAGGCCGACGGCAGCGAGCAGACGACGGCGCTGACCGGCCTGAAGCTGGATACGCAACTGGCTGCGAACACGCGGATCGTCGCCGAGCGGGTGGAAGCGCAAACTGAGGATCTGGATCCGGCGGTCAGCACCCAGGTGGATTTGACCACCGGCAACAACCGCATGAAGCTGCAGGGCCAGTTCGCCCAGAAGGAAGGCCCGGGTCTCACCCCCGAGGAGGTTCACACGGCGCGGGTGGAGGCAACGCCGCTCGGCGGGCTGAAGATCGGTGGGGGTGTGCAGCAGCGCTTCACCGGCACCAACGAGCAACTGCTGAAGGATGCCCTGGTAGAGCTGAACCCGCTGGCTGGCTTCCAAATCGTCGGCCGCCTCAATGAACAGGCGGATGGCTCCGGGCTGACCGTGGGCCTGGTCCGCAGCGTGGATGCGCGCCTGCGGCCGTTCCAGGCGCTGGAGTTGAGCGGCACCTACAAGGAGCGCGAGCAGGGGCAGCAGGCGGGTCCGCTCACCCGCGGGCTGAACGTGAGCCTGGCGCCGGCCAAGTACTTCCAGTTGACCGGCGGGCTGATCGAGAACCCGGAAGAGGAGGGCCTGGTGCGTGCCGAGGAGCGGCGCACCCTCGGGCTGCGCTCCGACATCGGCGCCTTCAGCCTCTCGGGAAGCTATGCCCAGCGCCTGACGACCGCCTCCCTGCCGCTCGCCGAGGAGCTGCAGGTGGGGCTGGCGATCCGGCTGAGCCCCCACGACCGTCTCTTCAGCTCCTACAAGATCGCCTCGGATCTGGGGAACACGCAGCTCAGCACGGCGCATTACGGCTTCGGCTACAACCGGAGCGTGGGCAACACCTTCGGCCTCTCGCTGGAGGGGGAGTACCTGCAGCGCATCGGCGACAGCCTCGGTTCCAGCGAGCGCGGCGAGGCGCGGGCCAAGGCCGGCATCAACGCCCGGTTCTAAGCGCTTCGGCGCGGCACAATCATCACCAGGCGCGACGAACTACGAGCTGGTTCGTCGCGCCTGGCTGTGCTTCGGGTAGGCTTCGCGTCCACGCCCTGAGTTGGTTGGCGCCGGGAGGGCACGATGCGGGTGTGCGCGGCGGTGGTGATGCTGCTATGGGGGGCGGTAGCGATGGCCGCGCCGGCGCCAGTGCTGTTGATCCGCAGTGGCCCCTGTGAGTATGAAGCGGCGCTGCGACAGCTCGGGGTGCCGTACCGCGCTGGCAGCAGCCTGCGCGCGCTGGAAGGGCTGTCGGCCGGCCGCGTGCCCACGGTGATCGTCTGCGCTCTGCGCTACCCGCGGCCGAACGTGTTGACCCCGGGGCAGCGGCGCGCCCTGGAACGCTTCGTGCGCGCCGGCGGTCACGCCCTGGTGGAGTTTACCACCGCGCGCGACGCGCCCCTCTTCGGCATTCCCCTACCGACCGAACCAGAGCGGGCCTTCTTCGAGCGCCTCTTCGTTGTCGGCCAGCACCCGGTCACCGATCCCCTCGGCCCGGGGGCGTTGCTGGAGGAGCACAACTCCGCCTGCCTTCCCTGCACTCCCCCGCGAGAGGCCCGCCGCCTCCTGGAGTATGGTCGGGTGCTGGGCACCTACCATGTCTTCCAGCGCGATCCGGGCCTGGAGATCGTGCTGGACCTGCAGGAGCCGCGCCACCTGAAGCGCGTGGTGCAGCGCTATGGCGCCGCCGAGCCGAACTACTGCCCGGAACGGGTGAGCATTGCCACCAGCCGCGATGGAAAGGAGTGGCACGAGCGGAAGGTCGTGAGCGGAGATCCGCTGCTGCCGGCGGTGCTCGAGGCCACCCTCGACGCCCCGGACAGCCGCTACGTGCGCTTCCGGATCGTCAAGTATCGGCGCAGCCCGGTGACCGACTTCCTCTTTGTCGGCGAGACGCAGGTGTTTGACGCGGCCGGCCGCAACGTTGCCCTGGGGCAGCACTACACCCTCTCGCAGACCCCCGCCGGCACCTACGGCGACCCCGGGGGCTTGCTGACGGACGGCGTGATCGAGGGGCACTGGCGCGAGCAGCAGGCGCCTGGCTGGGTGGTCCCAGAGCCGCCGCAGGAGCGGCAGTTCCCTGGCCTGATCGAGCTGCCGTACGGAAAAGGGCAGGTGCTGCTGGCGCTCACCAAGGTCTCCGACTTCCGGGCGCGGCGCTACCGCCTGACGGCGCGCTGGGAGACGCTGCTGCGGCAGGTGGCGCTGTGGGCGCTGCCGGCGGCCGAGCGCACGCGGGCGCAGCGGCGTTACCTCCCCCTGATGGCACACACCGAGCCGCGGCGCTGGCAGGTGCCGGGCGAGCCGGTGCGGCTGGTGGTGGCAACGGCGCCGGGCGCCACGGTGCGGGCGGAGGCGCCGGGCCTGAAGCTGCCGCCGCCGCGGCCCCTGGGTGGCGGACGCTTCGCGGTGGAGTTCACCCCGCCGGCCGGCCACTACCGGCTGCGGGTGCGGGCGGAGCGCGCCGGGCAGGTTCGGGAAGTGGGCGTATCGCTGGCGGTAACGCTACGACGCGAGCGCTACCGGCAGGCGCTGGCCGCCAGCCTGCGGTGGTTCCGGCGCTCCGGGGTGCTGCCGGCGGCTGATGGCAGCGCTGGTGTCTACTCGCAGCGGTGCCTGGCCTGGCTGGATGGCGGCCCGTGGGACGGCGGCCCGAACGACTTCCTCCCCAACCCCCAGCGGCTGGACTGCAACGCGGCCACGGCGGTCGCTTTCCAGCTTTTCGGCGAGGTGACCGGCGACGCGAGCTGCCTGGCGGTGGCCCGCAACATCGCCGACAGCCTCCTGCCGGAGCAGTACGCCGACCCAACGAAGCCGTCGTTTGGCGGCTGGCCCTGGCTGCGCGAGAAGAGCGACACGATCTGGTTTTGGGATGACAACACCCGCGTCGCTACCGCCCTCCTCTGGCTGCATGGGAAGACCGGCGACGCGCGCTACCTCGAGGCCGGCTTGCGCACGATGGAGCTGTCGCGCCAGGTTGCCGTCGAGGATGGCTGTATCGCGCGTCATGCCATCGAGCCGGGGGAACTCGACGCGCTGGGCCGCGCCGGCTACCGTACCTTTCGCCAGGCGGTTGCCCCCGACTTCGACCTGGTGCGCCTGGCCTGGGCCGCCGGGGTGACCGGTGACCCACTGTACCGGGACGCGCTGCGCACGTGCGTCGAGGCGCGCGGCCACCAGGCGGGTGCCCGCGGCCTGCCCTACGCCCTTTACGTGCTGGAGGATGCCTCCCTCCACCAACGCCTGGTGGGCATCTGGCAAGAGTACCTGAAGGATCCTGATGTGCGCCGCTTTGGTGTGCCGCGCACCGGCCCCGGCGACTTCCAGTACGCCTTTACCAACGACTGTTCGATCTCCACCGAGGGGGGCGAGCCGCTCACCGACCAGCTCTACACGGTGCCGCACCTGCTGCTGCACGCCTGGGCTGCCTACAAGGCCACCGGCGATGCCACTTGCCGCCAGGCGTTCGAGCGCATCGGCGACTACCTGGTTCGCATTCAGAGCCGCGACCCAGACCCGCGCCTGGGTGGCGCCTGGATGCGCGGCTTCGATCTGGAGGCGTGGGAGGAGTACGGCGCCAACTACGATCCCGCCTATGGCCCCTACTCGGCCTACACTGGGTGGATGAACGCCTTCGCCGCCATCGGCTTTGCGCTCTACCTGGGCGACCAGTCGCCTTTTCCAGAGCGGGGCGCCGACCTCACGGCCGCTCGCGCGGTGCTGGCGCGGGTGCGGGCCCAGGAGCCGCCGGACAAGGTGCGCACCGAGAACGTCGCCCTGCGCCGGCCCTACACGATCGCGCCGCTGCCCCTGCCGGAGTATGGCGACGCGGGCGGCGAGTTGACCGACGGCGTGGTGGATGGCTTCTATCAGGACCAGCGGTCGGTCGGCTGGCGCCTGGAGGCGGGGGAGACGTTGGCGGTGACGGTCACGGTCGATCTGGGAGAGACGCGCACTCTCGGCCTGGTGGCGCAGCGGTACGGGGCGACCGTGCCCACCTATACCCCCGACACGGTGGAGCTGCTGGTGAGCGAGGATGGCGAGCAGTTCCAACGGGTGGCTCAGTGCGCCTTCGGTCCGAGCGCGGTCGGCTCACTCTGGCTGCCGCTGCCGGAGGGCACGCGCGCCCGCTGGCTCCGCTTCGGCCTTACCAAGACGTGCCGCGGCCCGGGGGAAGACTTCCTCTTCGTCGGCGAAACCCAGGCGTTTGAGGCGCGGTAGGGGGTGCAACCGCGTTTGCTGCCAGGCCAGCCTTCGTCGCGGCTGGGTTCGAGCGTGTCACGGCGGCGATTCACCCTTCACCGGCGCTGGCCGGTGCCGATAATGGTACCGGGAGCGGCCACAGCCCTCCCCAGCCTGCCGAGGAATGGGAGAACGAGGATGCGTCTGTTGCTGGCCACCGCCGCGATGGTGTGGGGGGCCCTCTTGCTGGTTTCGCCGTTGCTTGCCGCCGAGCCAAAGCTGCCGGCCCAGGTGGATGGGTTCCTCCTGGCGCCGGTGGATGGCGCGCTGGCCCAGCAGATCACCGATGCCCAGGATGGGAAGGACGCGGCGCTGACGATTGCCGTCGATGGCGCCCCAGCCGAGGCGCTGACCGTCGCGCCGGAGCGGCTGCGCGACTACCAGAACGTTTACTACCGGGTGACCGGCGGCGCGGGAGCCTGGCGCCTGGAGGAGCGTGCCTTCTCGCCAAACGGCGCCGACGCGGAAAGCCGGCTCATCCGGCGCGCCCTGGGCATCAGCGCGGCGCAGGAGGTCTTCTTTCTGCCCGGCCGCGAGCACCTGTTGGTCCCGGCCGCGACGCAGGTGCTGCTGCGTGCTGGCGGTCAGACGTGGCGCTTCCGGGCGGCAGGCGCCAGCGCCCCGCGCCAGCCCACGCGGGCGGTGGTGATCCGGGAGGGCCAGGCGATCCCGCTGGCCCTCACCGAGGCGTTTGACTCCCGCGCGGCCCGCGCGGGCGCGTCTGTTGCTTTCACCGTGGCCGACGACGTGGTGGTCGACGGGTTGGTGGCCGTGGCCAAGGGCACCGGCGTGGAAGCCCGCGTGCAGCGCGTGCAGCCCCCCGCTTTCCCCGGGAATCCTGGTCGGGTCCTGCTCCAGTTGAGCGCGGCCACGGCGGCCGATGGCACGGCGGTGCCGCTAGTCGCCCGCCTGGTCCTGGAAGGGCAGCGCGGCTTCTTCCTCGGCCGTGGCCGGCACCTTCGTCTGGCTGCCGGCACCCGGGTCAGCGCCCGCGTCGCGCGCGGCGTTGCGGTGCTTTGCCCAGTGTCGGAGTGAGGGGCGCCGCACCAGGAGGGGTGGCCGGCCTCAGCGACGCGGGGGCGGGCCACCCGGAGACATCCCGCCGTGCATCGCGGCGTTCGGGTCAAAGTCGCGCACCTGGTAGCCGGCCGGCACCTTGAAGAGCGCCGGTGACAGCTTGGGCGCGGTCTCCACTTTGGTGGCCAGCATCTTCATCACCGGGCCGGGGGCGCTCGGCTTCGTCTCTATCCGCAGCGGCAGCCCCTGCCATACCCACACCCGGGCGGTGTCCAGGTCGCTGATCTCACAGGTGCGGCCAAGCACTTTTCCCTTGCCCACACGCTTCGCCTTCGCTGGATCGAACGCCTGGCCAAACATCCCTCCCAGGCCAGCGGCCACGTTGTTGGCCTGGGGGCCGGTGCGGAGCACCTTCATCCGCAGCACCTGCTTCTCCACCATTGGGTTGAGGGTGTAGACGTTCTTGCCGTCGGAGAGGGTCCAGGTAGATACCGATATCGGGCGCGTGCCGCTGCCCGCCTGGGGCACCGTGGCGGGCATCTTCATCTCCTGACGGAACTTGATGCCGCTTTGGATCCAGGAAAGCACCATCGTGCCCTTGGTGGTGCCGGAGAGCTGATAGTGGATTCGGCCGGAAGCCAGCGCCAGCTTGGTGGCGGGGGCTGCCGTGGCAGTGGTTGCCGCGGCGGCGAGGAGCACGGCGCCGGCGAGGAGCGCCCAGACGCGCGGCCGCGAGCGGCGGTGGCGGGCGGTATGCGTTCCCATGGGGATCTCCCTTCGGCCGCCCCGGAGAGGGTGGCACGAGCCTGCGCTGCGCGCAGCCGCATCGCCGCGGCGCTCCCGATGCCCGTCACGGCGGGTGGCAACGGGCCGAGAGCCGGCTCACCCCCTCTCGTTCGCCCCGCGCGGATGGATCCCTGTCGCGTTGTGCTCCGCTACTTTCCTGGATGATTGCCGGAGTGCCCGAGCCATCGGGCCTCGATGGTTTGGGAAGCCGCATGGCTGCGGCGCTCCGGCACTTTCCCCGGGCAACTGGCCGGAGTGCCCGAGCCATCGGGCCTCTTGGCGCTCCGCCGCTTTCCGGATCGGCTTTAGGTGGCGCGCGCGGCCAGGAGGTCTACCGCCGCGAGGATTGCCGCCTCCATGCTGACCGGGCTTGCCTTGCCCTGCCAGGCGATGTCGAAGGCGGTGCCGTGGTCGACCGAGGTCCGCAGCACCGGCAAGGCGAGGGTGGCGGTCACGGTGCCGAAGAAGTCGCGCGTTTTGGCGGCGATGTGCCCCTGGTCATGGTAAAGGGAGAGGACGCAGTCGTGTTGCCCCTCCAGCGCCTGGTGGAAGACGGAGTCGGCGCCGATTGGGCCAACGGCATCAATCCCCTCGGCACGCGCGGCGGCCACGGCGGGAATCAGGTGCTCGGCCTCCTCGGTGCCGAAGAGGCCACCGTCGCTGGCGTGCGGGTTGAGGGCGGCGACGGCAATGCGCGGCGCGGGGAATCCGAAAGCGACCATCGCCTGGTGGACCTGGCGGAGCATTGCCAGCACGCGCTCCCGCGTGACGTAGTCAATCGCCTGCCGCAGCGAGAGGTGGCGCGAGAGGAAGAAGATGCGCATTTTCCCGGTGAGGAAGAGCGTGAGTGGCTCCGGGGCACCCAGGTACTCGGCCAGCATCTCGGTGTGGCCGATGTGCGGCACGCCCGCGGCGCGCAGCGCCTCCTTGTGAATCGGCGCGGTGGTGATCGCGTCTACCGCGCCGGCTAGGCCCAGCGCGCAGGCCCGGCGCACGAAGGCATCAGCCGCCTGCCCGCACGCTGCCTGCACCACCCCCGGCTGGATCGACTCCAGCCCCGGCACCGCCACTGAGAGGACATCCACGCGCCCCACTCGCGCTGCCGCTTCGCCTGGATCGGCAATGGTGGCGATCTCTACTCCCGCCAGCCCAATCGCCTCGGCGCAGCGGCGCAGCGTTTCGGCGTGCCCGACCACCACCGGGGTGCAGCGCTCCATCACCGTGGCGCTCTGCAGAGCACGCAGCACGATCTCCGGCCCGATCCCCGCCGGGTCTCCCATCGTCACCGCGATCGTCGCCATCGATACCTCCCATCACCATCACCGGTTGTCCCCCACCACGGGGTGGGCCAAGCCGCCGCGCGGGCCGACGCCCGTGGCGGGCGCGTCGTTCATGAGCCAAGCAGCGCCTGGGCGATCTCCGGCCAGGAGTGGCAGCGGCGCACCCGCCGGGCCGCGCCCGCCGGTACTGGCAGGCCGGCGCGGTTCCAGGGCCGGTCCAGCACCAACACGGGGGCGTCCATCTGCTCCGCCAGGAAGCGGATCATCGTGGGCGAGTCGTCAATCGCGGCGCGGAAGCGCCGTGCTGAAAGCTCCGCCAGCGTCAGCGGCGCCGCCGCGCCGGGGTTGGGGTCAGGACGGTCATACTTATCCACGAAGAGGAGAGCATCGTAGGGGATGCCCTGCTGGTCGAGCCAGGCGCGGGAGGCCTCCTCCGTGGAGGGCGGCCGGCCAGTGACGACGTGGATCGGGCATCCCCGGCCCGCTAGTTCCCGAAGCGTCTCCGCCGCCTGGGGGACCGGGGCGAGGCGGCACAGGAAGTCCGGCTCGTGCGCGCGCGCCATCAGGTGCTGCCACTCGCGGCGGGTCAGCCCGAACGACACTTCCAGGTCGAAATCGGTGATCGCCTCCACCGGCAGGTGCTTGCCGAACTCCTGCCGCAGCAGTTGGCACAGCGCGGCCGCCGTTTCGCAGAGCACGTCGTCGCAATCCACATAAAGCGGCCGCAGCGGCTCCTTACTCACTCGTCCCCATCCTCTCCTTCTCCCCTCTGTAGTTCGCTCTCAACGTGCCAACCCCTCGGGCGCGACGGACCCAACGCGGCTCCCCGGGTGCCCGAGTTGCCCGCCGCCTGCCGGGCGCCGGCTGCTTGCCAACGGGGCGGGACGTTGGGTATACTGGAGGTATGCACGCGAAGGAGGCAAAAGGTGCCGCGGCGATGGATGGCGGGACGCCGGTAGCGGCCGGCGGTTTCCCGGGGCCCGCCAGCGCCGCCTTGATCGAGGAACTCGGCCGTTACGTCATTGCCGACGTGAAGCCGTTCGTGGTAGACCTGGAGCGGTGTGAGGG
>JAAZEB010000028.1 GCA_012512505.1 Armatimonadota bacterium | reverse complement strand
GGGGAAGTACTGGCTGCCGTCACGCACCGTGGCACGCTTGCGATTGCCTGCGCCGCCGCCCGCCCCGGCAGCGCGCCGCGGCAGCGTCCCGCCGCCCGCGCCCCGCGCCGGCAGCGTGACCGCCACTTTCCGGCGCTACCGGATCAACACCGGCCTGCCGGACTCGCTGTTTGTGGAGAAGCCGGCGCCGTGAGCGCCTGGCGACGGTCGTGTGACCGAGCACCTGCCACCGATGGCCAGAGAGGGGGATGCCCATGGAGGGGGTCGTCAAGAGCTTTGCCCGCAACCGGGGCTTTGGGTTCATCACCGCGGAAAACGGCGAAGACATCTTCGTGCATCACTCCGACCTGGCCGACGAGAAGCGGGAGTACCTGGTAGCGGGCCAGCGGGTGCGTTTCGACGTGGTGCAGTCGGAGCGTGGGCCGCGAGCGGTGCGAGTCTCCGTCACGGCCGACATCCCTCTGGCCAAGGAGCGGCAGCTTGACTGGCGGGGGCGGCGGCACGGCCATCCACGTGCCGGCGAGGTGCCGAAGGCGGCGCTGCGCGCCCGCGGCCTGCTGCCGGACGATGAGGAGGAGCCCTCGAGTGCCGAAAGGAATCCGGGGGCGAACGCGGAATAGCCCTCTGAAGCACTGCGTCGTGTTGTCGCCACCCACTGCCGCCGGGGAGCGCCGCCACCACGCCCCGGCACGCCCCGCGCCCTGAGGCTAGCCCCGCCGGGCGGGCGCCCATCGGCGTCGGAGACGCCTCCTACCGCGCGGCACGCTTAGCGTAGGAGGGGCCTCCGCCCCCGATCGCGCCACCCGCCCGGGGCAGGAATGGGCCGGCGCAGGGGCCGGCCCCGCTATCGGGGCGGCCTCCGCGGGCGGATGGCCAGGCCCGTGGCAGATGACCCGTTGTGCCGAGCCGATCCCACGAAAGGACCCGCTGCCGTGATCTGCGAGCGTTGTGGAACCGATAACCAGGAGGGAACGATCGTCTGCATTGAGTGCTACTGGGCGCTGGGGGTTCCGTACACCAGCACCAGCGCCAAGGGTGGCAAGTCGAAGGGAGCGAAGGGGGCGCCCGCCTGGGCGACACAGATGGGCCTGTCGGAGATCGAGCTGCGCCAGGTGATGAGCCAGATCGGCGACGCGGGCAAGGCCGGGATCATGGCTTACTGGTTTGCCACGCGCGAGGATGCCACCGAGGCGCAGAAGGCGCTCGGCGACACCATCGGCGCCGACATCAAGGCGAAGAAGGTGAGGCTGGCCCTCGCCAAGGTGGGCGACCGCACCGCCCTCTTCGTCGCCGGCAAGGCGGATGCCCAGACGGTGCAGATGGCCTGCGAGGCGTTCAACGGCCAGTCCGCCCTCTCCGCCTGATCACGGGGTTTAGCTCGCGACCGGGGAGGCACCCCCCCGCGGCCGCTTAGCCCATCAATCCGGCCACCGCTGCCACGGCGGCATCCAGCTCCGCCGTGGTGTTGAAGGCGTGTACCGAGAAACGCAGGCAGTAGGGCCGGGGGATGGAACGGCAGAGGATGCGGTGCTGCCGCCAGAGGCGCTGCGCCGCCTGCTCGGCATCCACGCCAGCGAGGGTGAAGCTGACCAGGCCCGCCGAGTGTTCCGGCGCCAGCGGCGTCAGGAGCGTCACCCCCGGGAGGGCCGCCAGGCGCTCTTTCAGGTAGGTTGCCAGGCTAGCGATGCGCGCCGCGATCGCCTCGATCCCATTCGCCAGCGCCAGCTCCACGGCGGCACGCAGGCCACCGACCATGGGGATGCTGACGGTGGCCGTCTCGAAGCGCCGGGCGTTCGGGTGCAGGGTGTAGCTGCCGTCGAGGTCATAGCGCGACACCGCAGCCCACCCGAGCGCGGGCGGCTGCAACTGCTCCAGGCTCTCGGCGCGCGCGTAGAAGGCTCCCGTGCCGTCTGGCCCCAGCAACCACTTCTGCCCCGGCAGCGCGTAGAAGTCACACCCCAGGACACGTAGGTCTACCGGGATCTGCCCGGCGGCCTGTGCCCCATCGATGGCGGTGAGGACACCGTGCGCGCGGGCAAGCTGGCACAGCGCCGCCGCTGGCAGGCGGGTGCCGGTGCTGTAAGAGACGTGGCTGAAGGCGATCAGGCGCGTGGCCGGCCCGATCGCCTCGGCGAAGCGCTGTACGGTGGCGTCCGGGTCGGCGCTGAGGGGCAGCACGCGCACGCGCACGCCCCGGTGGCGCGCCAGCCCAAACCAGGGCACCAGGCCTGAGACGTGTTCCTGGTCGTCGGTGAGTATTTCATCGCCCGGCTGCCAGGAATAGCCGGCGGCGACGAGGGTGAGGCCCTGAGTGGCATTCTGGGAGAGGGCCAACTCGTCGGCACTGGCGCCAAGGAGGCGTGCCAGCGCCTGCTTTGTCGCCCCGATCTCGGCAAAGCCACCATGCATCAGTTCCGGCGCCGCCGGTCCTGTCACCGCCTCCTCAGCCAGCAAGGCGCGGATGCGCGCCGTGACGCCCGCCGGCAGCGGGCCCGACGTGCCGGTGTTCAGGTAGATGCACTGCTGCAGCGCCGGGATCTGCGCCCGCAGGCGCGTCACGTCCAACTCCGTCATCGTTCCACCTCCAGCACCAGGCCATCGTAGGCCAGGGCCACTCCCTCCGGCAGCTCCGCACTGACCCGCGCGTGGTCCAGGTCATGGCAGATATGGGTGAAGTAGGTCTGCCGCGGCCGCAGACGCCGCACTACCTCCAGCGCCTGGGCCACGTTGAAGTGGGTGGGGTGCGGCCGGTAGCGGAGGGCATCCAGCACGAGGATGTCCAGGTCCAGCAGCTCCGCCGCCGTCTCGTCCGGGATGGCGCTCACGTCGGTCACGTAAGCGAAGCGGCCGAAGCGGTAGGCGGTGATTGGCAGGGCGCCGTGTATCACCCGCAGCGGGCGCACGGTGAGCCCGTGCAGGTTGAAGGCGCCATTGAGGCGGCGCAGCTCCAGGCGCGGCTTCCCGCCGCCCGGCTGGGTCGGCACAAAGACGTAGCGAAAGATGCGGCGCAGGTCGCGCAAGGTGCTGGCATCGCCATAGCAAGGGAGCGTGCCGCCCTGGCGATCGTTAAACGGCCGCACGTCATCCAGGCCGAAGACGTGGTCGGCGTGCGCGTGGGTGAACAGGATGGCATCGAGGCGCTTCAGGCCGGCGCGCAGCGCCTGCAAGCGCAGCTCCGGGGGCGTGTCGATCAGCACCTGGCGGCCGTCATACTCCAGCAGCAGGGCACAGCGCGCGCGGTGGTTACGTGGGTCCGTCGAGGTGCAGACGGCGCAGTCACACCCAATCACCGGCACCCCATGCGAAGTGCCGGTGCCCAAAAAGGTGATCTTCAGCATGAGACCATTATAGCAGATCCGGGGGCAGTCCGTCCTGCCGGTCCTCGTATTGGGGTCCGTTCCGGCTGCGGCGGTCGGATCGCCAGCGCCCGCTGGCCGCTGCCTCAACGAGGCCAGGCTACCGGCCGGCGGCAACGTGCTCGGTCACGTCCAGCGATTCCTGGATCAGGTAAAGGGGGCGGCGCTGCGTTTCCTGATAGATGCGGCCGATGTACTCGCCGATGATGCCCAGCAGGAAGATCTGCACGCTGCCCAGCAGGAGGATGCCGGTGCCGAGCAGCGCGTAGCCGCGCTCCGGGCCGGTGCCCCGCAAGCGCTCCAGCAGCACCAGCAGGAACATGAAGAAGCTGCCCGCCCCGATCACCGCCCCCACCAGCGTCGCCAGGCGCAGCGGCACCACCGAGAACGCCACGATGCTATCCACCGCCAGCCGGGTCAGCTTGAAGTAGTTATACTTGGTGGTGCCCCCATAGCGGGGATCGCGGTGGAACTTGATTCCGGTCTGCCGGAAACCGACCCAGCAGACGAGGCCGCGCACGAAGCGGTTGCGCTCCGGGCAGTCGTTGAAGGCATCCACCACCTTGCGGTCCATCAGGCGGAAGTCGCCAGTGTCGCGCGGCAAGTCGAGGTTGGCCAGGCGCCGCATGACGCGGTAGAAAAGGGCAGAGGTGGCCCGCTTCAGCCACGTTTCGCGCGCCCGCGATGCCCGCTGGGCGTAGACCAGGTCGTACCCTTCGCGCCAGCGCGCCACCAGCTCCGGGATCACCTCCGGGGGGTCTTGCAGGTCGGCGTCAATGAGGACCACGCCGCGGCCGCGGGCGTGGCGCAGGCCGGCGGTGGAGGCCGCCTCGTGCCCAAAGTTGCGCGAGAGGAATAGGACGCGCACGTGCGCCGGATCGCGCGCGTGCAGGTCGCGCAGGATCTCCGGCGAGCGGTCGGTGCTCCCATCGTTGACGAAGAGGATCTCGTAGTGCGGCGTGAGCTTGGCGAGGACAGCCGACAGGCGCTGGTGAAGCGCCTCCAGGCAGGCTTCCTCGTTGTAGACGGGCACAACGGCCGATAGCTCGGTCTCGCTCATGGAGCCACGGGAACACCCTTCAGATGGTTACCTGCGCCAGGTGCGCGTCGAGACGGTTCGTGTCGAACCCGACGATGGCGGTCTCGTCCAGGAAGATCACCGGCACGTCGGTGTAGCCGAGGGAATCCAGGTCTCCCTGCGCGTCCGGGTCGCGCTCCACGTCACGCACGAGGAAGCGGAGGCCCCGGTTTTCGAGGTAGCGGATGACCTGGTCGCACTCGGTGCAGTTTGGCCGAACGTACACTGTTATGTTCTGCGGGACCCGCAGTTGTCCTGCCATGGTCGGCCTTCCCTCACCCTCACTGCTGAGTCGCGGCGCGCAGCAGCCGGGGCTTATAGATCAACTCGAAGCTGCGTTTTTGCCCCGGGAAGAGGCGCTCCGCTTCCTGGCGCAGCCCGGCGATCACGTCCTCGACCAGCGCGGCGGGGATGCGGCCTTCGCGCAGGCCTGCCTCAGCCCGGTCCACCAGGCCCTGCAGTTCGGCGAGGCGCCGGTCCTCGTCGTCAATCTCCGCCGGCGTCGGCATCACGCCGCTCCTTTCGCGCCCTCCGCGTAGCTGCGCGTGACCGTGAACTTGTAGTGCCCGTCGTCGCCCCGCACTGGTTCCAGCGACTGGAACTCCCAGGGCGGATGGGCATCGAGCCACTCCTGCACCTCCTGCACGGCGGCGGTCTCGTTCTCCGCGTCGCTCCAGATCTCGCCCGACCCGTACTGCTCCTTAACGTTGACCCGTGCTACCGCCATGGCGTTCCTCCCGCGGGCAGGTTACCCCGCGCCAGCGCGGGGTGAAACGAGCGCAAGGATCTAGCCGCTGTCTGCCAGAAGACGGAGGTGCTATGCGTACTCTCACCACTGCCTGCATCCTGATCGCCTCGGCCGCGGCGGCCCAGGCGGCCCCCGCCCCGTTCGTGCTGGCGCGCGGCGGGAAGCCGGCCGCCACCATCGTCGTGGCAAGCTCGGCCACTACTGCCGCCCGCTTCGCCGCCGCCGAGCTGCAAACGCACCTGCACCGGATCACCGGCGCCACCCTGCCGATCGTGACCGACGAGCAGCCGGTGTCCGGGGCCCGCGTTCTGGTGGGCGAGAGCGCGGCCACCCGGGCTTTCGGCCTGCGCAGCGCCACCTTCCGCTCGCAAGAGTACCTGGTGCGCATCCGGCCGAACACTCTGGTTCTGATCGGGCGCGATGCCGATGATCTGCCTGGCACCAGCCCGCGGCGCGCCCCTGGACGGCACGGCCGGGCACTCCGCTTCACCGGCACCCAGGCGATCAGCTTGCCCGAACCAGGCTTCAACGACGAGGCCGGCACCCTGGAGGCGTGGGTGTGGCTGCCCGCCGAGCAGCCCGAACGGGACGGAACTATCCTCCGCCTCGATGGCGCCGACCCCTGGACCTACCACATCATCCAGCGCGACGCCAACTCCAACCGGATCACCTACCGCACGTACGACGGCAAAGAGGTGCGCGCCATCGGGGCGGAGGTCACCGCGGGATGGCACCACGTCCGGGGCACCTACGATGCCCGCGCCGGCCAGATCGAACTGTTCATTGACGGCGCAAGCCGGGGCACCGCGCCCTATGCACGCACCACCTGCCGGGAGGTGCCCCTGCAGATCGGGGGTATCCCGCAAAGCGGCGGCACGCCCGGCAACCCGTTCGTCGGCTTGATTGACGAGGTGCGCCTCTCCACCACGGTGCGCGATGCCACGCAGGCAGCGGGGGGCCCCTACACCCCCGACGCGCACACCGGCGTGCTGCTGCACTGCGATGAGGCCGATGGCCTGCCGGTGAGCAACGCCGCCGGCAGCCGGTCGCTGCCACTCCCGGGCCTCTACGATGACCACGGCACTCTCGACGCCGTCTACGACTTCCTGGAGCGCCACTGCGACGTGCGCTGGTATGCCCCCGGGGAGGTCGGGCTCGTCCACCCACGGCGGGCCACGCTGGCAGTGCGCGGGCCGGACGTGCGCCGCTCGCCGGCGATGATCCACCGCTCCATTACCCCCGTGCCGCTTTACATTCCGGGGCCGCCGCACAAGGTGCCCCACCGCGAGGCAGAGGTGTGGAAGCTGCGGCTGCGCCTCGGCGGACAGGCGTTCTGGGTGTGCCACTCGTTCGAGGGCTATTACGACCGCTTCCTCAAGGAGCATCCCGACTGGTTCGCGCAGGGCTACTCGGGCCGCCCCCCGCAAATGTGCTACACCAACGAGGGCTTCATCCAGCAGGTGATCCAGGACGCGCGCGACTACTTCGACGGCAAAGGCGCCCCGCCGGGGGCCACGGCCACCGGCGATGTCTATGGCCTGGTGCCGCAGGACAACGTCTCCTGGTGTCGGTGTGCCCGCTGCCAGGCCGAGTTGAACCCCGCCGAGGCCAACAACCTGCAGTTCAACAACGGCAAGGCGAGCGACTACGTCTTCCGCTTCGTCAACCGCGTGGCCCGCGAGGTGCGGAAAACGCACCCGGATAAGTGGATCGGCGCCCTGGCCTACTCCGACTACGCCTACTACCCCACGAAGGAGAAGGTGGAGCCGAACGTGGTGATGCAGCTTTGCCTGCACACCCGCAACTGGTGGTGCCCCTCGATGGAGGCGAACGACCGGAAGGTGCTGGCCGAGTGGCGCCGCCAGGACCCAGAGCGGCCGCTGTACGTCTGGCTCTACTACAACTTCCCGGCGCTCAACGCCCAGTACGACGGCTTTGGCTACTTCCCCGGCTTCTTCGCGCACTCAGTGGTGACGCAGATGCGCCTCTACCAGAAGGCGCGCGTTCAGGGGATCTTCATGGAGCACTCCAGCGAGTTCGGCCAGTCCACCCTGATGGACCAACTGGAGTTCTACGTCACCCTGAAGCTGGCCGATGACCCAAGCCTGGACGGCCAGAAGCTGATCGACGAGTTCTTCACCCGCTACTACGGCGCGGCGGCCGGCCCGATGCGCAAGCTGTACACCCGGATCGAGCAGACCTTCACGAACCCCGCCTGCTACCCAGAAGCAATCCAGCAATCCCCGGGGCACCAACACCAAACCGAGGAGCTGGCCTGGGGCGCGCTGGGCACCGAGGCGCGCATGGCGGAGTTCGCCCGGCTGATGGCCCAGGCCCGGGAAGCCGCCCGCACCCCGCTGGAGAAGGAGCGCGTGGCGCTCTTCGAGCAGGGAATCTGGAACCAGATGGTGGAAGGCCGCCGCAAGTACCTGGAGCGGCAGCAGCGCCGGACCCAGGCGCCCCCGCGGGTGACGGTGCCCGCCGTGCCGCCGGCCGAGGGCGACCCAGCGCGGGTGGATTGGTCGCGGGCGGCCGACCTCGGCCAGTGGGCCACCCTGGTTGGGGAGCCAACCACGCGCAAGGTGGAGGGCCGGGTCGCGCACGACGGCCATTACCTGTACGTGCAGCTCGCCGAGGAGCTGGACCCGGCAACCCTGGTCGCCAGCCCGCAGGTGTTCGACGGCGACGACTGGGAGGGCTTCTTCGCCACGCAGCGCGGTGCCGGCGCCCGCCAGATCTGCGTTGGGCCGAAGGGCGCGCACCTCGCCGTTGCCCGCGGTGAGGAAAAGGAGACCTGGGACAGCGGCGCCGTTGTCGTCTCCGACACCGTCGACGGGCGCTGGAGGGTGCGGCTGGCACTGCCGCTGGCCCGGCTGGTGCCGGGCGGCGCCAAACCGGGCGAGGTGGTCTATGCCGGGTTCTACCGGGCCTCGCCAGGCGCCCGCGACCTGCTGGCCTGGAGCCCCACCTTCGGCGGCGGCTTCCACAACACCAGCCGCCTGGGCGAGCTGGTATTGGAAGCCAACACGCCGGCAGCCGGAGCCGGGGCGTTGTTCATGGCACCCCGTGGAGGCAACGCCCTGGGCGGGTAACCCCGACGGGCACCCGCAAACGGCGTCCGCACCTCGGGGCCAGCAGGCGTCTCAAGGGCGCGCCGCTTCCTTTGATAGGTCCACGTAGACCGCCCCTGCAACCTGCTCCCCCCGGAAGCCACTCCGGGAAATCAGCGCCGCGGTAGCCTCCAACGTGCAGCTTACTGGCAATGACCGCGGCAATGGATCTGCGGCATGGCCTGATAGACGCGCTGCCGAAAAAAAACCGCTCAGATTCCCCTTCGCGGCGGCAGGAATCGCGGGGCCAAGCCGCCAAGTTGATCTCAGTATTGATAGAGATTATTGTTTGCCATTGAGGGGATACGAGCCTGCACATCCAGGCGATTAGCTTCGGCAGCACCTTTGGTGAGTTGGTGGCCATCCTGGCGGTTTCTGCCCTGGTGGGCACCGTGGCCGTGCGCCTGCGCCAACCACTGATCTGCGCCTTCATCGCCGTCGGCATCCTCCTGGGCCCCTCGGGGCTCGACTGGATCCAGTCGAACGACCAGATCCACCTCCTGGGTGAGATCGGCCTGGCGGTGCTCCTCTTCGTCGTCGGGCTGAAGCTGGACCTGCACCTCATCCGCAGCATGGGGCCGGTTTCGCTGGCTACCGGCCTGGGGCAGGTGGCGTTTACCAGTGTCGGCGGCTTCTTCCTGGCGTGGGCGCTGGGAATGACGCCGCTCACTGCCCTCTACGTGGCGGTCGCCCTCACCTTCTCCAGCACCATCATCGTCGTCAAGCTCCTCTCCGACAAGCGGGAAACCGAGGCGTTGCACGGCCGCATCGCGCTCGGGTTCCTGATCGTCCAGGACCTCGTGGTCGTGCTGGCGATGGTGGGCCTTTCGGTGTTGGCGGGGCAGTCGCACCTGCACCCGGGGCTGCAGGTGCTGCTGGTGCTCGTCAAGGCGGCGGGGATGATCGCCGTGGTGTCGCTGGCCAGCTTCCTGGTGCTGCCGCGGCTGGTGCCGCTGCTTGGCCGCTCCACCGAGCTGCTGGTGCTGTTCTCCATCGCCTGGGCGCTGGCGCTGGCGCACCTGGGCAGCGTCCTCGGGTTCAGCAAGGAGGTGGGCGCGTTCGCCGCCGGCGTCTCCCTGGCATCCACCGCCTACCGCGACATCCTGGGCGCCCGGCTGGTGGCCCTGCGAGACTTCCTGCTCCTCTTCTTCTTCCTCGACCTGGGCAGCCGCCTCGATATGGGGGCGCTCGGGTCGCAGGTCGTCGCGTCGGTGGTGCTCTCGCTCTTCGTGCTGATCGGCAACCCGATCATCGTGATGGTGATCATGGGCTACATGGGCTACCGACGGCGCACCGGCCTTCTGGCTGGGCTGACGGTCGCCCAGATCAGCGAGTTCTCGCTGATCCTGATCGCCATGGGAGCGGCGGCCGGGCACGTCGGCCAGGACGCGGTGGGGGTGGTCACCCTGGTGGGCCTGATCACCATCGGGCTGTCCACCTACATGATCCTGTACTCGCAGCCCCTCTACGAGTGGCTGGCACCCTACCTAGGGATCTTCGAGCGCAAGGTGCCCTACCGCGAAGACGCGGTGAAGGGGCTGGCGGTAGGAACCAGAACCGCTGATGTCGTGCTGTTTGGGTTGGGGCGCTATGGCAGCGCCATCGCCCGGGGCCTGATGGAGCGCGACCGGCACGTGTTGGGGGTGGACTTCAACCCGCAGGCGGTGCGGGAGTGGACCGCCCTCGGCTGGCCGGCCGTCTACGGTGATGCCGAGGACCCCGAGTTTGCCAGCCTGCTGCCGCTGGCCGGCGCGCGCTGGGTGGTCAGCTCCATCCGCGAGCCGCGGGTGAACGCCGCCATTGCCCAGGCGGTGCGCCACGCCGGCTACCGGGGCAACCTGGCGCTGTCCGGTGACGCGCGCGCCGAGGTAGCTGGAGCAGCTGGCGACGCTGCCGACCTGTTCCTGGTGCCGTTTGAGAACGCGGCCGAGCAGGCGGTTGCCCTGCTGCTCGCCACCGAGGAGGAGATTGCAAGGAGGCACATGGACAAGGTGATCGAGGCGCTGTCGGACCACTACATCATCTGCGGCTTCGGCCGGATGGGGCAGCAGATCTGCCGCGACCTGCAGCGGCAGGGCTTCCCGCACGTGGTCGTGGAGGAGAACCCGGAGCAGCTCCCTCGCTTGAAGGAGCGGGAGGTGCTGCACGTCGCGGGGAAAGCCTGCGAGGACGAGGTGCTGATCCGCGCGGGCATCGGCCGCGCCCGCGGGCTGATCGCCGTCGCCGCCACCGACGAGGAGAACGTCTTCATTGTGCTCACCGCCCGGGTGCTCAATCCACGCCTGCAGATCGTCGCGCGCTCGATTCTGGAGGAGAACGAAGACAAACTGCGTCGGGCCGGCGCCGACCGGGTGATCTCCCCCTACATCCTCGGCGGGCGGCGCATGGCCGCGGCGGTGATGAAGCCGGGCGTGATGGATTTCGTCGACCTGGTGCTGCACGACGACTCGGTGGATACCGACATCGTCGATGTCGCCGTGACCGCCGGCTCGCCGGCAGCCAACAAGACGCTGGGCGAGCTGAACCTGTGGCAGGCGTACGGTGTCACCGTGCTGGCACTCAAGCACCCGGGAGAAGAGCTGGCCGCCGCTCCCAGCCCGGAGGTGGTGCTGCGCGAGGGAACCGAGCTGATCCTGATGGGCCGGGCCAGCCAGATCGCCGAGGCCTCGCGCGTGCTGACCAACAACCAACCCGACCGGTGGTGAGGGTCCACTCTGGCATCGGTGCGGGCCGGCATCGGTGCGGGCCGGCGTCACCCACGCTGGTGCTGGACGGGCGCCGCTTGCGGCGGCATCCCCCGTGCCGGCGACTTCACGTCCGCTCTGCATTCCCCCCAGGCGCTTGCTCTCCAGGCGGGTGCCATAGGAACAAATCGTCGGCCGCTTCCCCTCGCTGTCTGGCAGCAGACGGCAACGGCGTTCGCGGCCACCTATTACCCAGGCTTTGCCGCCAAGGGCCTGCAACTGTGCCGGCTTCACCGATGACCCAAGTGAGTTGAACGTCATGTTCGACGCCCTGTGGCAGCAGCACCGGCCGCTGGTAGCGAAGGGCCGGCTCTACCTCCCACTCGCTTTGAAGAAGCGCATCACGGGAGACCGATTCGAGTGGGAGCCGGGGAAGAAGGCGCTCGGGATCCGCACCGAGGGTAAGCCCGCGCAACAGCCTTCGTAGGCCTGCAGGGATCACGCCGCGGCGGCTCGAGCGCTCCTGTCGCCCGGCCGGCCTTTCTCTGGAGGCTGCCACCGCTACCCCCACGGCGGCGCGTCTCTGGCGCGCAGGCATAGGACACGCGCCTGCCGGCGGCGAACCAGACCCCGGAAGCGTTTCAGACCCGAGGGGATGGTAGCGATGAAGCAGCGCAGAGCGATTCTTGGGCCGGCCCTGGTGGGCATCGGCCTGCTGTTTGCCGGCGGCGGGACAGCCAGCCTGGCGGCAGACAGCGTGGGGTTCCGGGTGCCGGAGTGCGCCGTGGTCGATGAGGTGACCGGCTACGTCTACGTCTCGAACATCAACGGCCCGGCGGAGAGCTGGTGGTCGGACGACGGCAACGGCTTCATCAGCCGGCTGAAGCCAAACGGCACGCTGGACCGGCTGCGCTGGCGGAGCAGCACGAAGCAAGCGCCGCTGCACTCGCCCAAGGGGATGTGCATCCTCGGACGCACCCTCTACGTCGCCGACAACACGCGGGTAGTAAGCTACTCGCTGACCAGCGCGCGCAGCGGCGTGATCCTGGTTCCCGGCGCCCGGCAACTGAACGACATGGCCACCGACGGGCGCGACATCTACGTCACCGACGCCTCGGTCAGCCGGATCTGGCGGCTCGACCGAAGCGGGCGCGGCGCCCACCGGGTGATCCAGGCGCCTCCCGCGGTGAACGGCATCACCTTCGCCGGCGGTAAGATGTACGCCGTCTCCTGGGATCAGCACGACCTCTATGAGGTGGACCCCAGCGGCAAGCAGGCGCCAAAACCGTTTGGCATCGGCAAGCCGTTCAAGGCGCTGGACGGCATCGAGGGGCTCGCCGATGGCAGCTTCATCGTCTCCGATTTCAATGGCAACCAGGTGTGCCTGATCCCCAAGTCGCGCCAGGGCGTGAAGAAGCTGGCCAGCGTGGTATCGCCGGCCGACATCGGCATCAACCGCAAGACCAGGCGCCTCTTCGTGCCGCTCTTCATGAAGAACGCCGTGGAGGTCTACACCCTGCCTTCGGAAGAGTGATGGCGCCACGGTTGCCTGGTCGTCGGTGAAGCAGACGACCAGGCAACCGCCGCTCGCTTACTGCTGGTCGGGGTGGCGCTCCGGCCCGGCGTGCAGCCAGAGGTTGATACAGGGATCTTCCCGGTCTGAGACGAGGTGGTGGTCCTCGCCCGGCTCGATGACCACCACGTCGCCGGTCGTCAGGGGGATGCGCTCGCCGTTCACCTCCATCACCGCCTTGCCCTGGAGGATGACGAACGCCTCGCAGTCGTCGGCGTGCACGTGCAGGTCCTGCCCGCCCGGGCCATCATTGGTATGCGTGCGAAAGCCCGGCGGCTTGTAGGAGAGCGCTCCCTGGCACAGATAGCGCCCCGGCAGAATCCCACTCAAGAAGTGCCCCTCGGTCACCTCCGGTAGCTGGTTCAGGCGGTATCGCTTCATGCCCGCATCCCTCCCATCGCCCGAGCGCCCGCCTCCCCCCGGGAGAGCAGCGGAGCGCCGCAGCAATGCGGCATCCCAACCGCCGCAGCCCGATTGCTCGGGCACTCCGGCAATCCCACAGGAGTGTAACGGAGTGCCGCAGCAATGCGGCTTCCTGGTCAGAGCCCGATTGCTCTGGCACTCCGATGATCCCCCCGGGAGAGTAGCGGAGTGCCGGAGCCATGCGGCCTCTCAGGCCAGCGCTCAATCACCAGGAAGGCGCAGCGGTGCGGGAAACCGCTGCAGCCGTGCGGCAATCTCGGGGTCCTCAGCAGCCACGAAGACCGGGTAGCTGGACCATGGCCAATCTGCGGGGTCCGCCACACAGCCGTACTTTACCGGGTTGCGATGGATGTAGTTGATCCGGCTGTAGACGTCCCGCCATCGGGCCGGACAGCGGCTCCCTCGGGGCCGTTGCGATGGATGTAGTTGATCCGGCTGTAGACGTCCCCCTCGCTGCGCATCACCCGGTCCCAATGCTGATACCATACGCTCCGGCTCTTGGCGCCATCCTCACGGTTCCAGCGGCCAGCGCTGATCCGATGCAGGCGTCCCAGCATCCGCCCCATCTGATCCGCACTCTCGGGGCACAGCAGGGCATGGTAGTGGTCGTTCAGGATTACCCAAGCCACGATGACGATCTGGCACTCCAGACAGAGCTCCCCGAGGAGTTGGCAGAAGCCATCTTTGCGCTCGGGCGCAGCCATCCTCGGGGCGTGGTCTCTCAGAGATGCCGTGACCATGTGCAGGGCGCCGGCGATGTAGAGGTGAGGTGGGCGATGGTTCCCGTGGCTACTCCAGAACGCGCTGTCTCCAGGCATACCCGTTGCCCCCTATCGGCCGGAAAGCCACATGGCTGCGGCACTCCGCCTCTCTCCCGGGTGGTTGCCGGAGTGCCCGAGCAATCGGGCTTTGCACTGTGGGAAGCCGCATGGCTGCGGCACTCCGTGCCATCCTCGGAGGATCCTCGGAGTGCCCGAGCCATCAGGCCTCACACTGGATGCCGCATGGCTGCGGCACTCCGTGCCATCCCTCAGAGGATCCTCGGAATGCCCGAGCCATCGGGCCTCGCCCACGTGCCCCCTACACTACGACAGGTCCTCTCATGCGCTCCTGTGCCTTATCCCATCCCGAACATCTGCTCCTTCAGGTCGAGGTAGTAGAGGTAGTCCTCAGGCTTGACGTTGGGCGGGCAGCGGTGGTCACAGAACGGGATGTAGCCGCCGCGCTCCACCAGCGGCACCAGCGTCTCCAGGTAGGCCTTGATCGCCTCCGGCCCCTTGCCCAGCGCGATCTTATCTACCCCACCCATGATACGCAGGTCTTTGCCATACTCGTTGAGCAACTCGGCGGGGTGGGCGCAGCCGTTCACCTCGAACGGGAAGCGGCAGTTGATGCCAGCCTCGAGGAACCCCGGCAGCAGCGGGCGCACGTCGCCATCGCAGTCGGTATACCACAGGTCGATGCCGTGTTCGTGCAGCTTCTTGCCAATGCGCTTGTAGCGCGGCACGATCACGCGCTCGTAGAAGCTCAGGGAGATGATCGGCCCGTTCTTGAAGCAGATATCCTCCCAGCCGGTGGCGTAGTCGAAGTCGATCTGCCCCAGCACCTGGTCGAGGTAATCCTCCACCAGCACGCACGCCGTCTCCACCATGTCCTCGACCATGTCCGGGTAGTCGTAGGTGGCGTAGGCGAGGCCCTCGAAGGTGAGCATGTTGCGGATCACGCCGATCATCGAGCCACAGTGCACCCCCAGGGGGTAGTCGCGGTCGGGCGGGTAGGCCCGCTTCAGCGCTTCCACATCCACCCGGCGCGCCGGGTCGTCGCGGCGAAAGCGTTCTTCCTTCGCCCGCTTCCAGTCGTCCGGGGTGACGATACTCGCCTTGATGTAGTGAGGAATAGTGTCGTGCCCATCCTTGGGCACTTCGGCCAGTAGACCATCGCCGTTGCGAATGATGCGCGTGGTCTCCGTTTCGCCCACGACCTCGTGCGGGAAGGGCGGGTTCATCCAGATGACGCCGCTCACCACGCCGATGCGGTCGAAGTTGAAGAACTGGTTGGCCTCCGCCTCGTTGGTGATCCCGTTCTCCGTGAAGATCGGCCACTGCTGGTAGTTCTCTTCCCAGTAGCCGAACTCCATGTTGAAGCAACGATCCACCGGCCGATAGTGCATCTGGTTGTTGAACCGCTCGCGGTCCGTCATCGTGCCTTTCCACCGGGGCCGGCACGGCGTGATTGTCTTTGCCATCTAGATCGTCCTCACCCTCGTCATCGCAGGCGCCGGGGCCGGTCGCCGGTCGGCTCGCCGGCGTCTTGCCGGCAGGCAGCGCGGCTATCGCCCGGCACGGTAGTTGCCGATCGCCTCCGTGGTGCGCAGGGCACGGCGGTAGATCCGCAGAGCGCGCACCTCTCCCTCCCCATTCGACCCGATGCGCAGCACCTCCGCCCCGTTGGCGTGGCGCAGGTGTGGGCTGAAGCGCCACCAGCCAAACTGCCGCTGGGTGCCGCCATCGCCCAGCCGGCCGTCCACCACGAAGGTGATCACCCGGGGCCCGCCATCCACGGTGACGACCACGTGGTGCTGACGGCCCACCTCCAGCAGGCCGGGGTCGCAGTCCCACCGGTTCTCGGTGCGGCCGTCGTTGAGCACGATCGCCAGGGTGCCGCAGGTGGTGGTCTGCAAGCAGAAGCCCTGGCCGGTTGGCGTCCGGCTATCGAGCAGCACGCGACCGGCCGCCAGCGACTCCAGGCACAGCCACACCTCGATGGAGAAGCCCTGGCGGAGCTGCTTGCTGCCCATGTCGGCCCGCTGTCCGTCGCGGGCCACGAACGCCGGCAGCGGCGGCAGCGGCACCGTCCGCGGCAGCGGCTTCCCGGGTTCCGGGAGGCTGAGCACCAGGCCCTCCTGGGCCACCGCGGCGTGCTCGAACTGACGCCACAGGCCCTCCACCAACGTCGGGTCCACTTCGTGCACCCGGGCGATGTCCTTCTGTGTCTCCGTGAGGAAGTAGCGGCCGTCCTCCTCGATCAGATCGGGGTAGCTGATGCCCACGAACGGGTCGTCGTCGTAGAGGACGATCTCCGGCTGCGACCAGCGGATCACCTTCCCCGCGGGGGAGTCGGCCTCCACGCCGCCGCACAACCACACCGGGTTGCGGTCCTCGTAGCCCTTCCCGCCGTGGTTATGGAACCAGTAGAGGTAGTGGCCGTTGGCGCACCGCCAGGCGAAGTTGGCGGCGCGGGGGTGTTTCATCGGTCGGCCGTCGGCATAGCACTGGTACTGGGGCGTGGACCAGGTATGGCCGCCGTCGCGGCTGTAGGCGCACACCGGATGACCGTCGATGCTGCGGTAGACGCAGTAGAAAGAGCCGTCGCTAAGGACACAGTAGCTCTGCTCCTCGGCAATCGGGCCGCCGCCGGGCGGCGTGCGCAGTCCGTGGTCGCCGTCGGGCAGCGTTTCCCAGGTGATCCGCTCGGGATCGCGCTCGCTCAGGAGGTTGGCGCTCCGCAGCAGCACCCCCTCCGTGCGGCTGTAGCCGCCGTGCCCGAAACGGCCGATCTTGATCAGGGGCACGTAGGCGGCGCCGTCGTGAACGAACGGCTTCCCCACGTTCCAGAAGAAGCGCACGCGCCCGCCGTAGGGGTTCTGCCGGTCGATCTCCATCTCCCGCACCGGGATCGGATAGCGCCGCGGCGACCAGGAGCGGCCATGATCGTCGCTGTACTTGAAGACGAAGTAGCCCTGGGAGTCTACCCGCTGCCACTTGCCGCCGGGGAAAGGCGGGTCGTCGGCCAGCACCTCGCGAAGGTTATCGGAGTTGTGATTGTAGAAGCAGTAGACGCGCCCGCCCGGCGTCTTCAGGAGCACAGCGTAGGAGGCCTCCGGGCCGGCGGCCGGCTCCACGTCTATCGGCGGCGACCAGGTGTGCCCCTGGTCGGTGCTGCGGCTGGCAACGACGTGCTGGCCCGGCTCGCCCTCCGCGCCACGCCCGGTGGTGAGCACGCACAGCCAGGCGCCGTCGTCGGTCTGGACCACATAGGGCTGGTCGCTGTAGTTCTCGGTCGGGATCTCGTACCCGTTGGCGAGATGGCGGGGATCGGGTCCTGCTTCGTGCGGCATGCTCTCTCCTTCGCTGGCAGCCGGGCCGCACCCGCGAGGTTCATTTCGCGGCGGCGATGAGGGCCGCCAGAGTGTGCCAGTCACGGCTTGAGAGGACGCCATCGGCGGCCGGCGCGATCGTCTCAATCTGCTCCGGCGTCTTGATGCCGACGATGGCACTCGTCACTGCCGGATGGGTGAGAACCCAGCGGATGGCAAGCTGGGGCAGCGTCAGGCCGTAGGCGTCGGCAATCGGCTGCATCCGGTGCACGGCGGCCTGCAAGCGTTCGAGCGCCTCGCCCTGGAAGCGCGGGTCCTGGTCGCGATGGTCGCCAAAGTGGTGTCCGGGCTTGTAGCGGCCGGAGAGGAGGCCGCGCGCCAGCGAGGAGTAGGTGATCACCCCGATGCGCTGCGCCAGGCAGAACGGCAGTTCGTTGGCTTCCACCCCACGGTCGATCAGGTTGTAGAGTGGCTGCAAGCACTCGATGTCAGTGTACCGCAGGTACAGGCGCATTTGCTCGGCGTTGAGGTTGCTGACGCCGAACCAGCGCACCTTCCCCTGCTTCTTCAGTTGCCCGAAAGCGGCAGCGACCTCCTCGGGGCGGGTGATCGGGTCCCAGGCGTGAATCTGGTAGAGGTCGATGGTCTCGATCTTCAGGCGCCGCAGCGAGGCCTCACAGGCGCGCAGGATGTACTCGTAGGTGGTATCGGGCACGCGCTCGGCCTGCTCGAAGTTCCAGTAGAACTTGGTAGCGATGAGGAAGCGGTCGCGGCACTTCTCCGCGGCGAGGAACTCGCCCAGCGAGCTTTCGGCGTAGCCCTCGCCATAGGCATCGGCGGTGTCAATGAAGTTCACCCCCAGGTCGATTGCCTTGCGCAGGGCAGCGCGCCATTGGTCGAGCGGCACATCCCCCCAGAAGCGCGGCGACAACTGCCAGCACCCGAAGCAGATGCGAGAAACCATCAGATCCGTCTTGCCAAGCTGAGTGTACTGCATCGCTCCTCCCAACCGTTCGCCGCCGCCCTCCTCCGTGCCCGCCGGCAAGCGAAGGGACGGCGGGGCCATGGCTTTGCGCCGATCACTCTATGCATACGCCGCTCGCCCCGCATCCTCCCCCCACCCACCGGCCGGGGAGCCCATGCCCGCTGGCGAAGGGCGCGCAGGAAACACTGGGCAGCGGCCCGGCCAGGCAGGAGGGCACGGGTAAGGGGGCGGACGCGCCAGCATCGGGGGGCCGGTGCGACGGGCGCCGTGACGGTGCCGGGGCGCCAGAGCGGGGCGCCGTAAACGACGCCCCTGACCCCGGGGACAAGCGCCCTGAAGGATGCTCCGGAGCCGGCTTCAGACGGCTTGTCACTTGGACGGGGTAGTCGTTTACGGCTACCCGACGGGCTATCCGCACCTACTCGACGGGCGTCTCTCAGGCGGCAACGGGCACTGCACGGCCGGAGCGGATCGATTCGAACGCCGCCTCGAGCACGCGCAGATCCGCCACACCTTCCTCGGCGCCGATCTCCGGCTCCTCCTCGCCAAGCACGCAGGCGATGAAGTGGTTGATCTCCCGCTCGAAGCGGTGGTCTCCCGGGAGGCTGGGATCCTCCAGGCTGACCGGCGCGCCGCCGGCGGGCCGAAACTCGCAGGTGCCGCCATAGTTGATGATTGCGGAGCCCTTGTCGCCGTGGATCTCAATAGCATTGGGACCGGTCTTCATCGCGCCGTCCAACTCGACGACGCCGGCGGTGCCCG
>JAAZEB010000216.1 GCA_012512505.1 Armatimonadota bacterium | reverse complement strand
GGATGGGGGGGCCAAACCCTGGTGCCCCCCCGGATTCGGGGGGGATGGGGGGGCCACCCGCCGGGGGTTGCCACATGCCGCTGAAGATGGCGTTCACGAAGCGTAGGATCTCCGGGCGCGAGCGGAAGTTCTCGGCCAGCGTCAGGCGCCGATAGCGCTCCGGCTCCAGGCGCTCGCGGGCGCTGAACTCGCGGTCCAGGCCGAGGAAGAGGCGCACGTCGGCGTTGCGCCAGCCGTAGATCGACTGCTTCACGTCTCCCACCACGAAGAAGTTGCGCTCGCCACGCAGCCGGTCGATGATGCTCTTCTGCAGGTGGTCGGTGTCCTGGAACTCATCCACCATCACGTAGCGGAACTTGCGCTGGTAGCGGCGGCGCACGCCCTCGCTGGTCTCCAGGAGGGTGCGCGCCTTGATCTGCAGGTCGTTGAAGTCGAGGGCGGAAAGCTGCTCCTTGGCGGCGTCGTACTCTTGCCAGACGGCCAGCACCAGGCGCAGGAAGCAAAGCGCCTGCTCCGCCGCCTGCTCTTCCCGCTCCAGGGTGAACCCTTGCAGCAGCGGGTCGTCGATGATCGCCCGGATGCGCTTTTGCGCGTCCTTCAGAGCCGCGTAGGCCTGCGGGTCGTACTCCGGCCGCGTCCGCGGCGCCAGCAGCGTTGCCGGGCGCAAGGCGTGCAGCTCCGCCACCCGCTGCGCCAGTGACGCCAGCGGCGCGTTTGGTGCCACCGGGGTCACCTCCCGCGCCCACTTGTTCAGTTGCTGCCGGGCAACCTCAGCATCGCCGGTCAGGCGCAGGTCGCGCAGCGAGCGCCCCAGAGCGCTCGCCTCGCCCAGCCGACGGCTCAGCGGCTCCACCAGCAGCTCGGCCACCTGCTGGAGGATGCCTGCCACCCCGGCGTCGATCCACCGCTGCAGATCGGCGGTCTCCCACCCCAGCGAGCGCATGGCATCGATCGTGCCCAGGACGGCGCCCCGCAGCTCGGCGAGCGTGTCGGTGCTGGCCTGGCGCGAGCGCGCCTCCTGGCACACCAGGATCAGCCCGCACAGCGCGTCGTCTTGCTGGGCGAAGGCGCGTTCCACCACCCGCTCGAAACACTCCTCACGCAGGAGCAGGCCCTGCCCTCCCTCGATGGTGGCAAACTCGGGGTCCAGTGCCGCCTCGAACGGGTTCTCCTGCAGCAGGCGGCGGCAGAAGCCGTGGATGGTGCTGATGTAGGCGACCTCCAGTTGGCGCCGCTGTTCCACCAGCCCCCGCGCCGACAGCGCCTGGGCGATCCGCTCGCGCATCTCCCCTGCCGCCTTGTCGGTGAAGGTGATCGTCAGCACGCCATCCACCGGGGCGGTCGGTTCCGCCGGTGCCTCGGGGCCGGGATCGCCGGCCACCATGCGCAGGAACCGGCTCACCAAAACGGAGGTCTTCCCGGAGCCGGCACCGGCGGAGACGAGCAGGTTTCGGTCGAGGGTGCGGATCGCTTCTTGCTGCGCGGCAGTGGGATCTGGCATGGTCTTCCTGATTAGGGGGAGGGCGCCTGGGTCTCATCCGATTGACCGTTAGCGACATCATCCGGCCGGCACACCTCGGTGAAGGAACACAGCTCGCAGGCATCCCCCAGCGCCGGGAGGGTGTGCCCGTCGCGGATGCCGCAGGCTGCCTTCAAGATGGCGGCCTGCGCTGTTGCCAGCAGGCTCGCATAGCGCGCCGTGGGGAGCCCGTCGCCCTTCCCCGGCGTCAGCCCCGGCACCAGGCCCGGCCGGAAGACCCAGTACGGCTCGCCCTTGCGCAGCGGGTGCTGCACCGCGGCCACCACCTGCTGGCCGAAGAGTTGCTCCATCGCCAGCAGGTAGATCGGTACCTGCAGGCTGGTTCCCGCCAGCATCTCTCGCAGCGGCGTGGTGCGCGACAGCTTGTAGTCTATCACCACCGCCGCCTGCCCGTCCGGCGTCAGGTCAACTCGGTCGATGGTGCCGGCCAGCTCCACGGCGGCCGGGCTTTCCCCCGGGGCCTCGGC
>JAAZEB010000215.1 GCA_012512505.1 Armatimonadota bacterium | reverse complement strand
CGAGGGGATGCACCACAGCGCCCTGAGCGCTGCCGCCATCGCCCTCGATGACCCCCAGGAGACGCCGGCGTTGATCGACTGGGCGTTCGTCCCCGGCAGCCGCCAGCGGGACCCGGCGCACCCGGGCCGCATGCCCGTCTCCGGCGGCAACCTGGCGAACGTCATCACCAGCGTGATGGACCGCGACGGCCTCGGCAACGAGGGTGCCCCCGGCTACTGCCTCTGGGGCCAGTCGCTGCAGCCTGCTGCCGACTTGCTGGAGGACAACCCGAAGTACCGCGCCCGCAGCCTCTACCGTGAGTTTCCCAACTACCGTCAGTACTACCACGCCTGCTGGCGCTGGAACTGCCTCGACGCCGTGACCCCTCCCATCGGCGATTCCGGTTCCACCTGCTATTGGGGGTTGGTCAACCCCAGCGCGCCGGCACTGCTGCGCGCTTTCCGCATCTACGGCGACGCGGAGCTGGCCCGCCTGGCCTGGCAGGCGTTGGGCCGCAAGCTGGATAGCGTGCATGGCTCGATCTACGAGGCCGACCCGGAGGCGCTGCGCCGCGACGTGGCGCGCGTCGTCTCCGGCCCGGAGCCCCCGCTGGAAAGTAGGTTCCTCGACGGCTGGGGCCTGGCGATTCTGCAGGCGCCGCAGCGCGCGTTCGGCCGCGCCCTGTGGCTCTACTTCGGGCGCAACACCGGGCATGGTCACCTGGACCGACTGAACCTGGGCCTCTATGCCGAGAACCTCGACCTGCTGCCGGACTTCGGCTACCCCGAGTACGCCAGCGGCCGCCCGCGCGACCTGGCGTGGTGCCGCAACAACGCCTCCCACAACGTGGTCACCGTGGATGACGCCGCCCAGCGCGACTCCTACACCGGCCACCTCCTGGCGTTCCAGCCGGAGGGGAAGGCGCGCGTGGTGGATGCCTCCAGCGACGGCATCTATCCGAACTGCACCACCTACCGGCGCACCGCCTGGCTGATCGATGCCGACGAGCGCCGCAGCTACGTGCTGGACGTAGTGCGCGTGCGCGGCGGGAGCAAGCACACTCTCTCCTGGCATGGCCCTCCCGGGGAGGTGACAACGACCGGCCTGGTGCTGCAGCCGCAGGCGCAAGGCACCTTCGCCGGGCCGGAGGTTGCGCGCGAGGCGGAGGCGGCGGAGTGGCGCACCAAGGCCGGGTGGTCGTTCCTCTTCAACGTGGCGCGCGCTGCCAACCCGCCGGAGGAGTTCACCGTGGACTACCGGGCCGAGGACTCCCGCGGGCGCATCGCGGCCGGCCGCGAGCCACACCTGCGCCTGCACAACCTCACGCCGCTGCAGGAGGTGGCCCTGGCCGATGGCGAGCCGCCGCAGAACAGGGCCGGGGCGCCGAAGAGCATCCGCTTCGTGCTGGCGACCCGCAAAGGCGAGAACCTCGACTCGGCGTTCGTCACCCTGCTGGAGCCATACGACCGCGTGCCGTTCATCACCCGCGCCCGCCGGCTGCCGGTGCTGGAGGCCGCCCCCGGCACCAACCCGGTGGCCGTCGAGGTGACGCTGGCGGACGGACGGGTGGACACCGTGGTGAGCTGCGAGGCGCCTGGGCGCGTGCGCCTCGCGGGGGGCCTGGAGCTGGAGGGCGCGTACGGGTTCCTCTCGCGCCGCGACGGCACGGTGGAGTATGCCAAGCTGATGGAGGGCACCCTCCTGGCTTGGGACGACTTCCGCCTGACTGCCGCGCGAGCGGCCTACACGGGAACGATCACCCGGGTGCTGGCCGACGACCCGAACGACCAGCAACTGGAGCTCAGCGCGCCGCTGCCGGAGGGGCAGGCAGGCCGCACGCTGATCGTGAAGAACGACGGCGAGCAGGATGCCGCCTACACCCTGGCGGCGCCCCCCCGGGGGCGGCGCGTCTCGCTGGGGGCAATCTCCCTGGTGCGCGGCTACGTGGACCCGAACGACCACGCCAAAGGCTTCCGCTACAACGTCTCGCCCGGCGACGCGTATAAGGTGCCCACTTACACCTCCATCGACCGCGCGGCCGGCACGAAGCCGAAGGAGTAAAGGCGGGGGCTTGTGCGCCGCCGGTCTACTCCTTCGGTGGATGCCAGCCGGCCAGCACCCAGTTCCGGCGCCCTTCGACGGCCGGGTCATCGTTGAGGCGGAGCGCCGCCACGCGGAGCGCCTGCGCCTTCCGAAGCAAGCCTCGCTCGTAGAGGCGCATCAGATCGTCGAGCTGCTGGCGGCCCTGGCGATCCAGGGCGTTGTCTCGGTTGCGCTCCAGCAGCCGGCTGAGCTCAGCCTGCTGGCCCGCAGGCATCTGCGCGTCGGCAAGCGCCAGGACTTCCTCGTCCGGTAGCGACTCGACGGGCACCTCGCTGGCGGCCCACTCCCGCTGTCCCACAACCCGGCCGGCCCCACCCGGCAGGGCGCGCTGCGCGTCCAGTTCGCCGCCTGCCCGGCAGCACCTGGCCGGGAGCAGGGAAAGGCTGCGCGGGTTGCGAACCGGGCTATAGCAGCGGCAGTGCTGGCCGGCAGCGCTTTGGCATCGCTGCCAGGCGGCACTCGGGCGCCTGCGGAAGACCGCCGCTGAGCCGACGAGTGATGGAAAAGCCGTGCCGGGCCGCCGCACTCCAAAGGGAGGCGCATGGGCGAGTACGACCATCTGGAGGTACAGGGCGCGGAGCGCGAGGAGGCGCTGGCCGCCATTCGGGAGCAGATCGCCGCGTGGGGGCTGGCGATGCCGCCGGTCACGCCGATCCCGCTCCACTTCGGGCTGGACCGGTTCCGCGAGGTGGGCGAAACCGAGTTCTGGGTGGCCAATGAGGCGGAGCACGGCTACTGCGGCAAGTTCCTCTTCGTGCTCGACGGGCAGACGTGCCCCTACCATCACCACCGGGTGAAGCACGAGACGTTCTTCGTGCTGAAGGGGCGCATCCGGATGAAGGTGGGTGACGACGAGCGTGTGATGGCCGAGGGCGACCTGCTGGCGATGCCGCCCGGCACCGGGCACTCCTTCACCGGGATCGGGCCGGCGCTAATCCTGGAGGTCTCTATGCCCTCGACGCTCCAGGATAACTTCTTCGCGGACAGGCGCATCGGCGATAACGGGGTGATCTGAGTGGTCTGCCCGGCGGGTGCAGGCAAGCCCCTGGCACGAGGGCACCAGGGAGACGCACCGGATGCCCTTGCGTCGATCCCCCCAGCCGCACTCTCGCTGACCTGCCGGGCGCACCACCAGGCAGGGGTCTTCAGGCAGATATCGGAGGATTGAGGTGAGTAGCAATAAAGAATCGTGGGCCTACGCGGCGCCAGACAGCGTGCCGCGCATCGTGACAGAGACGGTGCCGGGGCCGAAGTCGGGCGAGCTGAATGCCCGCGGCATGAAGCATATGATCGGCTATTCGAGCCAGGTGACGCTCTGCCCGGTGGTCTTTGAGAAGGGGCACGGGGTGACGCTCACCGACGTGGACGGCAACGTCTACATCGACTTCTCCAGTGGCATCTACGTGACGACGCTGGGACACTGTCACCCGAAGGTGAGCGAGGCGGTGGCCCGGCACGCCAAGAACCTGATGAACTGCCACGACTTCAACACGCCGGTGAAGGTGGCGCTGCTGGAGAAGATGGCGGAGATCCAGCCCTGGGATCTCACCGGAATGCAGCTCTACGACAGCGGCACCACCGCCGTGGAGGCCGGCCTGCGCGTGTGCCGTGCCGCCACCGGCAAGAGCGAGTTCCTCTCCTGCTTCATGGATTTCCACGGCAAAACGGGCCATGCCGTCAGCCTGGCGAAGATGAACCCCACCAACGGCGCCGGCCGGGCGCAGGGCTTCTACCTGGTGCCCCGGCCAGACCCGTATCGCCCTCTCTGGAAGAAGGCCGACGGCAGCATCGACACCGACGCCTACCTGCAGTTCTACGACGAGTTCATCACGCAGGCGACTACCGGCAACATCGCCGCCTTCGTGCTGGAGCCGGTGCAGGGCTGGGCCGGCTCGATCTTCCCGCCGGACGACTTCTTCCCCAAGCTGCGCCGCTTCTGTGACGAGCGCGGCATCCTGTTGATGGCCGACGAAGTGCTCACCGGCATGGGCCGCACCGGCACCTACTTCTGTATGGAACACTGGGACACGCGCCCGGACGTGGTCACCGTCGGCAAGGGGTTCGGCAACGGCTTCCCGGTCACCGGCATGCTGGTCTCCGAGCGTTACAAGGAGAGCATCAACAAGATCAGCGCCTCGACGAGCTACGGTGGCAACCCGATGGCCTGCGCCGCGGCACTGGCCAGCCTGGAGGTGATCGAGGAGGAGGGCCTCCTGGAGAACGCCCGACGGTTGGGCGCTTACTTCGACCGGCGTCTGGCCGCCATCAAGCAGGCCCACCCGATTGTCGGCGATGTGCGCGGCAAGGGGTGCCTGCTCGGCGTGGAGCTGGTGAAGGATCGCGCCACCAAGGAGCCGTTCCCCGAGGCCGGCAAGAAGGTGTACCAGTATGCCTTCCGCAAGGGCCTGGCGTGGGTGCCGGCCGGACATATTCTGCGCATGTCGCCCCCCATCGTGATGGATGAGGCGATCGCCGCCAAGGGGATGGACCTCATCGAGGAATCGATCGCCGAGGTGGAGCGGGAGTACGGAATCACCGGATAGCCCGGTCGCCGGCGCGGCCTGCTCCGACGATGCCAGGGCGCCAGGAGCACGAAGCAGAACCCATGCCTTGGTGCCCTGGGTATCTTTGGGGTGAAGCCTTGCGCGGGGGGCCGCGGCGGGAGGCCGAGGCATGGAAGAGTGGATCGAGCGCGAGTTTGAGGGCGTCTCCTTCGAGGGGGCGGAGTGGATCGGGTGGGTATTGCGGGGCTGCCGCTTCGAGCGCTGCTCCTTCCATGGCGCGCGCCTGACCGAGCTGCGCACGGAGCAGTGCCGCTTCGAGGAGTGTGACTTCACCGGCGCCCAGCTCAACGGCTCGACGCACCAACGGACCTCCTTCGCCAACAGCCGCCTGGTGTATGCCAACCTCTTCCTGGCCGTCCTGACCGACTGCCAGATGATGGGCGTCGACTTTACCGACGCGGACCTGACCGGCCTCAGCGTGGAGGGCGGCGATTGGTCGTGGGCCAACCTCCGCTTCCAGAACCTGGCGGAGCAGAACCTGCGGGGCCTGCGCCTCCGCGAAGCCGACCTGACCGGCTGCGACCTGACTAAGGCGGACCTGCGCGAGGCGGATCTGGAGCGCGCCGAGGTGCGCCAGGCAAAGCTGGCCGGCGCGGATCTGCGCGGCGCCAACGTCGCCGGCATTCGCCTGCAAGACGTTGGGCTGAAGGGCGCCCGCATGGACCACGGCCAGGCGCTCCTCTTCGCCCGCTGCCACGGCATCATCGTCGAGTAGCGACTGGGCGATCCACGAAGGAGCACGAAAGGTAGGGGAAGCCGCGTTCGCCTTCTTCGTGTTCTTTCGTGTCCCTTCGTGGATCGGCCGGCCATGCACGGGAGAACGGAATGAAAAGAACGGCAACGCTCGCGAGTGTCTCGAATCGGCCGCAGCACGGCTGCCACACGCCGGAGGCAATGGAGGGATTGCTGAAAGAGACCGAGGCCTGGCTGCGTCGCGCCGCGCGCATGGGCGCGGAGATCGTCGCCTTCCCGGAAGTCTACCCGCAGCTTGGCTCGCCCGACATGTATAAGGCGGTGGAGCCACACGACGGGGGCACGTTGCCGCGAGTGCAGGAGCTGTGCCGCGAGTTGGGCCTCTACGTGGTCTGGCCACGCTTCGAGTCGCGCCCGGACGGCTGCTACAACACCGCCATCTTGGTGGGCCGCGACGGGGAGGTGGTCGGCCGTTACGACAAGATGTTCCCGACGATCGGGGAGATTGAGAAGGGGATCCTTCCCGGCACCACCTGCCCGCGCTTCGAGACCGATTTCGGGCGCGTCTCGATGGCGATCTGCTTCGACCTGAACTTCCGCGAGATCCGCGACGAACTGCGTCCCGACCCGCCCGAGGTGGTCTTCTTCTGCTCGATGTACCGCGGCGGCGTGCAGCTTCAGGAATGGGCACTGGACCTGGGCTGCCACATGATGAGCGCCATCGGCGGTGAGCTGGGCCGGCTGGTGGACCCGGGCGGCCAGGTGCTGAAGCTGAGCACCTACGAGTCGCTGCTGGTCCACCGCGTCAATCTGAACAAGCGCCAGCTCCACATGGACTACAACTGGGAGAAGATGGACGCGATGCTGCAGCAGTATGGCCCGCAGCTCACGTTCGAGTACTACACCCAGGAGGGGCGCTTCGTGGTCGGCTACGAAGGCGAGCGCGATGTCGACGAGATCCTCGCCGAGTTCGGCCTGGAGCCGATCAACGCCTACTGGAGCCGCGCCCGCGAGACCCGGCGCCGCAAGCTGGCCGAACGCACGGCCCCCTGAGTTCGGGTGGTAGCCGCCCCCCCGGCCCCCCGAGATCGGGGGGAGTGAGGCTCGCTAGCCCCCCCGGCCCCCCGAGATCGGGGGGAGCGGGTTTGAATGGTAGCCCCCCCGGCCCCCCAAAGTTGGGGGGAGCCGTCCGCCAAAGCCCCCCCGGCATCGGGGGGGTTGGGGGGGCCATCCCCTGCCATCTCATCTCCGCGCGGCGCCCCGTTTCCTTCCGGCAGGCTTCTATGGTATGATGCAGGCGGAGATGCCGCATGCATACCGATGACGAGCCGACGCGGTTCTTGGATGGCGAGGCGACGGCGCGCCTCTACCGGGTACGCTTTGACGACGCGGCCCGGCAGCGCAGCGCCGCCGTGTGGGCGGTGCTCGGACGCCACTTCTTCCAACGCTACGTACCTGCCGGCGCGACGGTGGTCGACATCGGCGCCGGCTACTGCGACTTCATCAACCACATCCGCGCCGGCCGCCGCATTGCCGTAGACCTGAACCCGGAGACCCGCCGCTTCGCGGCCGCGGGCGTCGAGGTGCTGCAAAGCGACATCCGCACCCTGGCGGGCCTGCCGCCGGCCTCCGTGGAGGTGGCGTTCGCCAGCAACGTGCTGGAACACCTGTCCACCAAGGCCGACCTGATGGCGACCCTGGGGGCGATTCGCACCGTGCTGCGCCCCGGCGGCCGGCTGCTGGTGATGGGCCCGAACATCCGCTTCGCCCCGGGGGAGTACTGGGACTTCCTCGACCACCACCTGCCGCTCTCGGATCGCAGCGTTCGTGAGGCGCTGGAGACCGCTGGCTTCCACGTGCGGGAGGTCCGCCCCCGCTTCTTGCCGCTTACCCGCCTGAGCCGCCTGCCGCAGCACCCGGCGCTGGTGTGGCTCTATTTGAAGTGCCCGCCGGCCCAGCGGCTCCTCGGCCGGCAGTTCTTTATCATGGCGACGAGCTGAGTTGCCTGGAGTGATGGAGTGACGGGGCGGCAGCAGCCGGCCGATCCAGCCCTCCACTCCGTAAGGATCGCGATGCTGTTGTCTGTTGTCATTCCCGCCCACAACGAGGAAGAGTGCATCGAGGCGGTCGTGCAGGATCTGGTGCGCGTGCTGGACCAGGCGGCGGTGCCGCACGAGATCATCGTGGTGGACGACCACAGCAGCGACAGCACCGGGGCGATCCTGGACCGCCTGGCCGCGCAGGTGGCAACGGTGCGGGTGCTGCACCGCTCGGGGGCGCCGGGGTTCGGGCGCGCCATTCGCGAGGGGCTCTCGGCGATGCGGGGCGAGTGCTGCGCCATCGTGATGGGCGACGGCTCTGACGACGCGCAGGATGTGGTCCGCTACTACCGCAAGCTGCAGGAAGGCTACGACTGCGTCTACGGCTCGCGCTTCATCCGTGGCGGGCGGGTGGTGGACTATCCCCGCCTGAAGCTACTGGTGAATCGGCTGGGCAACACCTTCATGCGGCTGCTCTTCTGGACCTCGCACAACGACCTGTCGAACGCCTTCAAGGCCTACCGCACCGAGGTGATCCGCGCCATCGAGCCGATTCAGGCCAGCCACTTCAACATCACGGTGGAACTCTCGCTGAAGCCGCTGGTGCGGGGCTACCGCATCGCCACCGTGCCGATTGCCTGGTACGGGCGCACCGCCGGCGTCACCAAGCTGCGGCTGCGGGTGATGATGCGCAAGTACCTCTTCACCATGCTCTACGTGTGGCTGGAGAAGCACCTCATCGCCGACGAATACCCTGCCCTCGACCGCGCGCCGAAGCTGCCCGCCGGCCCGGCCCGGTAAGCCCCTCGCAGGATGCCAGGCAGGCGACGATCTGCGCGACGCGGTCGAGCTCGAGGCCGGCGGTGGCGATGGTGTAGTCGGCCTGGGCGTAGCAGGCCCGGCGGCGCTCCAGGATCGTCGGCACCTCCACGTGCAGGTAGGCTTCCAGATCCTGCGCTTTGAGGGCCGCAAGGGACGCCAGCAGCGCCGGGCGGGCGCCCTCGTCGGGGTCGGCTAGGCGGCGGGCGATCAGGTCAGCAACCGGGGCATCCAGCCACACCAGGGTGCCCGCCGCGCGCGCGGCGGCCAGGCTCTCGGCGGTGCCGGCGACCCCACCACCACAGGCGACGATCTGATGGTCGCCCCGAGCGATCTCACCCAGGAGGGCACGCTCGGCCTCGCGGAACGCCGCCTCGCCGCGCGTCGCGAAGAACTGGGGGATCGACATCCCCAGCCGCTCCACCAGCGCCTGATCCATCTCCAGGAAGCGCCAGCCGCTGCCCAACTGCTGTGCTGCCCGGCGCCCCACGGCGGATTTCCCCGAAGCCCGCGCCCCAACCAGGAGGATGTTGCCCATCATCGCGTTCCCTCAGTGCCGGGGTGTTCCCGACCAATCCCCGGTTCGCCCCATGAGGGTACCCTCCCTGCGGCAAGGGCGCTTTGGGCGGGCGGATCGCCGCGAGTCGGCCGCGCCGGACAGTCGGCAGCGCGACCGCCAGGCGCCGATCCTCACAGGTGGGTGTGGATCAGGTTCTGGCTCCAGCGGTCGAGGGCGCGGACATCGGCGATCTCGTAGCGGTTGCCGTCGATATCGCGGACAAGGAAACGGTCCGGGGTGATCGGCTGCACCTCATCGCGCCCACGCATCTCGAAGTGGCGCTCGCCGCGGTCGGTCAGCACGTGCCAGTGCAGCACGCCGAACTCCTCCTCGATCGCGTAGATGCGCTGGATCTGGGGCATCAGGTAGGCGTGCTCCAGCTCCTCCAGCAACGCCTGCCGCGAGGCGAGGTCGAGCTCCGCCAGGTCACGCACGACGGCGACCTCTTTCTCCTCGTGGTCCAGCAAGGCGATGTAGCCCTCCGGGAAGGAGAGCGGAAAGAGGCGCGCCGGCCGCACGCCGACAGGCGGGTGCCCCGGCCGGTGCAGCACCAGGCGCCCCCGAATGTCCCGCTCTAGCACCAGGTCACTTCCATCGGTCATGTCGCTCGCTCCCCCGGTCAAGGTGGCTGGGTGGCCAGGGGCCCCGGCCCCGCCATCGCGCGCCTGCTCGGAACCGGTCTCAGACCAGCGCGACCTCCTCTTCTTCGGCCGGCCTCTCCTCCGGCGGGGCGATGGACTTGGCCATCTCCATCTGGATCTTCACCAGGCGGGCGTAGATGCCGTCTTCCTTCGCCATCAGCTCCTCGTGGGTGCCTACCTCGGCGATCCTGCCGCCATCCAGCACCACTAGGCGGGTGGCATTGCGCAGGGTGGAGAGGCGGTGGGCAATGGCGAAGACGGTGCGCCCCGCCATCAGGCGCTCCAGCGCCTCCTGGATCTGCTTCTCCGTCTCGGTATCCACCGAGGCGGTGGCTTCATCCAGGATCAGGATCCGCGGGTTGTTCAGCAGCGCCCGGGCGATGGAGATGCGCTGGCGCTCGCCCCCGGAGAGGCGTCCGCCCCGCTCGCCCACGTCGGTGTCGTAGCCGTCGGGGAACTTCATCACGAAGTCGTGGGCGTTGGCGGCGCGGGCGGCCTCGATGATCTCATCGCGCGTGGCCTCCGGCCGGCCGTAGGCGATGTTCTCGGCCACCGTTCCCCGGAACAGGAACGGCTCCTGGAGGACCACCGCCATCTGCTCGCGCAGGCAGGCGATCTGGATGTCGCGCAGGTCTACTCCATCGAGGGTGATCTCGCCGGCGGTGGGGTCATAGAAGCGCAGCAGCAGGTTGATCAGGGTCGTCTTCCCCGACCCGCTGGCGCCAACTAGGCCGATCATCTCGCCCGGGGCCACCTCCAGGTTGATGTGCTTCAGCAGCGGTTCCAGGGCGCCGCTCTCGTCGTAGGAGAAGCACACGTCGCGGAACACCACCCGGCCCTCGATGCGGCTTAGGTAGACGGCGTTCTCCGAGTCGCGGATGTCCGGCTCGGTATCCAGCACCTCGAAGACGCGCTCGGAGGCGGTGGCCGCCTGCTGCAGCACGTTGTTGATCTCGCACAGCACGCCGATGGGGGCGTAGAACTGCCACATGTAGGAAGTGAACGCGGTGAGCATCCCCAGGCTCAGCGTTCCCTCCAGCACCTGCTTGCCGCCGATCAGCCAGATAAGCACCGAGCTAATCACGGTAATCAGCGACATCGAGGGGTAGTAGATGATGCTCAGCCGGGCCGCGTCCAGCGAGATCCCCTGAAACTCGAGGCTGCGCCCCTCAAACCGGCTCACCTCGCGGTGCTCCTGGCCGAACGACTTCACCACCCGCGCCCCGGAGATGGTGGAGACCAACAGCGAGTGGATGTTCGAGAGCACCCGCCAGTAGCGGCGGTAGACCACGTGCACGCGCTTCCCAAACCAGAACGTGCCCACCACCAGCAGCGGCGTTGGCGCCAACACCACCAGCGCCAGCCGCCAGTTCATCAGCAGCAGGCCGACGGCGATGCCCACCACGGTGAGCGAGTGGATCAGCAGGTTTGGGGCGCTGCCCACCAGGAAGTAATGCAGGGTGCCGGTATCGCTGCTGATGCGCGACAGGACGCCGCCCACCTGCTTCTGATCGAAGAAGCCCATGGAGAGCTTCTGGATGTGGCGGTAGAGCTGCGTGCGCAGGTCGAAGTAGATCCGCTGGCCCAGCCAGGAGGTAAGCCAGTCGCGCCCGGCGCCCAGCACCAGGCGGACCAGGTGAGTTCCGCCCAACGCGGCGGTGATCCAGTAGAGCATGCTCACGCTCTTGTGGCCGATGAGCACGTCGTCGATCAGGATGCGCATCAGATACGGGGGCGTCAGTGCCAAAGCGGTCAGGCCGATGCTGGCGACCAACGACAGCACCGACAGCTTCCAGTAGGGGCGCAGGTAGCCCAGCAGCCGCCAGAGGACGCGGCCTTTCTGCACGCAGGCGGGGCAGGTCTCGCTGCCGGGGGGAAGCACGCGGCCACAGCGCTCGCACCGCGCCTTGCTGCGCTTGCGCGGCCCGGCCGGCCAGCCGACGGGATCGCCTTGCTGGCCGCTGGCCTCCCGGCGCGCCTTCTCGATGAGCTGCGTGGCATCCCCGAAGCGCAACAGGTGCGCCCGCGAGAAGCGGATCAGGTCCACCCGTTGCGGCGGGTCGCCCTCCTCTTCGGAAGCGAACACCACCTGCACGGCGCCGCCGCCGACACTCTCCCGCGCCTTCACCTCCACGGCCCGCGAGAGCAGGACGTGGGTGAGGTGATAGGATGACGCGGGCGGCGGCACGGCCGGGTCGTCCAGCACGCGCGGCGGGCGCGGGCGTCGCCCCTCCAACCAGCGAAGCCAGGCCCATCGCCCCGGCGCCGGAGCGCCGTTGGCGGAAGGAACAGCCCCCTTCCCATCAGGGGTGAAGACCAGGATCCGCCGGTCGGTGGCCACCAGCCAGGAGGGCGGTCCGAAGCGGCCGTGGTGGTCGAGGTCACCACTGAGCACCACCCGGGGCTCCTCCCCGGCATCCAGCAGCATCGGCACCCGCTCCGCAAGGGAGTCGGGCAGCGGCTCCTTGAACGCTTCTACCATCTCTCCTGCCATCCGCCACGGCCCCAAGGGCACCCGCTGGCGCCACCCCCGGCGCCACCGCTCGCTTTGTCATCTCCACGCGGGCGGCATCTCCGCGCTTGCCCGGCCGCAGACCGCGGCAAGCTGCGGTGGCATCGTGCCTCCCTGCGTGGATTGGCGTGCTGCAGGATCAATGCCAGGCACCCGCTCCGGCCAGCACCCCCGGGGCAATCGCCGGGGTTGACAGCACCCGCACGTCTTTGATATAGTATCTGCGAAGATGCTTAAATAGATTGGACCCTTTGGCGAATGGCTGATGCCGCGCAACTGGCGCGCCTCTTTAGCGTGCTCTCGGTGGAGACCCGGGTGCGCATCCTCATGCTGCTGCGGGAGCGGCCCCTCTGCGTCAACGCCCTGGCCCATCGGCTAGGGATTAGCCCGGCCGCGGTCTCCCAGCACTTGCGGGTCATGCGGGATGCGGAGCTAGTCCAGGCGCAGAAGCGAGGTTACTTCGTTCACTACCGGGTCAACCCCGAGACGCTCGCGCGGTGGCGGGCTCTCTCGTTGACGCTGTTCGACGGGGAGTGAGCGCCGCTGGACGGCCCGGGTAGCACCCGGGCGCGGGAAAGGAGCAAGGAGCAATGGCAGGAAAGCACGCGGAAGCACGCGACACGCACGGGCAGCGCACTGCCCCGGCGCTGGTGACGGCGACCTCCGCCTGCGGCTGCGCGCAGGTGCCCCACAGTGAGGGATGCAAGCAGGCGCATGACACCGGGCGCTGCTCCGGGCACACCCCGAGCGACTGCCCCGCCGAAGAGCTGGCGGCGTGCGGCTGCCAGAGCCGCGGACGCTGAGCGGGGTTCCCCCGCCCCGGGCAGCCCGGCTCGCAACGCATTCCTCCAGGAGAAGGCCGGAGTGCCCGAGCAATCGGGCTTCACACTATTAGGAAGCCGCGTTGCCGCGGCACTCCGTTGCTATCCCCCGTGGGCCATTCGCGGGTCTCCGGGCGGTGGTAGGGGCGAAGCATTGGTGGTTCAGACCGATTGCGCCGCAGTACGTTTGGTCCGCCAATGCTTCGCCCCTACGATTCGCGTACGGTTCGCGACACCGCCTCAGAAACGCGCCTCGCCGGGCGCGCGGGCGAACGGGATCACGTCGCGGATGTTCTTCATCCCGGTGAGGTACATCATCATCCGCTCCAGGCCCAGGCCAAAGCCGGCGTGCGGCGCCGAGCCGTAGCGGCGCAGGTCGAGGTACCACCAATAATCGTCGGCGTTGAGTCCCTGGGCGTCGATTCGCTCGCGCAGGATGTCGTAGCGCTCCTCGCGTTGGCTGCCGCCGATGATCTCACCAATGCGGGGCACCAGCACATCCATGGCGCGCACTGTTCGCCCGTCGTCATTGAGGCGCATGTAGAACGCCTTGATCTCCTTGGGGTAGTCGGTCACCACCACCGGCTTGCGGAACACTTCCTCGGTGAGGTAGCGCTCGTGCTCGCTCTGCAGGTCGGCGCCCCAATGGACCGGGAACTCCCACTGCCGGCCCTGGTCGCGGGCCTGCTCCAGGAGGCGGATCGCCTCGGTGTAGGTCACGTGCTCGAAGCCGCTGGTGACGACGTGCTCCAGCGTGGCCAGAACGGTGTTGTCGATGCGCTTGTTGAAGAACTCCAGGTCGTCACGCGCCTCCTCCAGCACGGCGCCAATGGTGTACTTCAGGAACTCCTCGGCCAGGCGGCGGTCGTCGTCCAGATCGGCGAACGCCATCTCCGGCTCGACCATCCAGAACTCGGCAAGGTGGCGCGGCGTGTTGGATTGCTCTGCCCGGAAGGTGGGGCCGAAGGTGTAGACGTTGGTGAACGCCAGGGCGAAGATCTCCGCCTCCAGTTGCCCGCTCACCGTCAGGTAGGCCGGCCGGCCGAAGAAGTCGGCCGTGGTGTCCACCTCCCCGGATGGGGTGCGCGGCAGGTTCATCAGGTCCAGGGTGGTGACGCGGAAAAGCGCGCCAGCGCCCTCGCAGTCGGAGGTGGTGAGGATCGGCGAGTGGACGTAGAGGAAGCCGCGCTCCTGGAAGAAGCGGTGGATCGCCGCGGAGAGGACGTTGCGCACGCGGAAGACGGCGCCGAAGGTGTTGCTGCGCGCGCGCAGGTGGGCGATCTCGCGCAGGAACTCCATCGTGTGCCCCTTCTTCTGAAGGGGGTAGGTGGCCGAGTCGGCGTCGCCATACACTTCGATCACGCGCGCCTTCAGCTCTACCGCCTGCCCGGCGCCCGGCGAGGCCACCAGCTCGCCGCAGACGCGCAGGCACGCCCCGGTCGTCACCCTAGCGAGGGTTTCCGCCGGCACCACGCCGGCCTCCACCACCACCTGCAGGTCACTGAAGCCGGAGCCATCGTTCATCTGGATGAAGTGGATGCCTCGGCTATCGCGCCGCGTTTTCACCCACCCGTGCGCCTCCACCGTGGTGCCCACCGGTTGGCGCAGGATGTCGCGGATGTAGCTGCCCTTCTCGATCACGTTCGCTCCCCCGGGCCGGTTCACGGCCTTCACCGCAACGCCTACCGCAGAGGCGGCGGCAGTGAGTGGGCCCTGGCGCGAGCCGTCCGAAGCAACGCCCGGGACCAGGCCGCGCGAGGCCACCCCCCATTATAGCACATTCCAGCCCGGGGGACGTAAAGGGACGCGCTGGCCGTCGGTGGAGACGCTACGGCGCGCCACCGCCTTGCCGGCCGCCGCGCCGTGGGCCAGCGCCGCCGAACGGTCCGCCAGCGCCGCCGAAGCCGCCGAACGGCCCGCCGAAGCCGCCGAAGAGGCCGCCCAGGTCGCCAACCCCGGCAAAGCCAGCCTGCAGCACCTGATTGTCATCAAACTGCCCGAAGGCGGTGAACTGGTTGCCGATCGCTACCTGGTCGAGGCCCACCTCCAGGCGCCGGACGATCTGCAGGCGCTCCCCGGTGGTGACGGTGACCTGGACCTTATCCGGCAGGTCAAGCACGATCTGCTTCTTCTCCAGGTCGATGCTGGCAACGGTGCCGGTCACCTGGGCGCCGCCCATCAAGAAGGCCGGTCCTCGCCCGGGGCCGCCGGGGCCGCCGGGGCCACCGGGGCCGCCAGGTGGGGGCGGGGTGGCATCAGCGGCCGGCGGGGCGGAGACGACCATCGCCGCCGCCGTGATCGCCGTGGGTACCCCACTGACCGTGAGCTGCTCCTTCTCTTTGATCTCCTCCAGCTTGGCCGGTGCCTGCTTGAGGATGCGCACCCCTTCGGGGAGCTGCACCCACCACTGCCGGTCTCCCATGTTGATGAGCAGAGCGTTGTGCTCCGGGTCTTTCTGGGCGATGGTCCCCTGCACTATGCCCCCGCGCCCCGGTCCGAAGCCGGGCATCGGCGCCGGTGCCCCTGGCTGCTGCCCCACCGCCACTCCATAGGCGAAGGCAAGGCACAGCGCCATCAGGGCTCCTCCCGTCATCCAGGCGATCCTCTCCGCAAGCGGTTGTTTCATCGCTCCCCTCCATTCTTGGCCGCGGCGTGTCACCACGAAGCTGCGCCGCCGGTACCTCCAGGATAACGCCGCAAGATGAAACCACGATGAAAGAGGTCGGGTGATGGGTGATGGGTGATAGGTGATGGGTGATAGGTGTCAGGTGTCAGGTGTCGGGTGCCAGGGTGCCGTTCGTGGGGCGCCCATCCGGGGGCCACCCATCCGGGGACGCCCGCCGGTGATCAGGACTCGGCGGTTGTCTGGTCGAACAAACGTCGTGGGTCATCGGTTGCCTCGGGGGGGGTCTGGTGGGCAGCGGGGCCAACGGGTGCCTCCGGTAAGGGGACCGGATGCCCCACCAAGGGGGTGGCGCTGGTGAGGATTCTGGTGGTCGAGGACGAGGAGGCGATGGCGCGGGTGATCCGGCGGGGCCTGGAGCAGGCCGCCTTCACCGTCGATGTGGCCAGCGAGGGGACGAGCGGCCTGCAGATGGCCCTCGCCGGCCGCTATGCGCTGATCATTCTCGACCTGATGTTGCCAGGCCTGGATGGCTGGCGCGTCTGCGAGGAGCTGCGCGCGCGCCGCTGCCGGGTGCCGATCCTGATGCTCTCGGCGCGCGGCACGGTGGAAGACCGGGTGCGCGGCCTGGAGACCGGAGCCGACGACTACCTGCCGAAGCCGTTTGAGTTCTCCGAGCTGCTGGCCCGGGTGCGCGCGCTGCTGCGGCGTGACCGGGTCCACCGCACCCGGGTGATCCGGATCGGCGACCTGGAGATCGATACCGCCCAGCGGCGCGTGACGCGTGCCGGACAACCGATCGGCCTCAGCCGCCGCGAGTACGACCTGCTGGAGGCGCTGGCCGGCCACGAGGGCCAGGTGCTGACCCGTGACGTGATCCAGGAGCGCGTGTGGGCCGACACCGAAGCCTACTCAAACACGGTGGATGTCTACATCGGCTTCCTGCGCAAGAAGATCGACGCTGGACACGCCGAGCCCCTCATCCACACCATCCGCGGCGTCGGCTACTGCCTCCGCCGCCCGGAACCGGAGGGGTCGCAATGACCGCCCGGGACCGGTTTCGCGGCGGGCTCCCGCGTCTGGCGCTGCCCCGACACTCGCTGCGGGCGCGCTTGATGCTGTGGAATATGGCGATCCTCGCCCTGCTGATGGGGGTGCTGGGCCTGGTGACGCGCACCCTGGTGCGCTCGCTGATGATCGCCTCGGTGGACCGCGAGCTGCTCCGGCGCACCCAGTGGCTGGCGACCCTCCCTCCCCCTCCCCCCGGCATGGCGATGCCTCATGGCCCGCCGCCGCCCGCCCCGGGGCCGGGCGGCCGCCCCTGGGAACGCGAGCGCGGCCCGGCGCGGGAAGGCGGAAAAGCCGCGCCGTTTGCCGGCCAGTGGCCGTTCCGAGTGCTCGACCGGCAGGGGCGGGTGCTTTTCCCCCTTGAGGAGACACAGCCGTATGACCAGGCTGCCTTTCACGAGGCGATGCAAGGCCAGATCTTCCTCTCCACCATCGTGCAGGAGGACACGCCGCTGCGGGTGATCTCGCGCCGGTTCCCGGAGCGGGGGCCGACGCAGGGCGTCTGGCAGGAGGTGTATCCCCTCACCGAGGTACACCGGGCGCTTTCTGGATTAGGGCGGGCGCTGCTGGCGCTGGTGCCGCTGGCGCTCCTCTTCGCGGCGATGGGCGGGGCGCTGCTCACCCAGCGGGTGCTGCAGCCGGTGCGGCGGATGGCACAGGCTGCCGGGCGCATCGGGGCGGAGGACCTCTCGCGGCGCCTGCCGGTCTCCGGCAAGGACGAGTTCGCCGAGCTGGGCGCGACGTTCAACGACATGCTGCAGCGCCTGGAGGCCGCCTTCCACGCGCAGGCACGGCTGGTGGAGCAGCAGCGACGGTTCACCGCCGATGCCTCCCACGAGCTGCGCACGCCGTTGGCCGTGATCAAGGCGAACACTAGCCTCTGCCTGGAGGGCTGCCCCACCCCGGAGGAGTACCGGCAGTCGCTGATCGACATCGACCGCGCCGCCGGCTCGATGACGCGGTTGGTAATGGACCTGCTGCTGCTCGCGCGTTCGGACGCCGGCCGGCTGGCGCAAGACCGGATCCCCCTCCCGATTGGCGAGGTGCTGCAGCATGCCATCGCCAGCGTGCCACGCCACGGTGGCGCCGCGGTGCGCCTCCACCTTCCCGAGGTGCCCCCCTGCGTCGTCGGCAACGAAGATGAGCTGGTGCGCCTCTTCACCAACCTGCTGGAGAACGCGCTCCACTACACGCCGGCGGATGGCCAGGTGACACTCACTGCCGCGCGGGAGGGAGACGCGGTCCACATCGCGGTGGCCGATACGGGGCCAGGCATCCCGGCGGAACACCTGCCCCACCTGGGCGAGCGCTTCTACCGGGTGGATGCCTCGCGATCGCGGGCGGAGGGTGGGTTTGGCCTGGGGTTGTCCATCTGCAAGAGCATCGCGGCGGCGCATGGCGGCCGCCTCTCCTTTGAGAGCACCCTCGGCCACGGCACCACGGTTCACGTCTGGCTCCCCGGCGCTGGCCCGGAGTGAGGGCGTGCCCGCCGGCAGGAAGGGTGCGGCCGGAGGAGGAACCGGCTGGAGGCGGGCGGCGGTAAACTCGGTGTCCGCCGGCAGTGGGCCTGGAGGTGGGCACGATGAGCGCCTTCCTTTGCTTTGGGAAGCTGTGCGCGGCGATCCTGGCTGTCGCCGCCACGGGAGAGATAGCGATGGGAGCAGCAGAACAGAAGCCGGCACGCGTTTTCACCGATAAGACGCTGGTGGCGTGGGTATCGCTGGCCGATAGGGGGCAGCGCGGCGGGAGCGTGCTGACGCTGGAGAATCCCGGCGGCGAATTCGACGCCCTCGTCTTCGGCGAGATCGAGCCGGGCCGCTGGATGGCCGGCAGTGACTACTTCCGCCGCACTCACCGCCAGCAAGGCGAGTGGCCCGTCGAAACCGCCGAGCCGGGCGAGCTGGTGCAGGTCGCCGCGGTCTACCGGGGCCGGGAGGTGCGCCTCTATCGCAACGGTGAGCCGTATGCCAGCTACACCCTGTCCGCTCCGCCGGCCACCTTCAGCAGTGAGAGCCAGGTGTTGATCGGCTTGCGGCATCGCGAGGCGAGCGACCCGCGCTGCTTCGTCGGCACGGTGGCGGAAGCTCGCCTCTACGACACGGCGCTGGAGCCGGCGCAGATCGCCGCCTTGCGGCTCGGCCAGCCCTCGCCGCTGCCGCCACTCGGCTGGTGGACGTTCGAGGGCGACAAGCCGGTGGATCGCAGCGGCACCTTTCCCCCGGGGCACCTGGTGGGCGGCGCGCGCATCGCCGGCGGGAAGCTGCACCTGGACGGCACCGGCTACCTCCTCGTCGGCGGCACTCCCCCGCGCGACCGCGCCCACGAGTCGTGGCCGGTCTACCACGTCACCGCCTGGCCGGACGAAGGTGTTGCCCTCCCCTACGATGCCAACGGGTGCCTCTACTGGAAGGGCCGCTACCACCTGATGTACATCTTCCAGGACCGAAAGCGCCCCCATGGCGGCCACTGCTGGGGCCACCTCTCCAGCACCGACCTGGTGAACTGGACCTTCCATCCCCCCGCATTGGTGCCGGAGCCGGGGGACCCAGACCTGGGCATCTTCAGCGGCAACGCCTTCATCAACAAAGAGGGTGTGCCGATGCTTTGCTGGTTCGGCATCGAGGCGGGGGTATGCGTGGCGACCGCCTTGGATGACGACCTGATCCGCTGGCGAAAGCACCCCAACAACCCGATCATCCCGCTGCCCAAGCCGGGCGAGCCGGGCCACGGCGTCTATACCGTGTGGGACCCTTACCTCTGGCTGGAGGGTGATACTTACTACTGCCTCCTCGGCGGCAACAAGCTCCCCAACGGCAAAGACACGCTGTACGCCTGCCGCTCGCGCGACCTGGTGCAGTGGGAGATGCTGCATCCGTTCTACGAGCACCCCGACCCGAGCTGGACCGACACCGAGGAAGACTGCTCCTGCCCCGACTTCTTCCGGCTGGGAGATCGGCACGTGCTGATGTGCATCAGCCACAAGGTCGGGGCGCGCTGCTATATCGGCCGCTTCGACCGCGAGCAGGTGAAGTTCTACCCGGAGCAGCACGTGCGGATGAACTGGGCCGGCGGAATGTTCTTCGCGCCGGAAAGTCTGGAAGACGCCCAGGGCCGGCGCATCTTCTGGGCGTGGGTGACGGACCCGCGCGTGCGCCCGACACTGGACGGCACCGGCTCCGGCGTGCAGAGCCTGCCGCGCGTCCTCTCGCTCGGGGAGGATGGCACGGCGCGCATCACCCCGGTGGCGGAGCTGCAGGCGCTGCGCCGCCGGCACCGGCGCCTGGAGAAGGTGCTGCTAAAAGCCGACTCGGAGGTGACGCTGCGGGGCATCCGGGGCGACTGCCTGGAGCTGGCAGTGACGATCGACCCCGGCCGGGCGCAGGCGGTGGGCCTCAAGGTGCGCTGCGCGCCGAGCGGGCAGGAGGAAACCGGCATCTGGTACAACCCGGCGGCCGGCACCCTGAGCCTCGATATGGCGCGCTCCACCCTGCGCGAGGATGTCACCTACGGCCAGCCCCCCTTCACCGCCTACAACCTTCAGCGCGCTGCGGAGAACAAGACGCCCTATAGCCAGGTGGTGGCCCCGCTGGCGCTGCCCCCGGGCGAGCCGCTGAAGCTGCGCGTCTTCCTGGATGGGCCGATGCTGGAGGTCTTTGCCAACGACCGACAGTGCCTCACCCAGCAGATCTTCCCCGCGCGGCCAGACAGCCTGGCGGTGAAGGCGTGCGCCCGCGGCGGCATGGCGACACTGCTCGAGGCGGATGCCTGGGAGATGGCCCCGGCACAGTTCATTGACCAGCGGGCGGTGCCCCGCTAAGACGCTGGGAACCAGGCCCCGTGGTGAGCGAAGGGCCGGGCACTGCCAACCCGGCCCTTCTCACAAGCGGTCGTCGTTCAGGCAGTGACGTAGGCCAACAGGAGCAGCCCGATCAGCAGACCAGCGGCCGTCCCCAGCGTGCCGACTCGCAGATCCTCGAGCTTCATCCCTGCCTCCTTCCCACGCCTCCTATCCGCTTGACACCAGCCGGCAGGCGCGCGTTCCGCCTCGCTTACGGCCGGTCTCCAGGCCGGCGCGTGGGCCAAGGCAGGGCCGCCCCTACTTCCAGAAGAGGATCCGCGGCTCGTCGCGTGGGGTGGGATCGGGATGGGCGGCGGGGTGGCCGACGACGATCGGCGCTACCAGGCGGCAGTGGTCCGGCACGCCCAGTTCGGCGCGCACCGCCGGGGTTTCGAGGAAGCCATGGGCGAAGCCGATCCAGCAGGTGCCCAGCCCCATGTCGCGCGCCGCCAGCATCAGGGTTTGGGCCGCCAGGCAGCAGTCGCCGGCTGCCCCGGGGCCGTCTGTCCGGGCGTAGATCAGCACCAGCACCGGCGCCCGGTGGAAGACGTGGTAGTTCGGGTCGGACAGCATGGTGCGGTAGCGGGCCAGGGCGGGGTTCTGGTCGATCTCGGCCAGGACGGCGGCCTTCACCTGCTCCGAGTAGGTCTGTAGCTTCTCCGCGTCCGTGATCACCGCGAACGCCCACGGCTGCGAGTTCATCGCGCTGGGCGCCAGGGTGGCAGCGCGGATCAGCGCCTCCACGGTCGCCCGATCCACCGGCTCCGCCGTGTACTGCCGCACCGAACGGCGCGTCGCGATCGCTTCCATCAGCTCCATCGGTGTGCCTCCTTGTGAAATCCACGAAGGACACGAAGAGACACGAAGAGGGAAAGGATCTGGCCCCTTCGTGCTCCTTCGTGTCCTTCGTGGAGCAGCCACGATAGGCTAGCCCGTCCGGCCAAGGCGCCGGCCGCGCTCGACGAAGTAGCGCATCGTCTCGTAGTCCACCTCCGGCGGCTCCGAATGGTCGGAATGGACGACGTAGCCGCCGCCGCCCAGCACCACCGGGAGGATCTTCCGGTCCATCTCGGCATCGATGGCGGCGCGGTCGTTGCTGATAAGGCAGCGCACGTCCACGCCGCCGTAGAAGGCAATGCGGTCGCCGAAGCGCCGGAAGAGGGTAGGCAGGTCCATGCCGGCCTTCACCTCCATCGCCTGGAGGCAATCCATGCCGGCCTCAATCAGGCCGGGCACCAGCGGTTCCACGTAGCCGCAGGAGTGGACGATCACCTTGCAGCCGAGGGAGTGAGCGTAGTCGAAGAGGAGCTTGTGGCCGGGGAAGATGATCTCCCGGTACATGGCGGGCGACATGAAGGGGCGCAGCTTCAGGCCCATGTCCTCGTAGAAGAACATGCCGTCGGGCTTCCCCTCCTCGGCGAAGAGGACCTCCAGGTGGTTGATGGTGAGGTTGGCGTAGACCATCACCATGTCCCGGACCCAATCCGGGTCGAGGGCCATGCCCATCAGCATCCCTTCGTGGCCGCAGACGGGGTGTATCTGCTCGAAGGGGGCCACCCCGGCCCAGCAGAAGTAGCGCTGCCGCTCCGCGGCGTAGGCCTTGGCGTTGCGGTAGCCCTCGAACGGGATGCGCCGGCGGTCCACCTCCAGCAGGAACGGGCGGGCGTGTTCTTCCCAGGTGGCGCGGTCCACCACGGTGAAGCCGATGTGGTCGGGCGTGCTATCGTGCAGCTTGTGGCGGCGCAGCTTGGCGCCGTTGCCGTCCAGGGTGAGGATCGTCTCCTCGGTCTCGTCCAGGACCACTGGTGTAAAGTCGAGGTTGGCGGTCGAGTTGAGCCAGCCGCCGGTACACAGGTCCTGGCCGAAGTGCTCGGCGACATCCTCGTCGGGGCGAAGGTGACCCTCCTTGCGCCAGCGCTCGATGGTGGCGCCCCAGGGGCTGACGGCGATCGGGTTCAGGTCAACGGGCTTTCGCTCGAGCGTGCGCTGCATGCGCTCGATACTGGTCATGGCCATGCTCTTGCTCCTTGATCGGCCCGGCAGGCCGGTTGGTCGCCTGGTCGCGCCGGTCCCGGGCGGGGGTGTCTGGGAGGTGTAGTTCGCCCTGATGGGGGGCGGATACCTTCCCGGCGGGGCGGGCGGAAGCAAGGGAAGCCAGGATCAGGTGGCTGGCTCTGCTGGGCGGATGCGCACGACTGCCTGGTTGGGGCTGGGCCGGGAGGCCGGGCGGATCGTCACCATCGGCTTGGCGGATGCCCGTTTGCCCGCGGCCGATGGTTTCGGCCGGGGCGCCGGCTTGTGGGCAACGGTGGCCTTGGGCGACGCGTCCAGCAGGTAGGCAAAGCGCGACTCGCGCACGTTGCGCACCACGTGAACCGGGGTGCCCACCGGAGCCCAAGTGAAGAGCCACTGGGCCTCCTTCAGCGATAGCCGATAGCACCCGTGCGAGCGGTGCCGCGACCCGCTGGGCGTGAACAGCGCCGAGTGGTGGAACCCCTGGGCAGTCCAGCTCAGCCGCATCCAGTAGCGCATCGAGGCGCCCTTCTCCCCCTTGCGGATCGGCTTGCCGTGGGTGTTGTAGAGATTAGAGCGCTTGTCCTCCACCTTCTCGGTGATGCGGAAGGTGCCGATATCCTTGTCGGTGAACGTCTCGCGGTTGTTCGTCACGATTGGCGCGCGCACCGGGCGCCCGTCCTTCAGCGGGTAGATGAGCGCCTGCTGCCAGTCCACCACCAGCGCCTTGCCGGCGTGCGCCGGCGCGGCCATCAGAAGCAGCGCCAGCGTGCCCGCACCGGTCCATCTCGCCAGAAGCCTCACCGGAGTCCCTTTCGCCAACAATCTACACGCAGTTTCTCCCCAGGACCCCGCCGCTCGCCATCGGTTCCTGTGTTGCCAAAGAAAAGTTTGCTGATACCAGTGGAATGCGGGACGAGCCGGTCGGGGGAGGCAGGAGATGGCGGCGCGAGGCGCCAAAGCCAGGTGATGGGTGATAGGTGTCAGGTGGCAGGTGATAGGTGTCAGGTGGCAGGGGCGCCGTAAACGACTACCCGCCCGTCGGGCTACCCGCCCCGGGTGCTCCCGTGACAGGTGCCTTCGGAGATTGCGATATGGACACGACCGCGCCGCTTTCCCCAGAGACCTGGCCGGCGCTGCCGCCGCTTCCGGAAGGAGAGTGGCCGGCGCAGGGGCAATGGCGCTATGAGGATTACTGCCGCCTTCCCCCGGTGCCGGGGCGTCGCTTCGAGGTGCTGTTCGGCATCCTCTGGACCACCCGCGCGCCGACGGTGAGCCACCAGACGGTGGTGCATCGCCTCGGCCGGGAGCTAGAGCAGCACCTGGAGAGTGGCCCCGATGGCTTGCTGCGGGCCGCGCCGACGGTGGTGCATCTGCCGGGACTGGCGGAGCCGGTGCAGCCGGACCTGCTCTACGTGCGTGCCGAACGCGCCGCGATCGTCACCGACTCGCTCGTTGCTGGCCCGCCTGCCCTGGTGGTGGAGGTGCTGGCCCGCCGCACGGGGCGCCTGGACCGGCAGGTGAAGCGCGCCGCCTACGAGCGCGGGGGCGTGCCCGAGTATTGGATTGCCGACCCACGCGCCCGCCTCATCCAGGTGTACGCGCTGGAGGGCGGCGCCTACGCGCTCGCGGGCGAGTACGCGCCCGGGGCGGTGCTGGCCTCGCGCGTGCTGCCCCGGCTGGCGCTGGCCGTCGCGCGCGTGTTCGGCCGCTGAGGATCGGTTGGCAACCCACTGCCCCCGCCGGGCACCCCTACCGGGATCGTGGCCCCGAGGGCGCCCGGCGAGGCGCAGGCCTGCCTATTGCCCAGAGCCACGCCCGCTGACCGCCGCCTCCCGGGATTCCAGGCGGTGGCGCTGGTGCGCCGAGAGCACGCGCTTGCGAATGCGGACCGACTGCGGGGTGACCTCCACCAGCTCGTCGGCGTTGATGAACTCCAGCGCCTTGTCTAGGCCCATGATCCGCGGCGGCACCAGGCGGATTGCCTCCTGATCGACGCTGGAACGGATGTTGCTCGCCTTGCGCTCCTTGCAGGGGTTCACGTTCAAGTCGCCGGGGCGGGCGTTCTCGCCAACGATCATCCCCTCGTAAACCGGCGCACCGGGGCCGAGGAAGAGCTGGCCGCGCTCCTGGAGGTTGTAGAGGGCATAGGCGGAGGTGAGGCCCTGACGGTCGGCTACCAGGGCGCCGTTGGTACGGCGTGGCACGGCGCCCTGCCACGGCCCGTAGTGGGCAAACAGCGTGTTGAGGATTCCGGTGCCCTTGGTGTCGGTCAGAAACTCCGAGCGGAAGCCGATCAGCCCGCGCGACGGCACCAGGAACTCCAGGCGCACCCGGCCGTGGCCGTGGTTGACCATCTTCATCATCTGGCCCTTGCGCCAACCCAGCGCCTCCGTCACCACGCCGACGTAGGCATCCGGCACATCCACGAAGACGTGCTCGAACGGCTCTTGTGTCTTGCCGTCCACCTCCCGCGTGATCACCTCCGGCTGAGAGACCTGCAGCTCGTAGCCCTCGCGCCGCATCATCTCGATCAAGATCGCAAGCTGCAGCTCGCCCCGGCCAGACACCTTGAACGAGTCGGGAGAGTCCGTCTCCTCCACCCGGATGGAGACGTTCCAGAGCGCCTCCTTCAACAGCCGCTCGCGCAGGTTGCGCGAGGTGACGTAGCGCCCTTCCCGCCCGGCGAAGGGGGAGTTGTTCACGCTGAAGATCATCGCGATCGTCGGCTCGTCCACCCGGATGCGCGGCAGTGGGCGTGGTTCCTCGGGATCGGCCACCGTGTCGCCAATCGTGATCCCCTCGATGCCGGCCAGGGCAATGATGTCGCCGGCCGCCACCTCCGGCACCGCCAGGCGCTTGAGGCCCTCGAAGGTGTAGAGCTGGGTGATCTTGGTGCGCTCGAGGGAGCCATCCGCCTTGCAAACCGCCACCGCGTCCCCGACGCGGATGGTGCCGGCCACCACGCGCCCAATGGCCAGGCGGCCGACGTAGTCGCTGTAGTCCAGGTTAGAGACCAGCACGCGCAGTGGCGCGGCGGGGTCCACGCACGGCGGCGGGATCGTCCGCAGGATGCTCTCAAAGAGGGGGCGCAGATCGCCGCTGAGCGCCGCCGGGTCGGTGCCAGCCACGCCGT